>JAFGQA010000142.1 GCA_016935885.1 Phycisphaerae bacterium | reverse complement strand
CTGGACCGAGAATCCCTTCTCGGTCCTGAAGCCGGTGCCGAGAAAGGATTCTCGGCAGAGCGTACAGTCGTTCTATTTGTGAAACGCGGTACTAGACTGTCACGCACCCGCCCCAGAACTTCGATTGGGGGCGGCTGCGAATCGGACGTACACCGCGGCCAAGATCGGAGGTTCTCCGACGGAGGGCTGAAAACCGAAGGCTGGTAGCTTCATGGGCCTGATTGTCCAGAAATTCGGCGGCACGAGCATCGCGGACGCGGAGAAGATCCACCGCGCCGCGCGGCGGGCGATTCGTGCCAAGTTGCAGGACAACCAGGTCGTGGTCGTGGTTTCGGCCATGGGTAAGTCGACCAACCGCCTGATCGATCTGGCCTATCAGATCACCGACCGGCCCAGCCGTCGGGAGATGGACCAACTGCTGGCCACGGGCGAGCAGGTCTCAGTCGCCTTGATGGCCATGGCCATCCACCACGCCGGGCATGACGCGATCAGTCTGACCGGCGGGCAGATCGGCCTGCGGACCGATCGGGTCTTCGGCCGGGCTCGAATCCGCGAGATCACGCAGCGAGGACGGATCATCTCACTGCTGAAAGAAGGCAGCGTTGTCATCATCGCGGGCTTTCAGGGCGTGGACGAGAGCGCGAACATCACGACGCTTGGGCGCGGCGGATCGGACACGACGGCCGTGGCGCTGGCGGCCTCGCTCGAGGCGGACGTCTGCGAGATCTACACCGATGTGGACGGCGTCTATTCCGCCGATCCGCGGATCGTACCGGAGGCGAGGAAGCTCGATTACATTTTCTACGACGAGATGCTGGAGATGTCGTCGCTCGGCGCCCAGGTGATGCACTCGCGGAGCATCGAGTTGGGCAAGAATTACGGCGTGCGCATCCATGTGCGAAGCAGTTACACAGATGCCAAGGGGACGGACATCGTGAAAGAATCGGCTGACCTTGAACACGTGATTGTTCGCGGAGCGGCATTGAAGAGAAACCTGGCGCGGGTGGAGTTGGCTAAGGTGCCGCACCGGCCGGGTGTCGCGAGCGAAGTGTTCACCCACGCGGCCGAATGTGGCGTGGTCGTGGACGACATCATTCAGGTGGTCCATGAGGGCGGTGAGACGGCGGACATCAGCTTCACGATTGACGGCTCGCACATCGAGGCGGCCCAGGCGTTGGGCGAGGAGATGGCCAGTAAGGTGCCCGGTCTGAGGTCGGAGATCAAGACGGGCCGGGCCAAGGTCTCGGTCGTGGGCGTCGGGATGCGGTCGCATACGGGGGTCGCCTCGCGGATGTTCGAGGCCCTGCACCAGGCCGACGTCAACATCGAGAACATCAGCACGAGCGAGATCGTGATCAGTTGCGTCATCAAGGAGGAGGACGGCGAGCGGGCGCTGCGCGCGGTGCACGCGGCGTTTGAATTAGACTAAGGTAGTTCACGGCGCCGCCCCGACGCGGCGTAGAATCATAGCCACGGATGGAGCACAGCGGAACATGTGGAACGCTCGAGAGCCTCAGTTGTCGGACGCGGCGTTGGACGCGGCGTCGCCCGGCGCGGCCGCGTCGGCTGCGTGTCGGAGGCGGTCGCTGCCCGGGTAGCGGCCTGTTCCGCTGCCGTCTCCATCGCCGTGGCCATGTCCGTCGCCGTTCCCACCACCGACGGTCACAGGCTCCAAGCGCCGGGCGGACGTGGGTCTGGCGATTTCCTCAAAGCGGCCCTCGTTGTACATGTTGTGCGGGTCGGCCCGCTTGGCAAGATAATGATCGAAGAACTCGACGATCCGGCGGGCATACTCGGCCGGTCGTGCGTCCACCGATTGGTTGTGCTTGGCATTGGGCACGGTCCACAGGTGCTTCGGCTGGGCACTGAGAGCGTACAACAGCCGCGACTGCTCGACGGGAATGAAGCTGTCTCGCTCGCCGTGTATGAACAACATCGGCCGCGGGATCATGCGGGTCAGTGTCTTGCGGACCGAGGGGTAGTTGCACTTGAGCTTGAACCGACACGTCAGGAACACACACCAGCGGAGGAACCGCCAGAACTCCGGTGGGTGATTCTCGTACAGGACGCGAACCCTGGCGAAGATCCTTGCCCACCGCTTCATGAACAGCTCGAGTGTGCAGTCCGACGAGAACACGCCGTCCGTCACGATCGCCTTGACCGACGCCGACTCGGCGCTGGCGAGGATGGCCGCGCACGCCCCACGCGAGATGCCGAACAGGCCTAACTCGATCGGCCGGCCCTGCTCATCGAGCCAATGCTCCGCAAAGGCGATGGCGCCCTCCATGTCGGTGACTTCACGGTCACTCGCCCATTGGCGTGGCGTGTAGCCCTCCTCGGCGGCGGAATCGCCGTGGCCACGGAAGTCAAATGAGAATACGTCGTAGCCAGCCGCGAGAAGCGCGCGGCAGTAGCGGGCGGAGGTGTGACGATCGCTCTTGTACTCCGGCGCGAAGATGATCAGGCCTCGCCGCTCCGTGGCCGCGGGATGCATGAAGGTGCCGCGCAGGCGCACGCCGTCCGTCGCGTAGAAGTCCCGTTCTTCCCCGAGGATTGGGTCGCAGCCGACCCGTGTCTTGAACATCTCGGGCACGATGTCGCGGATGATGTTCAGGCAGATACGAACGTACCGGCCGAGAATCAACACCGGAACGATGATCAGCAGCAGCAGCGTCAGCAGAATCGAGAACAAGGCCCAGTTGTGCGAGACGACCTGCCAGATGCCTTCCAGAACCTGTGGTGCTATTGACCCCGATTCACCCACCGTGCCGGTCTCCTGGTGCAGCGTGACATGATAGCAAACTCGTCCGGCCGGAACCAGCGACAAGCCAAGAATCATGCCGCCGAGCTTTGAGACGGAGCCCGCCCCTTATGGGACGGCTGCTGGGATGTGGCGACGCTGGGCCGAGAACCCCTCTCAGCCCTCCTTATGTGTTTGGGGCGGCCCGTGGCGGCCTTGGCCGCCATACGCCAAGTCGTGATTGGCCGTCCACCGCCGGGTACGCCCGCCGGAGAGCGTGAGAATCTCCGCCAAGCCTCGATTCAAGTAATGTCGATGGTTCCCCGGTGACCTGGGCGACTATTGCGAGGGACAGGGTTCAGCCGTACAATGCGTATGGTGTCCATATCTGGGTTTCCCACAGGCTCTCCGCCCGTTTCTGACCTGGGGAGGCGAGCGACGATGCGTTTGATGGTCCTCGAGAACAGAAGACTCCGCACGACTCTACAAGCGAGCCACGGCATGTTGTCCATCGGATCGAGCCCGGAGTGCGGCGTCCACTTGCCCAACCCCAGACTCAGCGCTCATCAGGCAAGCCTGACTCAGGATGAAGACGGAGCATGGTGGCTGGAGGTGGTAGACGCGTCGGTTCCGACGTGCCTGAACCGGGCAGTTCAAAAGGGCCGGGCCAAGCTCCGGCACGCGGACGAGATCGAGCTGGGGGAGTTCTCCATCCGGCTGTTCATGGAGTCGAAGAAGTCGCGGGAGGAGCTGCAGCGAGAGCGGATGCGGGCGTTGGCCAAGCGCCACGGCGAAAGCCTGCCGTTGGGGACGCTGATCCGCAAGTTCGACGATGAGATGGGGGTCTCCAGGGAGCACCTGGAACAGATCACGCTGCTCGCCCTGCGATTGGAGCTCGCCGAGCACGTGGGGGATTTGATGCCCCCCATGCTCCGGGCGTTGCTCCGGACATTCGATGGCCGCCACGCCTGGATCGGAATCCGCAAGACCGACGAGGCCGAGGATTTCGATTGGTCGATGGCGTTCTCTCACAACGGCCAGCCGTGCGAGCGGCCGCCGTTCTCTCAGAACATGCAGATGCGTTGCCTGGGGAACACGCAATACCTGTGCGTGCCGGAGGTTCCGCTGAGGGACGTGGGAGCGGCGATGGCGGTGCCATTGACGTGCGAATCCGGAAACCTGGGCATGCTTTACGTCGAGAACGCCCCGGAAGATCAGCCATACCGTGAGGCGTCTCTCAATGCCTTGGGCGCGATGGCGTGTTGCGTCGGCATGCCCGTCGAGAATGCACTGCGTAAGGCAAGGGCCAAGCGCCGCGCGACCGTCGCCTCGGAACATACCGTCGCCAGGGCCACGCAGGATGCCGTCACGCCGAAGGCGCTGCCGCAGTGGGACGAGTTGCTGCTCGCGGCCTATCGGCACATGGGATCGAGCACGTGCTGCGACTTCTATGATGCGGTCCAGCTTCGAGACAGGACGGCGTCGATCATCCTTGCTCGCGTGACTGCGCAAGGCGAGGCCTTGTCGCGATACTTCGCGGAGATGCGGGCGGCCTTCCGCACGGCTTCGCTCTACTCGGAACCGCCGCACCTGTTCGCTCGGGCCCTGAACTGGGTCCTCTTCGAAGGCGAGGCTCGACACGCGATCGATCTGGCGTGCGCCTGGGTGAATCCGACCTCCGGAAAGGTGCAGTACTGCCTGGCGGGGCGGGGCGTCAAGATGGCTCGGATCGGTCCCGACGGCTCGTGCGACGCGGTCAATCCGAGCGGCTTGCCGCCGATCGGCCAGACGCGTGCCCCGGCGTACAGTTCACACGCTCTCGATTTGGCGAATGGCGACACGCTCGCTCTGTGCACCGAGGGCGTCAACACCTTGGCCAACGCCAGCGGTGCCGTCTTCGGGTGGGCGGGGCTCAAGGAGAGCCTGTGCGACGGTCTGGGGGACACGCCGGGCAACGTGTTGAGCGAGTTTGCAACGGACGTGGCGGATTTCCTCGAGGGCGGAAGCTGTACCGACGACATCTCCGTGCTGCTTGTGCAGCGGAAGTAGACCAGCGTGGGCGTCCCGCCGGTGGAGCACAGGCTTTGGTGCCGGTACCAGAAGTGTCACCAAAGTGTCGTCCGCATAGATTCGAAGGGGTCGCGCAGGAGTGACGTGAGAATCCATGACGGTTGATCCGCCCACGGGGTCCGCCAAACGGCAAGCCGGCAAGCTAGCCGGGCGCTACAAGACTCCGCAGGAGGGGATTCCTGGAGATAGGTGCGAGAAGGGATTCTCGCACCAGCGGGTTCTCGCACCAGCGGTTCTCGCACCAGCGGCGGAAGTGGATGCGAGAGAGGATTCTCGCACCAGCGGCAAACGGCAAGCCGGCCAGGTGGCGCAATCGGTTATGTTATTCCTGCGCGATGCCTAAGCGACGGTCCCCCCGGTCCGAGTCGTCGACAAGCTGCGTGCCGCACAGTGTCTGATAGAGCTTGCACCGCTTAATCAGTTCCTCATGGGAACCGACATCGACGATCCGGCCTCGATCCATGACAACGATGCGATCTGCCTGGAGGATCGTTGAGAGGCGATGGGCGATGATCAGTGCCGTGCGCCCCTCGAGGAACTTCTCGACGGCGTCATGGATCTTCCGCTCGCTCTCCGCATCGACCTGGCTGGTTGCCTCGTCGAAGATGAAGATAGGGGCGTTTCGTAGGATTGCCCGGGCGATGGCGATGCGTTGCCTCTGGCCGCCGGAAAGGGTAACGCCGTGTTCGCCGACGGACGTGTCGTAGCCGTCGGGCTTCTCCCGGATGAACTCGTCGGCGTGAGCCGCCTTGGCCGCCTCGATGATGCGTTGCTCCTGGCCGTCCAGGGAGTAGTTCCGCTCGGGATGGCGGCGGCGTAGAACGATCCGCCGCAGCAGGTCTTCGTCGCCGTAGGCGATATTGTTGGCCAGCGTGTCGGCAAAGATAACCGTCTCCTGTGTGACCAGGCTCATTTGCCTTCGCAGCGACGGAATGGAGCAGCCTTGGGCACCGCGCCCGTCGAAGAGCAGCTCGCCCTCGTCCGGCTCGAAGAACCGCATCAGCAGCGATAGCAGCGTGGTCTTGCCCGATCCGTTGGGCCCGACGAAGGCAACGCGCTCGCCACGCCTGATGACCAGGTCGATGCCGTCCACAGCGGGGGCCTCACCGCCGGGATACGTGAAGCGTACGTTGCGGAACTCGATCGTGCCTTTCAGCGGGGGCAGCGGGGGGCGCCGTTGCAGACCCGCCTCTTCGTTCGGCATGTCGATGACCTCGAAGACGCGGTCCACGGCGGCGTTGGCCTGTTGGATGCGGTTGTAGAAATTGGACATCTTACGGATGGGATCGAACATGCCTGCCATGCACGCCGCCAAGGTGCCGAACTCGGCGAAAGTCATGTTGTTCTCAAACATCTCGTTGGCAAAGTAGATGATCGCCAATGTTGCGACGATGCGGCCGATGGTCTCGAAGACAGGACTGGCCAGGGCCTCGGTGCGGGCGATCTTAAGTTGCTGTTTGAGCATGTGCTGATCGACGCTGTGGAGGTGACGGCGCTCGTAGTTCTCCATCGCGTAGCCTTTTACGACACGTATGCCCGTCAAGGCCCCCTCCAAGGCCGCCAGCATACGCCCGTAGCCCTCCAGCAGGCGCTTGTTCGCCCTGCGAATCATCCTCCCGAATTTGCGGATCAAGATCCCGGCCAGTGGGGCGCCGATCACGGTGATCAGCGTGATGCGCCAATCGATCACCATGGCGAGGATGAAGACGAAGAGCGCCTTCAGCGGCTCCCTGAGGCTTTTGGCAAAGACGAAGTTCAGCCCGCGGTAGATGTCCTGGCTGTCCTGGACGAAGCGACTGACCGTGTCACTGATGCCCCGGCTGGCGAAATACGCAAGCGGCAGCTTGAGGACGCGGTCATACATCCGCCGGCGCACCGCCACGATGGTGCGGCCCGCGACCAGGGAGATCAGGTACTCCGCGAAGAAGCGACACACGCACCCGACGAGGCCGATGCCAAGGACAATGCCAAGAATGATGACGAGTGTGTTCATCCTGGCCGTGTTGGTCGTCTCCTGTGGAAGCCAGGAGGCCACCCGCCGGAGCGATACGTCTGCGAACGAGATCGCTTTCATCTCGACTGTGACTTCATACTCCGGGCCAGCCGGTGGACGCTCGAAGCCCAAGACGGCCTTTTGCCCGGCGTCCAGGTAGGCAAGTTGTCTGAACAGCTCGGCCGCCTCCAGCCGCTGCCCGTCTAGACTCGTCAGCAAGTCGTGTTTCTCGACGCCTTCCCTGGCGTTCTTCGTTCCCGCGGCAGGGGCGTCTCGCCCGCGTATCCACGACTTGTCGACCTTTGCCACCCGGGCCGCGTGCTCGGAGACGTTCAGGACGAGACCCAGCCGCTTCTCGCAGATGCTCTGATGAACCCACGAGGGGATGCCCTGATCGTCGACGATGAGCTTGAGCGCCGGCAGCAGGGCCATGATGTTGATGGAGTAGGTCAGGGCGACAAACACCACGCAGGCGATCGCCGGATAGAGATAGCGGACGTATGGCTTTGAAAAGCGAAGCACGCGGAGAAAGTGCAGAGGCGAACTGCCTTTCTTGGTCGTGATCGATTGTGTGGCTCGCAGGCCGCCGACTGACATTGAGAGATTGCTCCTGCCCGCACGGCTCTGACCGAATCTGGCGTTCTCAAAGTGGCCGATTCTCGGTTTCTTTGGGAATCATATTAACTCAAACTGACCGGCGTCGCCCCTGCCGTATTCGGCGTGGTACCAATCGAAGGCCTTGCGCATGCCGTCGGCGAACCGGACCCGTGGGCGCCAGCCCAGGAGTTCGCGGGTGTAATCGCATCTCAACCGCTGTGGCAGGCCCGTCAGGGCGATGGCCGCCCGCCGCATCGCCGCTTTTCGAGGACCGCTGTGTACCAGGAGCTCGCCCAGCCATCCGAAGAGGAAGGCGACCTTGTAGGACACACGCTTCCTGACGTGGGGGAGACCGAAGCCGTCGGCGAGGGCGTCGAAGTACTGTTGCTGCGTAACGCGTTCGTCCCCGGCCGCGATGAGCACCTTGCCCGCGGCCCGTTGGCACTGACCGGCCAACACGATGGCCCGGACGGCGTCCTCCACGTAGGTCATGGCCATTTCGTTGGTGCCGTCGCCGATGATCATCATGATCTTGTCCCGCATGACAGGCTCGAGGTAGCTGTGCATGGTTTGGTTTCGTGGGCCGTAGAGATAGCCCAGACGCACGATGACCCATTCCATCTCCGAAGCGGCCTTCTCCTGGACGACCCGTTCGGCGTGGTACTTGGCACGGCCATAAGGGAACCAAGCCGGTGGCTCCGTGACCGGCGTGGACTCGTCGATCACCTGCCCGGTCGCCAGCAGGGCGGGTGGATAGACGCCACACGAGCTCACGTGCACGAATCGCCGGACGCCTTCCTGGGCGGCGGCGGTGATCAGGCGTGCCGTGCCGGCGACGGTGGTGCGGTGAAACTCGGCCTCGGTCCCGACGATTTCGACCCGCGCGGCCGCGTGGTAGACGACCTCGCAGCCGTCACATGCCGCCCGCAACGAGTCGAGACCGTCAAGGTCGCCAGTGGCGACTTCCGCGCCGAGGGCCTTGACGAATCGGCGGTTGCTGCCAGGGCGAACGAGTGCCCGGACCGTGTCGCCCTGGGCGCGGAGTTGCTCGATCAAGTGGCTTCCGACGAAACCTGTACCGCCTGTGACGAGGGCGTTCATGGGTCAGCTACGCAGAGATCACAAGGATCGAGGATTCAAGGATTCAAGTGGGCCGGCCGCTTGGGAATCCAACGCGGGACGCGGCGGCAATACTCGACATAGGTCTTACCGAAGCGTGCCTTCAGGCGAGGTTCCTCGATGCGCGTTACTTGAAGCTGTGCCAGGGGGAACCCGAGGACGAACAACGCGAAGATCCCCGCCGAACCAAAGAAAACGGCCTCTCCCAGGACCGTTACGATCAACATCGCCGCGACCGGATTCCGCATCCAGCGATAGGGCCCCGTGGCCACGAACTCCTTGGGGGGATCAAACTCCACGAAGGGGCCCTTGCCAACGATGACCAGCCAGAGCGAGCAGATCAGATAGCCCGCAAGGCCGACGACGAAGATGACCACGCCGAGGATGTGTTGTGGAATCCCCGGTTGCAGCCAGGCATGGAGTGGATCAGGAGCAAGCAAGCGTCCCAGTTGATGAAAACCATAGGGGACCGCGCCGAGGATGAACGCCAGGAAGCTGACGGTGTAGGCGGTCATCCGGACATAGATTGGGAATCGGGACCTGGCGTAGCGCATCAATCCAGGACGACGCTTTGCAGAAAGGGGTGAATAGCCGGTTCTCCCACAGCCGCCAAACGACCAAGCCACGGCGGCGCGAATGCTGCGGAAGCATGTTCTTGAACCACTACCCTCGTTTCCAGTTTCTGGTTTCCAGTCCTACCATCGCACCGCGAAGCCGGCCGTCATCCATTTGCTCGATTCGACCGCATGGACGATGGCCAGGTCGCCCGGCTTGAGTTCCCCGGTCCGGACCATCTCGTCGAGGTGCAGCAGCGTGGCGGCACCTCCGCAGTAGCCGATTTCCTCGCTGCGGATCTTGATGTTGTCGCCGGTGATGTTGAGCCGGTCGAGGAATGCGGGGATTTGGTCTTGATAGAGCTGTCGTGTGGGAATGGACACGACGTAGTGATCTACCGTGCTGGGATCGATCTTCATCCTCTCGGTGAAGTTGCACAGACCCTGCAAGAGCAGCGGCGCGGCAAAGTCGTTGACCGCCGAGAAATCCTGCCACAGGTGATGCAGACCCTCCGCGTACAATTCAGGGATCTGGTGCGTGGCCTTCATCAAATCCGCGGCGGCCCCCCCCGCCGTCATCCCGGCTGGGCGTCCCGCTCCGACCGATTCGACGAAGGTGTCGATGATCTCGTGCCCCGGGTTGCCGTTCTGATTGGCCTGCAAGATGATAGCACCGGCGCCGTCGGCGAGGATCCACCTCAGGGCGGCATGGACCTTGTCCATCTTGGGCTGATTGAAATAGCAACTGCGCAGGTAGAGCGACGACAACTGGCTATATGCGACCAGCGCGGTTCGATAACGTCCCGTGCGAAGGGCATCGTAGGCGATTTGCACGCACTTGCCCACGCCGGTGCAGTTTGAGTGGATTTCCAGTTCCGCGCAGCTTTGAATGCCAAGGAGTTCCTGTAGCAACGTGCTGGTCGGCGGCGTCGTCTGATCGTAGCCAGGACAGGAGATCATCAGCAGGTCGATCTCCTCCGGCTCCATTTCGGCCATTTCGAGCGCCTTGCGTGCCGCCCTCTCGGCCAGGCTGCTGAAGTCGTGGGTCATGTCGCCGGTTTCGGGGTCCACCGCGAAATGGCGCGTGCGCACCCCGCCCCGATCGAGCATTTTCTGACCGAGGTTGTCGACGAAGCTTCTGACCTTTGGGGGGGCATCGTCCAGAGGTCCGAGTATTGCCTCGACGCGTTCGTTGGGAATGGGTGGACCAGGAAGAAACCCTCCCGTCCCTACAATGCTTACGGGTAGCAGTGACATAGGACTCCCGCTCGTTACACACGTCTTCTTCGCAGTTGCCGCTCGTGCCGGGCACGCATCCCCCCTATCTGGAACGACACGATCGGCCCAGACGACAAGCGAGATATATTAGCAAACCTTGTGCGGCAAGGACAATGCATTTGTTTAATCGAAATCGGGCTGGTCCGCAAGAACCTCCGGCGAGTGGGGCAGCCGTGTGCCGGTTTGGCCTGGCCCTCCGTGGCGTGCCCACTGTAAGTGATCGTTATTCATTGCGATGTATAAGGTTACGACGCGAGCGCTCTAACGCCGCTCGCGTCGGGCGCGGCCAGCTGTCATCTGCACGGTCCCCACTACCTGATCGTGTGGCGCAGTGCCGGCAGCGGGCCGTTTCTTGTCACATTGGCGCAGCGGGGCAAATCGCCTCTGATGTTCGGTCATGATCCTCACTTGGTCGCGGATTCCGCTGAAGCTCGCCAGAACATTCAAAACCGCCACCGCAAGACGGACGGATAAGGAAACGCTTTGCGTACGAATCGTGCACGAAGGCATCGTCGGCTGGGGAGAAGCCGCGCCGGTCGACACATATCAGCAGACACTCGAGGGTGCCGAGGCAACGCTCGCCGCCGTCGCGGCGTCACTCCGCGGAGATCCGCTCAACGTGGAGCGGATCGTCGATGGGCTTCTGCGGCGCTTTGATGACCAGCGTGCCACGGTCTCGGCCATCGACGCCGCGCTGCACGATTGGATCGGCAAGCGTTTTGGCATCGCCACGACGAGATGGCTCGGGCTGGATCCAACGGATATTCCTTTGACTTCGTTCACGATCGGCATCGATGAGTTGGAGACGATCGCGGAGAAGGTCCGGGAGGCCGATGCGTATCCCATTCTCAAGATCAAACTCGGCACAGCAAGGGACGAGGAGGTGCTTTCAACCATTCGTGAGATCGCGCCTGAGAAGGTCCTTCGCGCGGACGCGAATACGGCGTGGTCTGTTGAAGAGGCACTGGACAGACTGAGCATTCTTGCGGCGTGGGGCGTCGAGTTCGTTGAGCAGCCGATCCCCCCGGGGGACAACGCGGGGCTCAGACGGCTCAAGGAGGCGGCCGTCTGTCCGATCGTGGCCGACGAGAGTTGCGTCAGGCCGGCGGACGTTGTCGCCCTCGCCGGCTGCGTGGACGGCGTCAACATCAAACTGAGCAAGTGCGGCGGCATTCGGGAAGCCCTGAAGATGATTCGGCTTGCCCGAGCGCTTGGCATGAAGGTCATGCTCGGCTGCATGGTCGAGAGCTCGCTGGGGATCGCCGCGGCCGCGCAGTTGGCCCCATTGGCTGACTGGCTCGACCTGGACGGACATTTGTTGCTGTCCGAGGACCCGTTCACGGGCATTGGCGGGGCCGGCGGCAGGCTCTGCGTCGGCTTACGGCCCGGCTTGGGCGTGCGCCGGGTCTGAGCGTTCCGGTGGGCCGCGCGCGGCGATCAGGCAGCAACCTCGTTCGGCACAAATGGTTGTGCGTTTGTGCGGCGGGCCGATTCTCGACTTGACCGACACGTGGTTGGCTGGAAGAATGCCATAGAGACCGGTTGGAGTCCTCGAAGTACCTCCCCCACCCGCACACTTCGATCTCCCGGCACAGCTTGGCGGGCCCCATGTGCAGCCAAGCTCGATGGGCTGCCATCCGGCCTTCACGACGGATGATCGGCGATATCGCCTCGTGATGGGCAGCGACAGCGCCCCGGAACACCGGCCGGCCATTCGTTTCAGAGGGCCTCGCACATCATCAGGAGATCTGAAGGATGGAGCAGAGGACCGATCCACGGCGTGCAGCGGGTGCTCCCCATCAAACACGCCGCCTGAGCTACAAGTTTCAACGCATCCGAGAGCAGATTCGCGGTGCCATTCTGGGCGGTGAGTTCGAGGCTCGCCTGCCGGGGGAGCGAGAGCTGGCACGGCGTTACAGGGCGAACGCCAAGACCGTGAACAAGGCCCTCGGCGACCTGTGCAGCGAGGGGCTCCTCGTTCGCGAGATTGGCCGCGGCACGTACCTGGCCGCCGGTAACGGTAGACGGGCCGCCGCGTCAGGACGCCGCACGTTTCGTTGCCTGCTGCCGTCCGAGCCCTCAGCCAACCCCTATCGGGCCGACCAGGTCAACGAGGTTGGTGCGGCCATAACCGCCAATGGGCATGACTGGGAAGACTTGAGTGCGGAACCGGCGGACGGCTCCGGCGCGATTCCGCTGGCCGGTTGGCCGACCCTCACGCGGCACGCGACCGATGGAATCCTCTGTTACCCCTCCGAGCCCCTATCCTACGGGATCGGCCAGTTGAGCGAAGCACTCGTCGCCGAGACGTTCCGTCGCCACGTACCGGTCGTCGTACAGGGTGCCCGCGCCCCAAGCGCCAAGCTAAACGCGGTCGTGCCTGACTATGTGGACGCAGGGTTTCATCTCACTGATTTCCTGTTCCGGATCGGGTGCGAGAACATGATCGTCCTGCGGAGCGGCACGCCAGGACCCGAAGTTGCGATGATCCTCAGCGGCTGCCGTGCTGCCGCATCGCGTCACCACCGGAGCATTTCGGAGGCCGTGGCACCATCGGACAACGACGCGCCGGGCCTTGGGGGGAGGCTCGCTGCGTTACTGGACAAAGCGGGGCAGCCACGAGACGACGGAGGCGCACTCCCGACAACTGGCGTCGTTTGTGTGGGCAGTGCGGCGCTCGAAGTGGCTATGGCTAATCAAGCCCTAGAGAGCCTGCAATCGACCGGTCTGCTCGCGCTCGTGTGCGTGACTGAGCCGGGTGACGGCACCGCGGAGGCGGCCGGGATCACATCTTACGAGGTGAATCCCAAGCATATCACCGCCTGGGCGGCGAGGCTCCTCCTTGAAGCCCGGCCCGGCCAGACGCCTGTGGAGGTCATTGTTCCCGGTTCGTTGCGAGTCCGTGGGGTCTTGTCCGCCGAGGGTCCACAGCGTGGGCTCCGTGGCGCAACGGGGGCTGTGGATGTGCCATCGGTCGCGCTGGGGGCGCACGCCGTGGCGACGATCTGAGGGCGTCCTCACCGGCGAAGGACTTCTGTCCGAACCCACATTCCTGGGGCCATTGATTGCGAGACGGATCAGGTGCATAATGATCGTTTCGGCGTTCTACGGAAGTGCGCGTTTTGAGGTGAGCACGGAAAGGGTCTTTCACACATGGGAGCAACCCTCGACGCCCTGCATCGTTTGCAAGAGGTCGAGCTACACATCGCAGAGGTCCGCCAACGAATCGACAGGAAGCACCGGGCCGTCAAGAAGCAGGAGAAGCGCATCGCCGATCTGATCACGAGGATCCGCAAGAAGGAAGCGGCCCTGCGCGCAGATCAGATGGAAGCTGACCGGCTCGACCTTGATATGAAGGCCCACGAGGTGGAAATAGCAAAACTGCGCCAGGCCCTCAACGTGGCAAAGACCAACAAGGAATACTCGGCCATTCTGACCCAGCTCAACACCACAAAGGCAGACAACAGCAAGGTCGAGGAGCGTGTCCTTGCCCTCTTCAATCAGTTGGAGGCCAAGCGGAAGGACCTGGAATCGATCCGGGAGGAGTACGGGAAGGAAGGCGCCAGGCTGGATGAGCTCAAGGAGGCGGCCCGCGCGGTCGAGGAGGATTCAAGAGACAGGCTGGCCCAACTTGATCTGGAGCGTGATGATGCGGGCGCGGCCGTGCCGCCCACGGCGCTCAACACGTTCAACCGCGTGGCTAAGAAGAACAACGGCGAGGCCATGGCGCTCTTGTGCCGGACCAATCCCAAGCGAGAGGAATACGCCTGCGAGGGATGCAACATGTCAGTCACACTCGAGCAGGTCAACGCGATCCTGTCCCGCGACGAGGCGGTCTTGTGCAACACCTGCGGCCGGATCCTCTACCTGGAGTCACCCACCCCGTCGCGAGCCCGCTGAGTGACGCCGCGCGCGCCGACAACGTCATGAAGCTTTCCATCCACATCGACGGGGGGTCCCGAGGAAATCCTGGACCGGCGGGTGCGGGCGTGTCTGTGCAGGACGCAAGCGGCAGACCGGTGTTCGAGGCCGGCTTCTTCCTCGGCCAGATGACAAACAATATGGCGGAGTACACGGCCTTGCTCCGCGCGCTCGACTTCGCCGTGCAGGCCGGTGCAAGTGAGCTGGCAGTCTTCTCCGACAGCGAACTGCTGGTTCGCCAGATCAACGGTGAGTACCGCGTCAGGAACGCGACGCTCAGGGAGCTATTCTGCACGGCCGTTGCCAGGCTTCGCGAGATCGACCAGTGGAACATCCAGCACGTTCGCCGCGAGGCGAACCGGCGCGCCGACGAACTCGCCAACATGGCCATGGATGCGGGCAAGGACGTCGTCGTTCGTGACGAGCCGGGCACTATCAAGGATGACCGTTCCGGGCCGCGGCGTTCTCCCGTCGAGACGCGGGCGAGTCGCCCGTGCCACCGTGCCGGGTCGGCGGTGGAGACAGGGGCCGGAGGCCGGTGCCGCAGTGCCCCAAGCGACAGCCCTTCGCACGATGGTGCTTCGTGCGACCGTCCGGACGCGGACCGTGTCGTTGTCGTTCGCTGCGAGAATGCCCCGGGTGCAAACGTCTGTCCCGCGTCCTGCAAGCTCGGCGCCGAATTCACCTTCGCGCGCACGGTGCCTCCAGGCGTCTGTCTCGACGTGGCGGCGGAGTTGGTCCTGGCTGTCCACCGCGCGCGGGCCACAGGCGGTGCCGTCGACGTCGCATGTCCGCGCGGCGGTTGCGGGGCACGCTTTCGGGTCGGGGTCGCGCGCGCAGGGGGCTGTGAATAGCGGATTCCGGGTCGCGGATGGACCCACCGCGGATCTCAAACTCGCCATTCGCTATCTGCTATTCCTTGTAGGCTTCGTCCAGGATCATCCTCAGGATGGGCTTGCCTTCCAACCGCCACCTGGGGATGACCTTTCCATTGACGTAAATAGTCGGAATTCCACCTCGATAGAGCAACGATCCTCCGGACTTCTGGTCCGGCTTTGCGGCCCGCGTGTCTTCCTCGATCGCCGCGGCGGCCTCGGGCCCGTCCATCGCCGCGAACAGGGCATCGGCGTCGAGGCCCATCTCCGTGGCGGCCTGGCGCAGCGTTTCCTCGCTGAAGTCCTCCTGATGATCCATGAGCCAGACGTGCATCTTCCAGTAAGCGTCCACGCCGCCCAGTTCGCCTGCTGCCTCGGCCGCCAGCGACGCGCGACACGCCTGCGGATGCGCCGTGCGGCTCACCACCGGGTTACAGGCCTGATCGAACGGAAAGTGACGAAAGGTGTACCGCACATCCTGTCGTCCAGCCATCCACTCCCTGATGGTGCGGTCGGCGTCGGCGCTGTAGCTTTCGTGGTAGTCGGCCCACATGACGATCTTCACTTTTGCATCGAGCGGCCCGTTGGCCCACGGGTGCTGGTCGGACGGCAGCCTTCGAGCGTGGCCGTCGCGCCAATCGGCGATGTACTTCTCGGTGGCCGGAGGAGGCTGGTCGTGCTCGTGCGTCATGGGCGGAGGGTGGTTCGCCGCGACGGCGGCCACGGCTCGGGGAACGGCGTTCCGCGCAAAGACGCCTTTCAGCTCCACCCCGTTGATGAAGACCATCGGTGTGAAGTGCAGCCCAAGCCAAAGCCCTTCCTGGATATCCGATTTGACGCGATCCAGTGTCTCCTCACCGGTCATCAGCCGGATGAACTCTGTCCGGTCGAAGCCGAATTCCGCCAAGCCTTCGTCCAACTCCGCGCCGGTAAAACCGCCGTCGTGGTCAAAAAGCCAGAAGTGCATATCCCAGAAGCCGTCGTTGCCGCCGAGGATGCCCGCCGCTTCCGCGGCCCTTGCCGCCCAGCAGGCATTGGGATGCATGTTCTTGTGCATGGTCCAGTTGCAGTCCGTGCACATGGGGAAGAGCTTGATCGAAAGTGAGACGTCGTTACGTTGTCTGAGCATCTCACGGACTTCGTCCTCGATTCGATTGCAGTCCCTGCACTGGTAGTCGGTCAGCATGACGAGCCGCACCGGGGCCTTTTCCGGTCCCCACAGATACCGGCCTCGGAAGCCACCCTCCCCCCAAGGGGGCAGGTCGCGTTCTCGGACCGCTTCGGCGGCCTCGGCTGTATTCGCGGGGGCAGATGCACTGGCAGGCAAGCTGCCAGTGGCACCAGACGCTTGGGCGGTTTCTGCGACCCCGTGCGTCTCGGTCGTCCCCGCCACCGCGGCTGTCTCCGTTGTGGCCGGCGGCTTGGTCGTCCTTGCCGTATCGACTGCTTCGGGCGCGTCGGGGGCCTTGGTGCCTTGTTGCGGTGGCGGCGACTCGCCACCGGCTGTTTCCGTAGCCGTCGCGGTCTTCCGCTGGTTATCGGCAGCGACGATCTCGGCGATGGACTCCTCTAGTCGCTGCTGTTGGTCTGCCTCGGCGATTGCTTCTGTTCGCCACTTCGTGATGCCGAGGACGGCCGAACAGACGAGAAAGACCAGTGCCAACGTCGCGACGGGGCGTAGCGAGGCGGGGCGTAGCGAGGGAACCGAGGCTTTGCGCGATATCTCCGTAACGATCCAGAACGCGAAGTTGCCCGCGTGACTGATCAGGCAGTATGAGCAGTGGTGTCCTTCGATGAAGATGACCAGCACGAAGCCGAGTGAAATCATCGCGCCCAGCCGGACGACGTTCCGAAATAGCGGCGTGATCCCGTGGCGCGAGCCAAGCCACGCGATGAAGGCCCCTAAGAAATAGGCAAAGCCGAGAAAGGAAACCGGCCAGTCCACACGCGGCACCTTGCCCCAAACGCTGGCCGTGGCCTCGGCGCAGGCGCTCCCCTCCCCGCAACCCGGCAGACTGATCCCGCCGAGACTCTCCAGCACCAGCATCAGGCCACTGACAACAGCCACCAGGAGCGCCGCGATGCCGATCACAAACAGCGCTGTCGACGTGCGGGCTGCAGCCCGGATCTGGGCATCGTCCGCAGCCGTGTCTTGAGCGGTTTTGCCGCGGGAGCGGTCCTTGTTGTCGATTGACGAGCGAACAGCCATCGTAGCTCCCAGAATCTCAGAGCGTGTATGACAAGTCAGAGAGCCCGCAGGAGCGGGTGCCACGTGTGGCTTGTCCGCTCATGTTCGTCCCATTAGAACTGCCGCACTGGCAGCAAGCTGCCAGTGGCACCCACTTTTCGTACACGCGATCAGCCATCGTGGCTCCCAGAATCTCGATTCAGGTCACGTACTTTCCTGGTCGGGTTCCCCCCGAGGGAAAGCGGCACAAAACCAAATATAGCCTTGCGACAGGGACCGGGCAAAGCGTAGCTGCCTCCAGAAGCCCTCCGGCTGCGGGGGGACCCGCCCCCAAACGGCCTTAACGGGCCGTTCTGGGTGATTCTCCTTGATGCTCGTTACAAAACGTTTACATCGGCTACAATACTCCAAGTAGCAGAGCGGGCCAGGCGGCCGCTCGGGGCCTACGAGCCGGCTTGTGTCAAGCCGGTTTGCCGCGCCCCGGGAGGAAAGTCCGAACTGGACAGGGCACGGTGATGGCTAACGGCCACCGGCAGTGATGCCAGGGAAAGTGCCACAGAAAACACACGGCCTCAAGGTCGCTTCGGCGGCCCGGCAAAGGTGAAAAGGTGCGGTAAGAGCGCACCGCGCGTCTGGTGACAGACGTGGCAGGGTAAACCCCACCGCCAGCAAGCCCGCGTAGGCAGCGAGTGCGTGGCCGCGCCTCGCGCCATGGGATGGGCGCAGATGGCGCCTTCTCGCCGTTCGGCGGACAACGGCGGCCCATGTCGCGGGGCGCGACCACGCCGCGAGGCGGCCCGTCTCGCGAGAAACCGGCCTGGAAACAAGCCGGCTCTCGACGCTGCGGGTAGGGTGCACGAGCCGACGGGTAACCGATCGGCCCAGATAAATGGCCGCCGCCGCGCGTCGTCACAGGCTAGAACGCCCGTGCCGCACGCGGAACAGGATTCGGCTTATCGGCCCGCTCTGCTTGAAGAAGCCATCAGCCATCAGCTCTCAGCCGTCGGCCGGGGTTCCGATGGCCGGGCGTTGACGGCTTCAAGGCCGAGCGGCACGAGGACGTGCCCGCTTGGCCGTTTTTGTGAAGCCCGATTCAGGCAGGACGGGCGTATGGAGACATCGTCGCCAACAGATTCGCGCCACGGCCGCAACGGGCGCCGGCAGGCAAGCTGCCCGGCGTATCCATGCGGCAACAGTGCGGGCGCGGCGCAGCATCGTCGACCGTCCGACCGGACTTACGGCCGGCTGCACTGGACGCTTTTCGCCGTTATCGCCGCGATTCTGGCATGCGGGCTCGTTGTCGCCCGATTCGTTCCCATGCCGCGGGGCGCCGGTTTTCGGATGGTCCTCCTCCTTATCCTGGCATTCAACGCCCTGTGGTGGACGGTGGCGGACCGCCGGTTTGCCCGGTATGTCCGATCGCCCACGTGGTCTCGAATCCTCCGGCTGCTGGCACTTGCGTTCAGCGTCGCGCTGAACGTGCCTATTGTGTACATGCTCCTGGCCGGTCGCTCGATCTCGTTCCTGGAATCGCCCACCTGGTATGCGGCGGCGGTGGCGATCTGGCATATCTGCCTCGTGGTCGCAATGCCCCTTGTGGCTGTGTTGCGGCTTGGGGGCCTGGCGGCGTTGTATGCGATTCGGACTGTCAGGTTTCATCGCGAATGCGGGCTTCGCAGCCACCAGCCGTCAACCGTCACGCATCAGTTGCACAAGCCCGTCTTCGCCCGGGATACGTCGCTCGATCCCGACCGCCGGGCCATCCTGCGGACGGCGTTCGCTACGATACCGATGACGGTGCTCGTGGGGGCCACTGCCGCGGCTCGGGCACAGGAAGGCCGCCTGCTGGCCAATCGGCACACGTTGCCCGCTCCTTGGCTGCCCCGACGCCTGGCCGGCCTGACGATCACGCACATCAGCGACCTGCACGTGGGCCGGCACTACAGACCGTACATGCTCAGGCGGCTCGTGGACAAGGCCAATGCCCTGGACAGCGACGTCGTCGTCGTGACGGGCGACCTCGTGGACACCTCCAACGAGATGCTCCCCCCAGTGATCAGCGCCCTGTCGCAATTGACGCACCGACACGGCCTTTTCATCTGCATCGGCAACCACGACCAGATCGACAGCCGGGCTGACTTCATCCGGCAGGTGCGGGAGCATCTCCCGTTGCTGGTCAACCAGCGCCGCGTGCTCGATATCCACGGCGAACGAATCACCATCGCCGGCCTGGACTTCGCCCACAGCGACGGCCGTCTCGGCCGGCGGGCCGGTCACTGCGACAATATCGCGGTGGTGATGCGGGATTACGACCCACAGAGGCATGGCCCCATGATCGCCTTGTCGCATCATCCACACGCCTTCGACCCGCTCGCCTCGGCGGGCGTGCCGCTGACGCTGGCGGGGCACACGCACGGCGGACAACTCATGTTCACGCCGCCGGGCGAGCGGCCCGACATCGGCGTGGGCCAGTTGCTCTTTCGGTACACCCGTGGCTTCTACCGGCGGGGGGACAAGACGCTGTTTGTCAACAGCGGTGTCGGGAATTGGTTTCCCCTGCGGATTCGGGCCCCGACCGAGATCGTCCAAATCCGGTTGACGTGACCGGATTGCCTTGGGCCATCACCGCGCCAAGAGCCCCCGGCCTTGGCCGAAGCCTGCTTCGAGCAATGGAAGATATCCAATTCGAACGGTCCCCGACCGGGCTCTGGGTCCTGTGACGTGAAACGCGCAGGAACTGCGCTTCTTCGGCCTCTTTGGCTTCTTCGGTCGCTGACAGAACGCCCTGTCGAGGGCAAGCTCGACGACATGCCTTCGGGAGTCAGAGCCGCGCGCGGAGCCGGGGGCTGACACTGGGGCGCGGTCAGTTCGCGGGGCGGCGTCCGTGAGGGACGACCCCGCAACCCGTTTGTCAGGCTGAGATTAGCCATCGCGCAGGAGTAACACGAGCGATTGTGCCGCTTGGCTCGCTTGGTGGCTTGCCGTTTGGCGGACCTGCCCGCAGGCAGGCGGATCAACCGTCTGCGTTACGCTCGCGCGACTCCTTAGGGATGTAGTTGGCTGCGTCACTGTGCCGTAATACTACTAGTACTGGCAACGGCTTTGACAGGCGCCGTCAGCTCCATAGAATGCGCGGTTCCCCAGCAGGCAAGCCCCGGCCAAGAAGCGCGGTTCCGGTGGCGGGATGGCTCGTGCCAGCACTACAACATTGCATTCGGACTGAACAGATGAGACTGATCTCCCGCGATCCGCTCCGTGGCACCGCCGTCTCGGCGGTGGCGATGTTTACTCTACGTTGGCGTCTCCCAGGAGGACGAGCCCATGCTGGACCCGCTCGCCCGAGAGTCCGTCGTCTGTTCACCACGGGCGCGTACCTCGCCGGGTTGGCAATGCTCGTGTTGGGCGCCGGCTGCCAGACGACCGAGTCCGCCATCGACGAAACCCAGGTCGATCGTTACGAGGAGCGGATGGCCGCCGAGCCGTTCGAGCCGGCGGCGAGTCTGTCACAGATCGATGTTCGGCCGCCGGTCGCCCTGGAGGGCCACGTCCAGGCGGCGGACCTGGAGCTCGACGACACGGTATGGCTCCACTTGCCTGACCCGTCGGTTGCCCCGGAGGTGCTGGACAAGCGCCTGGAGACGACGCGCTACGGCGAGGAGAGCATCAGGCGGGAGTATGAGCAGATCTATGAAAACACGAAGCGAGACATCAAACAGATCGAGCGGCCCAAGCAATTCAGGCTGATGCTCTCCGACGCTCTGCGCCGGGCGCTGGCGCACAACTATGAGATCAAGGTAGAGGGTTACGCCCCCGCGATCAGCACCGCGCAGATCGTGCAGGCCGAGGCGGCCTTTGACGTCGCGTTCTTCGCCAACGTCAGCCGGAACAACACCGATCAACCCACGCCATCGCAGCTCATGGCATCCCAGACGGATACGACGGTCGTCAGCGGCGGCATTCGCAAGCTCCTGGCAACCGGCGCCGCAGTCACGCTGACGGAGGCGATGACGCGCGTTGACAGTCCCGGCTTCGCCTTCCAGACGCTCAATCCCTGGTGGGGCCACAGCTTCGCTGCCGAGCTTCGCCAGCCGCTGATGCGGAACTTCGGCATCGATCTCACCCGATCCCAGATCAACATCCGAAAGAACGAGCGCCTGGCTAATCTGGAGTCCTTCCGGGCCAAGGTGATCGAGATCCTCAACCGGACGGAGGAGGCCTACTGGACCCTGGTCGCGGCGCGGCGCAACGTCGTCATCAGCGCGGAACTGCTGGCCCAGGCGAACCTGACATACTCGCAGATCCAGGCCCGTGTCGATTACGACGCGTATCAGACCCTGCTCTACCGAAGCGAGGCCACGGTCAAGCAGCGCGAGTCCGAGTACATCGACGTGAGGAACCAAGTCCGCAACGCAGAGGATCAGCTCCTGAACCTGATGAATGATCCCGAGTTGCCCCTGTCCGCGGGCTACGAGATCATCCCCGTGGACAACCCCACCACGATCAAGGTGCTGCGCGATCGGTTCCACGCGGTGGAGACGGCCCTCCAGCGGCGTCCGGAGATCAAACAGGCACGCCACGGCGTCGACATTGCCCGCCTGCAACTCGGCATCGCGAAGAACCAGGCATTGCCGCAGCTCGATGTCGTCTGGAAGATGACGGTAAGCGGCCTCGGTGCGAACAGCGACCGGGCGTGGGATCAGATGACCGGGGGGAACTTCACGGACCAGTACGTCGGCGTCGAGTTTCTATGGAACTTCGGTGAACGGGCGGAACGGGCGGGCATTCGGATCGCGACTTTGGAGCAGTCGAAGGCGGTCGTTACGTACAAACGATTGCTAGACCTTGTGATCACGGATTGCGGTGTGGCCCTGCGGAACATCGAGACGAACTTCGAGCAGATCGGTCCGACGTATGAGGGGGTGAAGGCCGCGTCGGAGAATCTTCGCTCGCTCCAGGAGCGGCAGGAGCGGAAGAGCCCCGCCGAGTTGGACACGACTCTGAACGCGCAGACGGCCCTTGCCCAATCCAGGCGCGCCCTCCTTCAGGCGATTATTCAATACAACCAGGGCATTGTTGACGTGGAACGGGCCAAGGGGACGCTGCTTGAATACAACAACGTGGTCCTTGCCGAGGAGCCCTGACGATTGACGATTGGGGATTGGGGATTGGGGATTGGGGATTGGGGATTGGGGATTCGGCATTGACGATTGGGGGCTCGGGATTGACGATTGACGGCTGATGATCGAAAGTCTGCCCCAATCCGCGATCCTCCAGTCTCCAATCCCGAATCTCCAGTCCCCGATGCTCGGTGCCCTCTCCGGCGTGGACGCCTTCGCGATCGGTATCATCCTTGCCGGCGTTCTCTGCCAGTTCTACCATCGCCGGTTTCCCCCCGGCTTAGGAACGTCGCTCTTTGTCGGGGCGACCACGGTGGGCGCCGTCACGGCCGCGTTTCCCCGCGACTGGCCCGCCACGGGCGAGATCGCCATCGTCTCCGGCGTGACCGGCCTGCTCTGCGCGCTGTGGGGCTTCTTCGGCTGGCTGGCGCGGTACTCCGGCGGCGCGTCGAAACGCCAAAGCACCGGGGCATGCCCCCCGGCAGGCAAGAAGCCGGGAGCAGCCGTCGCGCCGTCGGCGACCTTCTTCGCCTGGGCGCTCGTCTCCGGGATCGTCGTGGTGGTCCTGACGGCCTACGTTCTAATCTTCGCGACGTCTTCACGGCTGTTGAATCCAGGCCGAACGATCGAAAGGCTCCCCGCCGCCGGCCTGTGGAACATCATTGGTCTGCTGACGGCCACGCTCTTTTGGACAGCCTCTGCCGCGCGCCGTCAGCAACCTACGGTGGCGCTGATCCTCGCGGCACTGCTCGTGTGGTGGACGAGCCTGATGATTCCCTCGGCGGTCGGCTCGTACGAAACCTCCACGGGTACGCTGCTGCCCTTGCAGCCTGAATGGTGGACCTGGACCTTTCAGATGCAGCTCGGGCTTGCCGTGTTGCTTTTCGTCGCGGCCGTCTTGCAGGAGCTTCAATATCGCGCGCGCCGGCGCCATGCGTGGCCCGACCGGCTGGACGATCTGCTTGAAGCCTATTCTCGGTGGCCGGCGTTCATTCAGACCGAGGCCGTCCTTGCGGCGGTCGTTCTCATCCTCGGTGTGTTCCACGTCATGCCTCCCGGTCCTCCGAGCTGGCAGCTTGCGGTCGGCAATGGCGTCGCCTCACTGGTCGCCGGGGCCACCTGCCTGTTCATGACCTACCGCCGTTGGAGTGGCAACACCGCCGGCCTGGGGATTGCCTTGCTCGCCTTGGCGGCGGCGGCCTTGGCATGTTCCACGATCCCTGTCTTCATGTCCGACGCCGACTACGCCGAGTACGCAACGCGTCTGCCCGTCCTCTGCAACGCCGTGCTGTTTGCGACGGCGCTGATGATCGCCTGGTGGTCCTGGCTCGGGCGATTTTGGGAGCAGCAGCTTCTTGACGGCGTGCCGTGGACCACGACTGGCCGCATGATCCCCTACGCCCATCGTGGGGCCTTTCTGGTGACTGCTGTGGCCGTCCTGGTGGCCTTTCAGATGGCGCTTTGGCCCGAACGTGAGGGAGTCAGCGTCGAGGACAACACGGTCGGCCGCATGGTTGCCGGGCTCTTCGCCCTGGCCTCGTTAGCTCTCATCACCGCACGGAACGCCCTTCGGGCGAAGTCCAGTCCCACGGCGGGCCTGTGCCTGGTGTTCCTGGCCGCCATCGCCGTCTTCGTGTTCGTCCGTACGCCCGCATCCACGTTGCACGGCTGGATCAGACAGCACCATGTCGTTGTCTTGAGCGGTTTGGCTTTGCCAATCCTCCTCGTCGCCCAGGCGATTCCGAAGTCTCGGTGGCGCTGCTTCTCGCTGCCCCTTTGGTGGCTGGCACTGGTGGTACTGCCCTTCGGTGTGCTGGTGGGACTGTTCTCCCCCAAGCGTTTTCCTGCTGACTGGGTGCGCCCGGCGGCCCTTGCGATTCTTGGCCTTCTCTATGCGATTGCCGGCTGGCGAGAGCATCGGTGGGCTGTTCTTGTCCTGGGCGCCGTCCTGTTGCTCGCCGCGGCCTTCACGTTGTACAGGTCGTACGGAACCGCTATCGTAGGACTATCGTAGGATCCGTGCAGCGTATCCTGAGATTGCCGTGGCACGGGCGACAGACGACGAGCCACGGGGTCCGCCAAACGGCAAGCCGGCAAGCCTTTCGATTGGCTGATGGGTCCCATGGATGGGGCCCATGGATGGGCTCATGAACGTCAGTCGCGTTTACCGGCTTCTCAAACTGATCACGCTGCTGCGGTCGGGTCGGCGTTACGATGTCGAATCGCTGGCCGAGGAGCTCGGCGTATCGCGGCGTACGCTCTTCCGCGATCTCAAGATGCTGGAGTTGGCCGGCGTCCCCTACCGTTTCGAGCACGGCAAGCACGCCTATGCCATTCGCGAGTCATTCTTCCTTCCGCCGCTGCACCTCAACCTCCAGGAGTCCCTGGCCCTGCTGCTGGTCACGCGCAAGTTTCTCGCGCGGCAGGTCCATCCCATGTACCAGCAGGCGTTGGACGCGGCGTTGAAGATCGAGAGCAATCTGCCCGCCGCCGTTCTCAAGCACTGCGGGGAGTGGCTCGACGGCGTTTCCATCCGGTGGCCGCCGACGTCTCCGGCGGACGTGGTGACGAACCTGTTTCAGACCGTTCAGCGTGCGTTGGCCAACCACACGCGTCTCAAGGTCAGGTACGACTCCGTTTACGATGGCAAGGAAATCGAAGTCTTGCTCGAGCCGCTGCGATTGGTGTTCATGGCGCGCGGCTGGTATCTCATTGCGAATAGCCGCACCCACAACGAGGTGCGGACGTTTAAGATGGACCGTATGATCGAGGTCGTGGATCGTGGCGACGAGTTCACGCCCGACGCCGATTTCTCGGAGAAGCGGTACTTCGGGGCCGCCTGGCGCATGATTCCCGATGGTACGGTCTACTCGGTCTTGCTCAGATTCTCGGCCGTGGTCGCCACAAGCGTCGAGGAGGTGCTCTGGCACGAGAGCCAGTCCACCACAAGGCTCGACGATGGACGCCTTCTCTTCGAGGCGGAGGTCGACGGCCTCCGCGAGATTTGCTCGTGGGTCTTGGCGTACGGTGATCAGGTGGAGGTCCTGGCCCCAAAGGAGCTGCGTGATATGATTCGCGAGAAGGCCGCCCGGATGATCGCCCTTGCCGAAGCGGTCGAGCACTGAGCATCGAGGACAAACCGTGCGTGCTATCGTGCAGCGGGTCGGCCATGTCGCCGTGACCGTGGATGGCGAAGTAGTCGGTCGGATAGATCGTGGGTTGTTGGTCTACGTCGGCGTTGGCGCCGATGACGGCCCGGACGACGTCGACTACGTCGCGGGCAAGATTCGACACCTACGGATCTTTCCGGACGACGCAGCCAAGATGAACCTGGACGTCGCCAAGGTGGGCGGTCAGGTGCTCGTGGTCAGCAACTTCACGTTGCAGGCTGACATCCGGCAGGGCCGAAGGCCGGCCTTCACGCAGGCTGCGGATCCGGCCGTGGCGGAGGAGCTATACGTACGCTTGTGCGACAGACTCCGGGAATTGGGTCTCAAGGTCGAGACGGGCTTGTTCGGAGCCATTATGTCCGTGGAGGCGGCCAATGATGGTCCAATCAACATCTTAGTGGACTCGAAGCGTGGCTTCTGATCGGGCTTGGTGCGAGGACAGGAGGACTTCAAGAGGGCCTGTCCGAATAGTCGTCGTACCCTTGGATCCTCGCACGCCAGAAAAAACGGCGTGACTTTCGATTCCGGATTGATTAGAATTCTGTGAGTCCTGGCAAATGGGGTTTTCGGCTTTTCAAGTGATTGATTAGCAGGGCCTGGTTTCAGGCCCGAGATACCAGTTGCTCTGTGGCATGAGGCTGCGGCACCGCCGCCAAAGGCGGTGGCGACGTGCATTGTGTCGGGTATCATATCGGCACCCGTCCAGTCGCCGCGGATAGTCCCTGATAGAGCTTGAGGAGTGCGTTGAGAAGCACATAGGATGACCGCGTTGGCACTTGTTGTGGTACGTGGAGTCAGCGGGTCTGTCGCACAGATGGGGAGCCGCCGACGCAATACCTAGAACAGACAACCCGGTTTCGCAGGCCGATTGTCGGCCTCGCGGGTGGTGTCGGAGCCGGCAAGACCTCGGTGGCCAAGATACTCGGCGAGTTGGGTGCCGGCGTCATTGACTCAGACGCGCTCGGGCGCACGGAGATCAACTCTCAGGCGGTCAAGGACACGTTACGCCGCTGGTGGGGAGACGGCGTGCTGGCGTCGGATGGCACCGTCGACCGTCAGAAGGTGGCGTCGATCGTGTTCCGGAATCCGGCCCAGCGTCACCGGTTGGAGGCACTGCTGCACCCGCGGATCTCGATTCGCCGGGCGGACATGATGGCGGAATTTGAGAGGCAGCCTCGGATCAAGATGGTCGTTTTGGACAGCCCGTTGCTCTACGAGACCGACCTGGATCTCATATGCGACGCCGTGATATTCGTGGATGCCCCCCCCGATATCCGCAGGGAAAGGTCCGAGAAATCGCGGAATTGGTCGGAAGCGGATGTGAGACGGAGGGAAAATGCGCAGCATCCGCTGGACATAAAGCGGACCAGGGCCGATTATACTTGTGACAACAATTCCACCCTGGCTGCCCTGCGTGAACAAGTAGAACGGATTTTTGCACAGATCATCTCGGAGGCCGGTGGCACCTGAGATGCACCCCACCGAGAGTCCACCGGCGGCAGACAACTGAGAGAGACGTGTACCTGGAATACTGATTCGCCCTCGCCATCGCGGGGCACAACGGGACTGCGAGAAGCGGGACACTGACGTAGCTTCAGTGTCATAACATCGGAGGTTTGGATGATGGCTAAAACGCAAGGATCTGGTCGCGTTCGGAAGAAAGCCAAGCGTTCTCAGGGCGGGGCGACCCAGGTCAAGGGGCCGTGCAGGATGGTCGAGAAGAACGAGCAGGCCGCTGTCGCTGTCCAGAACGCGGAGTCCGGCGACGTCGCCGATGACGTTGCCAACGCCGGCGCGGACGAGGTCGTGGAAACAGGCGGGACCAAGCGCGTCTCAACCTCAAACGCTTTTGATCGCGAGACCCACGAGCGCTACGAGAAGATCAAGCGCGGCGAGCTGCACATCACCGAGCTTCAGAAGATGACCATCCCGGAACTCCACGACGTGGCCAACAAGGAAGGCGTCAGTGACTACGCCTCGCTCAAGAGGCAGGACCTGGTCATGAAGATCCTCAAGGAGCGGATCAACAAGAATGGCCTGATGTACGGCGAAGGTGTTCTCGAGATCCTGCCGGACGGGTTCGGCTTTCTCCGCAGCCCTGAATACAACTATGTGCCCTGCCCGGATGATATTTACATCAGTCCGTCACAGATCCGCCGTTTCGGCCTGCGCTCGGGCCATATCATCCAGGGCCAGATCAGGCCTCCGAAGGAATCAGAGAAGTACTTTGCCTTGTTGCGGGTCGAGATGATCTGCTACGAGGAGCCGGATAGCGTCACCGAAAAGGCGGTCTTCGAGGATCTGACGCCGCACCACCCGACCCAGCGCCTCATACTCGAAACGAACCCGGAAGAAGTCAACATGCGCGTGATCGATATTGTTACGCCCATCGGCATGGGGCAGCGCATGCTGATCGTCGCTCCGCCGCGCACGGGGAAGACGGTCCTTTTGCAGAAGATGGCCAACGCGATCACCACAAACCACCCCGACTGCTACGTGATTATTCTGCTGATCGACGAGCGCCCGGAAGAGGTGACGGATATGCAGCGGAACACGAAGGCGGAGGTCGTCTCGTCCACGTTTGACGAGCCGGCCAGCCGGCACGTGCAGGTCGCCGAGATGGTCATCGAGAAGGCCAAGCGGCTTGTCGAATACGGCCATGACGTGGTGATCCTCCTGGACTCGATCACCCGCCTGGCCCGGGCCTACAACACCGAGGTGCCGCACTCGGGCAAGATCCTCACCGGTGGCGTGGATGCCAACGCCTTGCAGAAGCCCAAGCGATTCTTCGGCGCGGCCCGAAACATGGAGGAAGGCGGCAGCTTGACCATCATCGGCACGGCGTTGGTCGACACCGGCTCGAAGATGGACGAGGTGATCTTCGAGGAGTTCAAGGGCACGGGAAACAGTGAGCTGCACCTTGATCGCCGCCTCGTGGACAAGCGCATCTGGCCGGCGATCGACATCTCGGCCTCCGGTACTCGGAAGGAAGAGCTGCTCTGCGATCCGATGGAGTTGAACCTGATCTACAAGCTTCGCCGCGTGTTGGTGGACATGAACCCCGTCGAGGCGATGCAGCTACTGACCAGCCGGCTCGACAAGGTGAAGACCAACGGCGAGTTCCTGATGACCATGAACCTGGCCTGAGCCACCCGAAAAGACGCGTTCCCGGCCCAAGAACCGGGTCCGTCACACTTCCGGCGGCAGTCGGTTCGGGATGACACTTCCGGCGGCATCCGGTTCTGGGTGCCACGGGCGGCTTGCCCGCCCGTGCGGGCTCCCCTGTGAGCGCATGGGGCATACACATTGGCAGGCAAGCTGCCAGTAGCACCTGCCTGAGCTGCCACGGACCCCCAACAAGCTCGTGGCTGGAGCCCGCGGGGGCAATCCACCAAACGGCCAAGCCGTCAGGGGGCCGGGGATAGCAGCCTAGTGGAAGGGAAAGCAGCGGTTCGGAAACGCCGTTCCTGACCGTGAAAACCACCGGCGAGACGCCGGTGCCACAGTTTTGCCACGGGCTGATAGGCGATGCGCAGCTCGGTTGCAGCCCTTCCGGCTGAGGGTTAGACTTTCCGCTCATGACCTGTCCCGCGAGATTCGGGAGAGCGAGGCGGCCATGGGAGTTGCCGCACCGATCGCCCCGACGCCTGCTCCTTCTCGCTTGGGAGAAGGTTGCTGGTCAAGGTCAGATACGTTCATCGATGGGGTGAGCGATTAATGTTGTGGATTGGCGCCGGGAGACAGCCCATCATGATTAAATCTCGTTGCTGGACGAAGAGGGAGTTCATTCTGCTCGCGGCCGTTCTGGTATTCCTTGTGACCGGTGGATGCGATCCGGCCACCGACGACTTCGTCGAGTGGGGCGTATTGAACATGGTCGAAGGCGTGTCGCAATCGTTCGTGACTGCAGGGATCCAGGTTTTGCTCCAGAGTTTCCCGTCAGCAGATATCCTGCAGGCACTGTTTGGCGGGAATCGCCAGCCCTTCTTCACCGGGTAGAGATGGAGACTTGGCCCTCAACGGCTTGGTTGTCCTTCGCGCGACCGACCGATTGAGAGCAAACTAGGTCCCCTTGGCTTCGGAAGGCTTAGCATGACCAAGCGCCGATACAATCAGTACAAGTGGGTTCGGAAATTGGCGATCCTCATGGCGGCGGCGCCGCTCTTCCAGATGAGCCAGTGCGCGACCGGCCTCCGACAGACCGCCGCGACCGTCGCAGACGGCATGGGCGCGTCAGACACGTGGCCCGTGACGATCGTCACCCTGCTGCAGAATCTCGCCCTACTGTTCCTCGGCGGCGGGGTTTGACTCCAGCACATCGATCGTGATCGATGACTCGCCCGTTACCAATGGCCCCGCGCAGGACGGCTCGCCTGTGACCGCCAGCGTCATCGTACAGCCTCCGGTCGTCGTCGCCGTGAAGGTCGGCCGGGAGGTGTCGGCATTCTGCAGGACCGGCTCAGCCCCCTCCGGTCTCTCCGGTGGACACACGGGGCATATACACTGGCAGGCAAGCTGCCAGTGGCACCCCCCACCGGCCAAGCAGCCAGTGGCACCCCCCAAGCCGGCCAAGCAGCCAGTAGCGTCGGCCCAAGCCTGACAAGCTGCCAGTAGCGTCGGCCCAAGCCTGACAAGCTGCCGGCGGCACCGACCAAAGGTGCCAGAATCGCCCGCATAGACTGTCACGGACACGGATTCACGTGGCATGCTCTTGGGCGAATCTGGGCACGATGTCCGCCAGGACCTGGGCGTCGCAGAATCCGCCGTGACGGATCAAGAAGAGGCACGCCCGCCTGATGTCCCGCTCGCCGAGACCTGCGCGGGTCATGACGCGCCGCGATACGGGGAAGTCGTCGATCGAGGCGTCTTGGGGGCTGGCTGCCAACTCTGCCCCGATTTCCTTGAAGAACTCGATCTTGCGAAGCTCCTCAAGGATGTCGGCCTCCTGCTCGGCGATGTCCTCGGATCGCGGCATCTTCATGAGATCCTGACCCGTCTCGCCCGGCGCCAGTTCAAACCAGACGCCGGCGCCGCGGAGGTGTTGCTCGTAGAAATCCGGGGGGATCGCCCGGACCACATGGTGAAACCGCTGCTCGGGCAACAGGCCCTCGAACGCCGGACTGGTGATGACGATGTTGGTGCCGTGATAATGGATGTCGTCGCCGATCTGAACGGTGACATCACCGAATCGCTCGGCGAGGAACGCCTGCAATTGAACTTGGATCTTGCGGTAGTCTCCCTTCCTGAGCATCGGTGCTACCGGTGGCATTGTGGCCGGTAAGTAAGTCTACAATCAAGTGAGCAAGTCTACAACCTAATCGCTTGACAGGTGCAAACGCCGACGTCGTCAGGCCGAGGCAAGCTGCAGCTTGCCTCGGCGAGCCCAGCTCTCCGACACAGGTCTACTGATCGGTTCCGGCGGGGTGCCGCGGGCAACTCGCCTGCCCGTGCACACCGGCGGACAAGTATGTGTTTAGCGGTGTGGCATGGGTAAGCGGAGCCGCCGGCGGCGGCGGAGCTCACCCGTGGGCATCCATTCCAACCTGTTCTCACGGGTAATGAACGACCCGCCCCCGTGGGGCGCGTCGTTCGTTACCCACCCCGCTTGAACGCCAAACACGTACGCTGGCAAGCCGCCAGTGGCACACGCGTTTATTGACGATCCATCATATGAACTGCGTCGGAGCACGAGACTCACGGTGGTGTTTTCGCATATCGCAAGGAGATTGTCCAGGCACGCGGCAAGGCCCCAGGGCGAGGCCAGGGCAAGGCCCGTGACATCACCGCCGGGACGGCGGTGCCACAAGCGTTATGAGGGCACGCTCTACGGCGTTTCAAACTCCTTGGGGTCGAGCTTTCGGAACAGGACTTCGGGGGTGGGGCCCAGCGGGTGGCCGACGGGCAAGGGCTCGGCGGCGCAGGGCCACATCCATTGATCGGGGTCGAGGCCCAACGTCGTGCGGATCTTCTCCCCGGCGAATGGGAGGAACGGCGCCAGCAGGACGCCGAGCGTTCGTACCGCCTGGATGCACGTATTGATGGTTGCCGCGCACAGCGGCAGATCCGTCTTGCGCGTTTTCCATGGCTCGCGCGTGTCGATGTAGCGGTTGCACTCACGAAAGCCGTCCATCACGCGGCCAAGGGCGGACTTGAACCGCGTCGCTTCTATGTCCTCTGCGACCTCGTCCGGCAGCGCCCGGATCTTGGCCAGCAGATCGGCCTCGATCTGCTCGGCGCGGGCGGCGTCGGGCACCTTGCGGTCGAAGTCGTTCGTCACGATCTTCTGCCAGCGGTTGACGAAGTTGCCCAGCGTTGCGATCAACTCGGCGTTGTTCCGCTCCATGAAATCATCGAAGCTCCACGCCGTCCGCTGGGCCTCGGGGGCGTTGATCGTCAGGTAGTATCGCAACGGGTCGGGATCGAACATCTTCAAGTAGTCCTCGATCCAGACCGCAGTGCCGCGGGACTTGCTGATTTTCTCTTCTTCCTTGCCGGGGAACTTGATGTTCAGGAACGCGTTGGCCACGACGTTGGCGGGCAACTGGTAGTGTCCGTGCTCCTTCGGAGGCGTGAACGCGCTGCCACGGGCCTGGATCTCCTCGGCGGTGAAATGGGTGCCCAGGAGCATCGCCGGCCACGTGATGGCGTGGAAAACGATGTTGTCTTCGCCAATGAAGTGCACGATCTTGCAGTCGGGGTCCTGCCACCAATCGCGGTACTTCTGCCAATCGCCGTCGCGTTGCTGGCAGAGTGCCGCGGTGAAGCTCACGTAGCCGATGGGCGCGTCAAACCAGACGTACAGCACCTTGCCTTGGGCGTCGGGGTCGTCCAGCGGCACGGGAACACCCCAGGCGAGGTCTCGCGTCATGGCACGTTCGGGGAGGCCTCTCTTGATGGAGGCGGTGGCGAAGTTGGTCACGATCGGTCGCCAGCCGAGCGAGGCCAGGCTGAACCAGTCGGCCAACATGCCTTGGAACTTGTCCAACTGGAGGTACCAGTGGGTCGTCTTGCGGCGCTCGGGCGCGGTGCCGGTGATCGTGCTGATCGGGTCGGCCAGTAGTAGCGGGTCGATGCTGTTTCCGCATTGCTCGCATTGATCGCCATGGGCGTTGGGGTTTCTGCACGGCGAGCCGTCGGACATCGTGTGATAGCAGGTACCGGTGACATACCGGTCGGGGAGAAACTTGCCGGCCTTCGCGTCGTACAGTTGTTCCGTCGTCTTCTTGGCGAAATGGCCGTTCTCATGGATCGCCCTGAAGAAGTCCTGGCTGAACCGATTGTGCAGTTCGACGTAGTCGGGCTGATGGGTGCCGCCGTAAATGTCGAATTCGATGCCGAGACCCTCGAAGTCGGCCGCGTGCTGTTTGTAGTACCGCGCCGAAAGCTCGGCAGGGGTCGTGCCTTCCTTCTGCGCGGAAATCTCGATCGCCACTCCGTTGTCGTCGCTTCCGGAGACGAAGCGCACTTCCTCGCCTCTTGATCGCAAATAGCGGACATAAATGTCCGCCGGCAGATACGCGCCCGTGATGTGGCCAACGTGCGGGCGTCCATTCGAGTAGAGAAGGGCGGCAGTCACGAGGAATCGACGTTTCGACATCTCAACTCCATCATCAGGGGACGATCGAAGATTGCGCTATCAGACGCGCGGCCCGCGCGGTCATTCGAGCCCGGGACCAGGCCGGCTGTCAGGGTGCGGCACATTCTACCGGAGACGCAACCTGCTTGACAATGCTCCCCTCTTTGTGAGGTTTGGCGGCCCAACGGCCGTATGATCGGCAATCCAGCCAACTAGATCCTCAAGAAACCGGGATGGGTCGGCCTCGAATTCGATCGTGTGGTCCGCGTCGGGGTACTCGGTCACCTTACGATCCTCCGAGGGCAGGTCGCGGAGCCAGTGGCGCGTGCGTTCGTTGTCGATGATCTTGTCCCGGCCAGCGAGGAGCAGGTGAACCGGGCCACGCCAGGCGGATTCGCCAAATCGGCTGACAAGGCGATCCAGGCGTCGCGACGCCACCAGGAAGGAGGCCGTCACCTGGGTCAGTTTCAGCCCATCATTCTCGACGAACTCGATTCGCCTCGGATTGGCTGTGAAAAGTCTCGCGGCGTTGAGCGGGATGTCGAACATCCGATCCGTGTCACGCAACATGGCCAGGGCCACGCGGAATTTCTCGCCGGTGGTCAGGTCCACCTTCGGGAACAGTCCCGGCGCGATCAGGGTCATCGAACTGACCTTCTTCGGTTCCGCACCGGCGAGGGCGACGGCCAGCTTGCCGCCCCAACTGACGCCAACCACGTGGGCGGACGGGAAGCCCGTCTGTCGCAACAGGGCGTCAAGGAGATCGGCGGCGTCATCGAGGCAGCGCTTCTCCGAGGCGACGTGGCCGCGCTGCAGGGTGTTAAGACCGCTGCCACGTCGGTCGGGCATCAGGACGGTCAGGCTCTGCTCGGCCAGCAGGCTTCCAGATCGCTCGTACCAGCCGCCATGTGACTGGATGCCGTGAAAGTACAGGGCCGCCCCGCGTGGATCGTCTGGACGCCACGACCGCACGTCCGCCCGATAGCCGTCCGACAGTGTGATCGTCTCGATGGTGGGCTCGTTCATAACCCGGGGCAGCGTAACGCACGCCAAGGCCCGAGTCATGTGGCGTTCGGCGGCATTCTGCGTGGCTTGGCTGGGGAGCCTCGCGGCTCGGCCTTCCCGCGTCCGTGATCCCGTGATTAACGGGTGATGCGGTGCCCCGTTTTGGAGCACCTCGTTCGGAGGGGAGACGGTCGCGTCGTCGGATCCTTGGGGGGGGCCTGCGGTTGCCAGCGGTTGTTGGTACTGAGGGCTCTCCCGCAAATCGCTGTGGAAATGTTCACCCATCTCGCGCTTGCGGGATCGGAGCGGCCTGTTTACACTGTAAACCATGAATGTTCACGTCGTTGGTCGCGGCGCGGTCTCGGCGCGCCACTTGCGGCGGGTCAATCGCGAGGGCTGGATGCCTGAGATAGGGAGACCGCAACCATCTCGACGCAAAGGAGGTATTGGAGGTGCCACCATGCTGATGACAGAGCGTGCTGACAAGAACGGGAAACGGCTACTGAGGTTTCTCGTTTTGGCTCCGGCCGGCGCTGTATGGGTTGCGATGGCAACGCTGATCGCCGGGTGTCCTGGCGTGGGACCCGATGCCAACCTGCCGAGCGAAAACGCTCGTGATTGCGTCGGTTGCCATACCGATCAGGCCCTTTTGGAGGCCGTCGCAGACCCGGTTGAACAACCGCCGGCCGACACGGGCGAAGGGTGAGGGGGCTCGGTGCCTCAGTTGGAGGCATGGGAGAAGGTGCTGATTAGCGCGGCGTTCGCAAGTTCGACGCACGGTGCCGTGGGTTGCCGGACCTGCCACGGCGGTGCGGACGGTGTGCTTGAGAAGGACGCAGCCCATGAGGGCCTCGTGGTCGATCCGTCGGACGGAGATGCCCCGGCGTGCAAGGGCTGCCACGCGGATACGGCCGCCCACGTGCAGAAGAGCCTGCACGCGACGCAGAACGGGTATTTCACCGCGTTCGCGGCGCGGAGCGACAAGGGGGCGGACGACGCGACATACCGAGCCATGTTTGACAGCCGATGCGCGGAGTGCCACGGCACCTGCGGCCAATGTCACGTGAGCCGGCCGGTGGCGGTCGAGGGCGGGCTGACGAATGGCCACGCATTCAACAAGACGCCATCCCAAACGGAGAACTGCACGGCGTGCCATGGCAGCCGCGTGGGTGACGAGTTCCGGGGTCGCAATACGGGAATTGACGCGGATGCCCATTACCTGGCCGGCAAGAACTGCATGTCCTGCCATACCGGGACGGAGCTGCACGGCGACGGGACGACGCCGGAAAACCGCTTTGCGAACGACGCCGGACCGCACTGCACCGACTGCCACACGGACGCAGAATCGGCCTCCTCCGCCAACACATGGCACAGCACGCACGGAGGAAAGGTGGCGTGTCAGGTGTGCCACTCGCAATCCTACAAGAATTGTTACCAATGCCACGTGGAACAGGACGCGCAGAGCCTGCGCTTTCCGTCGGAGATGGACTTCCGCATCGGCTTGAACCCGGCAAAGACGGCCGAGCGGCCCTATGATTACGTCGTATTGCGGCACGTGCCGATTGCCCCGGACACGTTTGAGTCGTGGAACATCGAGTTGCCGAATTACGACGACGAGCCGACTTGGCGTCTGGCGACGCCGCACAACATCAAGAAGAATACGTCGCAGACAGAGTCCTGCGACAACTGCCACGATGGTGAGGCGTTCAAGGATTGGTTCCTCACGACGGCGTATATCAATGGCAAGATCGGGAACGAAGCAGACAAGGCGATGGTCGCCGACGAGATTGAAGCAAACAAACCTGTAGTTGTTGACCTTGCACCAGAAAAGTAAAGGAGTAAAGCATGAGACGTCTCAAGTATGTTGCCCTTCTCGGCCTCGCGATAGCCATTGGAGGGACCGCGTGCCCCTTTGATGGCGTGACCCCTGTGGACCAGTTCGAGGTTGTTCGGGCGGCCCTGGATGCGTATTTTGGCAGCGATCCAGCCCCGGCCGCGACCATCGCGGCGGCGGACGTGTTCGACATGCTCAACGACGGCGATGCATCGACCACGCCATACGTCCTGAGCGTCCGGTCGGCCGCAGACTATGCCACGGGCCACGTGCCCGGCGCGGCGAACGTGCCGTGGAAGACCGTGGCCGACGCAGGCGCGCTGGCCGACTTGCCGACGGATGACACGCAGGTGGTTGTGTACTGCTACACGGGCCACACGGGAGCCGTTGCCACGACAGTGCTCAACGCGCTGGGGTATAACGCGGTCAACATGAAGTGGGGAATCATGTCGTGGACGCGGGATGCCGCCGTTCGGGTCGCACAGGCGTTTGACGACACAACGGACTCTCACACTTACGCGACCGAGACGACCGACAATCCCGGCAGCGCCACGAACGATTTGCCGACGCTGGACGTCACGACGTCCACCGACACCACGGAGATTGTCCGAGCCGCAGCGGAGGCCTATTTGGGCAGCGATCCGGCTCCGACCATCACGGCGCAGGACCTGTTCGACAAGATTAACGATGGAGATGATACGACGACGCCGTTCATCATTAGCGTTCGTGCCCCGGAGCACTATGCCTTGGGACACATCCCGGGCGCGATCAACATACCGTGGAAGACGATCGCCCAGGAGGACAACCTCAAGAAGATCCCGGCTGACAAAGACATCGTGGTCTATTGCTACACCGGGCACACCGGTGGTTTGGCGACAACGGCCCTCAACCTGCTGGGCTACCACGCCAAGAACCTGAAATGGGGCATCATGTCCTGGACGCAAGACGCGACCGTTCGAGTGGCCGCCCCGTTTAACGATGCGACGGACTCCCACGACTACGCCACCGAAGCCGGGACCGGCGGCGGCGGCGAAGACGGTGCCGCCCTGTTCGCCACCAATTGTGCCGCGTGTCACGGCGCGGATGGCTCCGGTCCGCCGGACGTCACAGGCAGCACTGCGGCTGAAATCCAAGCGAAGATTGACGCTGGCGGCGTGCACGCGGGGGCGGCCGGTCTGACTGCAGCGGAGGTTGCGGCCATCGAAGCTTTCCTCGGCAGCTAGGCTTCGCCGGGCAGACCCGTAAGGTCGGACGATCCGCCGTGATGGCGGCCGTTGCGAGACCAGGCGGGCCCCGGGGGCGGGTTGCTCACGTAAGCCTGATTGCCCGATGAAGGGTTACCACGGGCGTGTCGGCGCGTTGCGCCGAGACGCCCGTGCCTTCTGTTTAGGCCAGCGCGCATGCGCCAACGCCTATCAGCCCGTCGCGAAACTGTGGCACCGGCGCCAAGGCCGGCGGTTTTCACGGTCAGGAACGGCGTTACCAAACCGCTGTTTCCCTTCTACCACGGGCTGCTATGTGTAGGGTGGTATGGGTAAGGGGAGCCGCCAGCGGCGGCGGAGCTTACCCGTGGGCATCCATTCCAACCTGTTCTCACGGGTAGTGAACGACCCGCCCCTGTGAGGCGGGTCGTTCATTACCCGTGCCCCCCCACACATAGCAGCCCGCTTGAATGCTAAGTGTACTATAAGCTCAGAATCGCGAATGTTTTTTCATTTTAGGCTGCCCATTTGAGGTTGGATGGGTTTGCAAGTGTCATCCAGACACGTGTCTGAAAAGGCGGGTAGGAGCAAATGCGGACAAAACCGTCGCCGTAGGCCGGGTCCCGCAGGTAAAAGTAGTAGTGATTGACCAGCCGGCGATCCTCTTTGACTCAATAATTCGTCGCCCGCCCGCCGGCGCGGTGCCTGGCAAAGACCCGAGCCAATCCCTGATGGGCAAGGATGGCCACGGCACCCCGGCGGCCAGCTCGCTCGGCGGCCTTCAGGACCTTCCGAGCTACCTCGCCCGGCCGCGTCCGTCCGGTGACCCCTAGGATTGGAATCTGTTGTTGCTGGACTGCTGGACAAACTGGCGAACCCGCCCCACAAAGCCGTCTGTCAGGTCTTTGAAGGCCTTCCCCGCGAGAATCGGCTGGCGACGGACTTCCCGAAAGAAAACCGCCATCGCCGCCGGCGTCTGAAGCGTCGGGATATAGACGTTCAAAACGATCCGATCGATCGACCGGTACTGGAGCGACACGGCGTCTTGGCAGACCTCAGCGAGCCCTTGCATGACACCCTCCTCAACAAAGGATGCCCACAGTATACTCGCCTGATATCCCACCCCGAAGCCGCGGGAGCCAAGGCTCCCACCCCGGGCGTGAGGGCGAAAGCCTGCTATACACGTACGCACAGCCTTGCAAAGAACATGGGCAGCGTTTACACGGGCGTAATCTCGGAAGGTGCGTGCCACTCGAATCAGGATGACGTTATCATGACGCAAATGAGACTGCCGCTACTGCTCGTACTTCTCCCGATGTCTGTGGCCGCAGCGGGCACTAAGGAGACGAGCCCGCCCACGACGCAGGAGGTCCGCCACGCCATCGACCGCGGCATCGAGTACCTCCTGAAGGATCAAAACGCCAACGGCTCGTGGGGCGGCCCACAGGATTCGCTGACGACGTGGAGCGGGGACATGTGGTCCAACCCGGAGAGCCACCGGGCGTGGAAGGTCGCCACCACCGGTCTCTGCTGCGCGGCGCTGTACGAGGTAGGGACGTCGGATGCGTCCGCCGCGGCGGCCGAGCGGGCCGTCAGATACCTGGTAGCCAATGCGGACGTCAAGCGCCCCAGCGAGTGGGACACGATGAATAGCTGGGCCTACATCTACGGAGTGCAAGGGCTCGCCACTGCGTACGCGCACCTCCGCACCACCGAGTCGCCACTGCGAGCCGAGATCGCCCTGGCCGTACCGAAGTACCTGGACAGCCTCGCGCGGTTCCAGTCGGTCAGCGGCGGTTGGGGCTACCTGGAGTTTGCCCTCCCGCGGACGCGCCGCCCACAATGGGCAACCAGCTTCATGACAGCCGCCGCCGTGGTCGCCCTGCAAGCGGCCAAGGATCAAGGGTTCGAGGTGGATCAGAAGGTGATCGACCGCGCGGTCCGCGTGATCAACCATTGCCACCTGCCCAACGGCGGATACACATACCATGTGCGCACGGTCCCGAATTTGCACTCCGAGTACATCGACCAGGTCAAAGGCTCGCTGTCACGCATCCAGTCCTGCCAGGCCGCTCTGTTGTCCGCCGGGCAGGATATCCCGCTGGACGACCTGAGGAGCGGCCTGGGTCACTTCTTCCGGCACCACAAGTTCCTCGAGATCGCCATGCACAAGCCAGTCCCCCACGAGGCATACTATTACAACTCGGGGTATTTCTACATGTTCGGCCACTACTATGCCGCTTTCGTCATCGAGCGACTGCCCCCCGCCGAGCGGTCACGCTATTGGCCCAAGCTCCAGCACGAGATTATGAAGATCCAACAGAAGGATGGATCCATCTGGGACTACGACATGCACCGCTACGACCGCCCCTACGGCGTCGCCTTCGGCGTGATGGCGTTGGCCCGGTCGTTGGGCCCACCATAGACAAACGCGCTCTCAGTCGTGAACGTCGTGGCGATCGTCCGCGGACCGGCAGGACCTTCTCGCTGTGCTGGTCCTGCTACCCGGCTCGCCGAGCAACTCGCCGAGCAACTGGTGCACCTCCAGGTTGTTCCGAACAACGAGCTGGCCCTTGAAGTACACGATCGTGCCGCGCCCACCGTTGACCCTCCAGGACGATGGCTGGATGGTCCCTGTGATCATGTGGACCAGCCTGTTCACCGGTTCCGGCGCCTTCTTCTCACCGCCGCTGACGCCGGACTTGCCGAGCTGAAACCCGCTCCCCCCCGGCCCGACGTCGTCGATTCTCCGTCCGGTGAAGTCAGGAACCACGATGAGCAGGTCCTGGACCGCGTACGTCCTGGCTATCAGCTTGGTGTTGATGTCTTTGCGCGTGGAGACGATCAGCGTGTTGCCGTCGGCCTTGGCGGCCAGTTCAACGTCCCTGAGTTCCTCCGTCAACTGGGCGAACACCAGTCGCAGGAGCTTGCGGACATTGATGTTCCCGTGCTTGAGCGTGATGGGACCGTCGCGCTCGACGCCCGCCTCCTCCAGGATCTTCCACCGCACGACCACGTTGGCCTTTGTCGTCCGCCCGAGCCACTCGACGAAATCCTCAAACGGCATCTCGTCGAATTCGCCGTTCTCGATGACCATCTTCATGGCCTTGACGGCCATGTTCCTCGGCGGCGTGGATCTCCTGCCATCCTCCCGTTTGGCCTTCCTCGCCACCGGCTGGCTGGGATCATCGGCATTCCTACGTGGCAGCCCGTCGGCCTCGTTAGGCCGTTCCTTCCGCGAGCCGCCGGGCGGATCGGCCGGCGCCGACTGGCCGATCGCGAACGCCATCAGCACAACAGCGCTTGTCGCCAGCATGGTGCTAGACTCCGAGCCTGTAGAGCGTCTTGCGGTCCACGGACCAGACGCCGTTCACCGAGCGGACCAGGTCGCGGACCTTCCCGGTATAGCCGGGCTTCGGCCTGAAACCGGTCATCTCGATGCCCTGCCCATCGATCTGCAGGTTCCACGGGCCTTTCTTGGGGGCGCCCTCCGGCAGCTTGGTGAGGTCGATCGTGATCCGCTCGATGTTCTCCGTGTGGACCTCGAGCCGGTTGCCGCCGGTCCACTTCATGGTGCACGAAGCGTCCGTCTCGGGATCGACGGCCTGACGGAAGATGATCCACGAATCGACGGGGCGTCGAGGCTTTCTCGGCGGGCGGACATCGGGCTCCCATTTGGGCTTCGGCGCTGGTTCATCCGAAACCTCGGCCGTTGGCCCCGGCGGTGCGGTGGTTTGCGTCTCGTCCACCGGCTGCGAGGTAGCCGGCGGCAAGACCGGCTCGTCCTTGGGCGCTGGCTCGGACACTTTCGGCTCGTCGGGCTGGTCCGCCGGCTGGGTCACCGCCCGGCGGCCCGGATCCGGACATCCAGTGCAAACGAGCGCAACGATGACCAGCAGCAACATCAGCCGTCCAGCGTGGGGGGGCGTCATGACTTTCGATGCCTCCTTGACACGGAGGTGTCCCTCGGCGGCGGGCCGCTCCTCACGGTCGAACGTCGGCGAGCCGTCCACAGGATAGGTCCGTCCGTATGGATGATACCGCCGCGCGGGCCGCCGGTCTCGTTCTCCAGCCCCTTTTGCGGTCCTGCGCCACGATTCGCTCCCACCACCGGCGCCGGTGCCACAGGCTTCTCCGCGATGTGCGAAGGCTCTCGACGGGAGTGGTACAGAGTGCAGACTGAAGGTCCCTATCCTACGGGTCTGCTCCCTGCCCCAGCCTCTTGGTTGCAGGGCCTGGTCCCGTCTTCATCAGGCGGAGTGAGCGGTTCCGGTCTCGCTCGCCATAGTCCTGTGAACGGGTCTCGCCCTCGGATGTCACGTAAACGGCCCGGCGGTCGCCCACAACGGGGCATTCGCGCTCGCACAGGCCGCAGCCGATGCAGAAGGCCGTGTCGACTTTCGGCACCTTGTACTCCAGCTTCAGCACTACCATCGCCCCTCTCTCAGGTGGATGGACGAACTGGCCCGCGATCCGCAAGGTGTCGACGTTGTTGCCGACAATCTGCTGGGTCTCCGTGATTCCGTCGGCGTGCCGGACGAGGACGTGGTACGAAGTGGTCTCGTCACCGATGAACTGATCGGGCTCGAAGACGACCGGCTCACCAACCACATCGCCCGGCTTGGGCCAGTCACTGACCGTGACGGTGCTGGCGGTGGAGGCGACGGCCGCCTTTCGGCCGTCCCGGACGGTTCGCATCTGCCGCTCGGTGTAAATCGCCTTCGGGCTGGTCGGGCAGACCTCCTCGCATACCACGCACGGGATGTTCTTGCTGTATGGCAGGCACCGACCCGTGTCGAAATGGGCCGTGCCCAGCTTGATCGGGCCCTGCTGGGCGAACTCGCCGAGGCCCAGTTTCTCCTCGATCGAAATCCGCTGGATCGCTCCTGTCGGGCACACGTGCCCGCAGGCCGTGCAGTGGAACTGGCAGTGGCCCATGCGGAAGTTCATGATCGGCGTCCACAGCCCTTCCAGGCCGGCCTCGAGCTGCGCGGGTTGCAGCGTGTTCGTCGGGCAAACGCGGATGCACTGCCCGCACTTGACGCACCGCTCCAGAAACTCCAACTCCTCGACCGCTCCCGGAGGCCGAATGGCCTTCGCCGAGAAGTCCCGCGTTGATTTCCCCGAGGCCCGGGCAAACGGGTAGAAGAAGACGCCGACGATGGCCGCGAAGATCAGCTTGCGCCGCGACACCTCGGGGTTCGTCACCTCGTGGTTTCTGGACGGCATGAAGGCGAAGCTCAGCGCGCCCTCCGGGCAGTCCTCGATGCAGTTAAAGCAGACAAGGCACTCGCTCATGCGAAGGTCCTTGTGCGGGTCGCAGGCCCCTTCGCAATTCCTCAGGCACAGGCCGCAGTCGGTACACTTCTTCGGATCGCGCTCGATCCGCCACCAAGCGAATCGGCTCAAGACGCCGAGCATCGCTCCCAGCGGGCACAGCATCCGGCAGAAGAACCGTGGGATGATCAGGTTCATGGCAAGGAGGCCGAAGATCAGCGTGCCAATGAGCAGGCCGCCCTGGTGGAGCCTGTAATCACCAAGGATGCCCTGCGCCGGCATGTTCATCGCCGGCAGAAGCGCCACTGTAAACGAGCGGTACACCAGGCAAATCGGGTCAAGCAGACCGATCTGGAGGCTGCCGAAGACCGCGGCCACGAGCATCCCGACGAGGACCAGGTACTTGACCTGGTAGATGTTTCGATAGCGATTGACTTCGATGGTCTCTCTTGGCCGCAGCTTGCGGAACAGCCAGCCGACGAACTGGTGCAGGATGCCGTACGGGCAGATCCAATTGCAGAAGATGCGGCCCAGGAACACGGTGGGAATCAGGATCACCAGCGACCAGAGCAGGCCCTTGTAGACGGTGTGCGTCGTGATGGCCGTGGAGACCGCCACGAGCGGATCGACCTCCAGGATCTTGCTGACCCACAACCGCAGGCCGGGAAACCGATCCAGGTTCGCGAAGGTCGTCAGCAGGACGAACGACAGGAACATCGCGAACATCACCGTCTGGACGATGATCCTGATCGTCGTGATGCGCAGCCAGTTTCGGCGGGACTCGCGAAAGCGAGCGACGCGCGTCTTGTCCGTTCCCGAGTTCGTAAAGGTCATATCGTTCCACCGCACGTGCTTCAGCCAACACGCTAGTACGGCGTTTCACAAATGGAACGACTGCACGCTCTGCCGAGAATCCTTTCTCGGCACCGGCTTCAGGACCGAGAAGGGATTCTCGGTCCAGCAATCGTAGTCGCG
>JAFGQA010000141.1 GCA_016935885.1 Phycisphaerae bacterium | reverse complement strand
TGCCGCCGACGCCGATCGGAACCGCGACCGTGAGGGAGCGGTCAGCGTTCACCCTTGAGGAACGTCGGCAAACCGGTCATCCCCGTCCGCCACAGGGGGCCGACGCTGCAACGAAGCGTCAATGGAGCATGCACGCTCAACCCTAAAACGCTCTAGAGCAGTTCACGCTTGCCTGCGACTGTGGCACGGGCTTCTCGCCGGAGAATCCACCGCCGAGCCGGCGGTGCCACAGGTGCATCCAACTGTGAAGTGCTTTAGGCGTGAGACCGCCGACGTCCTTGTGGATAGATGCCCGCTCCCGCCGGCGACATCCAATGCGGTCGAAGGAGGCTTTCGCGGACATCGCAGGATGCAGAAGACGGTGTGCCGCGCGCGAATCCGAGCCCAGATCAGCCTGCGGATTGCCGCAAACAGGTTTGCCGTTCGGCGCATCTCTCGGTTCCGGCGAGCGAGCGATCAGGGAGGCCGGCGATCCCCCAGTGGCTGCCACATCGACCCACGAGCACGCTTGGACCCCGCTCTACCGCCGGGCGTACACCCAGGCCACGTCCATGGGCCCGCGGCGAACGGCGTAAACGACGCTGAATCCGTCTCGCAAAGCCGCCTCGGGAGGGCAATCCGGCCGATGGTCGCCATAGCCGAGGAGGTTGTTGATGTGCAGCAGGACGAAATCGGCGTCGTCAATCGAAGGTGGCGGTGGGATGGCCTCCCGGTCCGGTGAAACGCCACGGGGCACAAAGACGTAGCGCGGCTCGTCGGGCAGGAGACGGTCGATGATCGCCTGTTCCCATAGGAAGCTGACGACCCGATCGCCGGGCCCCACTCGAGCGTCGGTGTTGCACCAGCGGATCAGCGATTCAACGCCGTCGCTCGGGGTTTGGACGAGATTTCGATAGCCGCGGGATTCCGCCCCGAGCCACCGGTTCCCCACAACCTTGTAGCCGTACAGGTGATACCACGGATGCGCCCTGTAAACGTTCACCCCCAAGTGGAGCAACAGACCAACGACCACGATCGCCCAGACGGCTTGTGCCCGCCGGTCGAACGCTCCCATCCAGCGACCGACGCCGACGGCGAATGCCGCGGTCATGATGCCAATCAGCGGATAGATGCCCATCAGGTAGAACGTCTGTCGAAGCGGCAGCAAGCACAGGACGACGACGTAACAGGTGACGGTCAGAATACACATTCGCCAGCGCAGGTCGCTGCGCCCGCGGATCACGCCGAATAGCAAGGCCCCACACGTCAATACGCCGAGCGGCAGCGTCAACTTGACCAACAGGATGCCGGCATACAGCCGTAGATGGTCGCTCCAAAGCGCCAGCGGCGCCTGGTGGTCCCATCGCAGCACACGACGGACGATCTCCCGGGCGATGTCGTGCTCGACGAGATGCACAGGCATCACGGCAAAGAACGTCATCGCCGCCAGCACCGCCATGCCTACGAAGCGTGCCAACGGGCCTGGGGCCAGGACGCGCCTCCGCACGACAAACACGATGGTACTGCAGCACAGTACGAGAAGGACCAGCCAGCCGGCGACTGCGGCCCATTCGGCGTGCGTTGAAAGACTCGCACGCCCGCGGATCGCCGCGTGCCGCGATAACATAGCGATGCCCGCCACGACGAGGATCACGATCACACCGCCGGCCAGCAGGACGCGGAGCCGCCGAACGTCCTTGGAACAGCCTGCAATGTCGACGACGCGAGACGGCCCACCGCCAAGAACGCCTCCTGAAGCTTCCGTGGCACGTGCGATTTGCCAATCCTTTGTGGCACCGGCGTCTCGCCGTATCTTTGTGGCACCGGCGTCTCGCCGGTGTGCCCCCCGCTGGGATGGCCATCCCACAAAGGCCCTAGGACGCCTTCCCACCGCCAGGACGCCAAACACGACAAGTAGCACCACAGCGAAGATCTTCGCCCCCAACGCCAGACCGAAAAGGACGGCGGCCATCATCCAGCTTGATGCCGAGGGGCGATCGAGGTATCGAACGGACCCCCAGATCGCCAGCGTCATGAAGCAAGCGAGGAAGACGTCGCCCTCGGTCATCGAGATGCGGCCAAACGACAGGAAGTAGGGCGAAATCGCCAGCAGGACCGCCGCCATCGCTCCGACCAGCGGCCCAAACAGGCGACACCCCAGGAGCCCGGTGACGATGACAGTGATCGCCGCAAAGACCAGGCTGATACCTCGCGACACCGCGAGATCATCCCTGCCCGTCAGGGCGAATCCGACCGCATTCACGTACATGGGCAGGCGTGTCTGTGAGCCATCTATCGTCGGCTGCTCGCCGGTCAGCGGATGTTCGAGGAGGCCGAGGGCGATCTCGTGGTCAACCTGTTCGTCCCAGAGCGTCTCCAGACCACGGGCCGAGGTCCACCCGATCGCCACGGTGGCGACCGCCGCAGCAATGCTGACCAGCAGGAGAGACGTGCGTGCCGCAGACGTTGCAGCCAAGGAGCGGCCGACCTTGGCCGGAGGGGGCTTCGCGAGTCGGTGTGAGGTGGCTGATCGCACGACTACCCCTCGGCTGGGCCGAGGGCTCTTTGTCGGGGGCTCCTGAGGGGATCGCGGCAGACATCGCACCGCGACGTCAGCCGACTATCGTCGTGACGCGATGGCGTCCGCGAGCGGGTTCACGAACAACGGCACAACACGATCGACTGCCCAGTCTTCGGCACAACGGGTCAATTCCCGATGCGCCTCGCCAATGGAACCCGCCTCCGCGAAGCCCCAATACCTCCGAACCGTCAGAAAGACGCTCAACTGCTGCGGCTCATACTGCTGCGTCCGGACCTCGAAGGTGGACGTGCGGCTCTTGACCTCGACATACACCTGCGTATCGCACGATTCGCTGACCGCCATACCCACAAAGGGCTGAGCATCGATCGCGTGCGACACGCTGTCGTGGTTCAACAGGGCCGCGAACGGACTGTCGGCGTACAGCGTGTCGGCGACGAGCTGGTCGTGGTTGCCACGGTACTCCAGATCGAACCCGTAAACGACCTCCAAATGATCGTAGTCGAGATCATCCAGCGTCAGGTGGTACGGGGCCATCTTCAGCACCACTTGGCCAAGCCGCTGTGCATCCTCCGATCGAGGAGGGTTGTGATAGCCCAGCCGGATCGCCCCCTCGTCCAGCCGCAGCCACCGGCGGGAACCGTCCGCGGCCTCATCCTCTTCCAGCAGCAGGGAGCCGTCCTCGCGCCGGCGCAGCTTCCGCATCGTAGGGAACTCCCGCTTGACACTGTCGAAGAAGTGCAGAACCGTCTCCCGCTGAAGCGCTAGGTCAAGCTTGAGGAACAAGCGTGTGGCGATGTGAAAATCGTCACAGTGGGCCCCAAAGGCAGCTGTCATTGTTTGGGTCCTCCCCAGACGCGCACAAATCGCGTGTACGAGTCTCGTCCCATTATGCGGCCCTCCGCGGCCCCATTCAACTCTGACGCCATCCTCGTCCTGATCATGGCCCTGTGACAGCTTCGGCGCCCGTCCTTCCCCACACCTCGACACAAGGGGGCGAGAAGGGATTCTCGCCCCAGCGTCTCGGCGCACGGGGCATCCACACCGGCAGGCAAGCTACCAGGGACACGTGCCTGCACTGTCACGGGCTCCCTCGCCACCCGCAGAACTCCTTCTGTCCCGCGATTGCGCAACACTCCCCTGCCCGTGTGATCAGCGGGGCGACATAATCCCTGATCCACGGCTCGTTGTACAAGAAGTCATGGTGGTTGCCGTGGTTCCCGTAGCGAGCCATCTCGGGCATCCAGGTGAACTGGACAAGCCGCTCGTCGCTCATCTTGAAGCCCACCGTCGCGGCCGGTGACTCGAACACGCGATCCACGGTCCCGGCGACAATCGTGGCCAAGGCGGCGATCCAGTCGCGTGGGGACCAGTAGTGCACGATGCCCTTCTCCGTGTGGTCCAGCGCGGCCGAAAGGTCGTATCCCGACGACAGACCACTGCTGAACAGCAGGAGGCGATCGAGTCGATAGCCCCCAGGCATCGACTCGGCGACCATGACGGCGATGCCGGCGCCGCCCGAATAGCCGATCAACGTGACTGGGCGGCCGGGGTGCTCGTCCATGTATTGGGCGATGCGCGGCGCTTCTTCCGCCGACCACGCCCGGTTCCTCTCGTACGTGACGAGGTTACCCAGCAGGTCCATGGGCGGGCCGTAGGGCACGACCTCGATTGCCTGAATGATGCCCTCGTCGCGCAGGGCGAAGTACCAGTTGATCAGATCAGTTGGCGCGCTGGAGACGCCGGGGTAGATCACGATCAGGCCGGCGTCCAGCTCCTCGGACGTGGGCTCGGGCGGCGTCGAGAGGAAGCAGGACGCGTGCAGCAACGGGAAGGTGAAAAGGAGCACGAGAGCAAGACGACGATGCGTTCTCATAACCGGCTCTGGATCCAGGAATTCAGGCAATGCCGACGCGATGATACCGTCTGGACCTCTATGTTACCAAGACGCGAGACGGTTTCGCAGTGAAACTGCGTGCAAGCCTTGCTTGGGAATCGGCTTTCTGCGGCGTTGCCTGCCGCGGCGTGGATGATAGACTGTTGGCTGTTCGTTGGCAGGCGGCACCCCGCAGGCCGCCCCGCCCCAAGCGAAGCGGAGATCACGAGTCTCGGAGCAAGCCATGACGGACGGATCCAAGGGCAACCGGGCCGCTGAGGCAACCGAAAGCCCATGCCAAGACCCCCTGTGGTACGGGCTTCTGGCCCGTGATGGAACACCGGCGGGACGCCAGCGCCACCGTTCTGGGACGGGGCCCAAGTCGGGCACGCGTCGGACATGGCGGCTTCGCCGTGCGGCGGCTTCGTGTGCGCTATTGGGTTGCCTGGCCTTCGCCGCGGGTTGCATTGAGCGGACGGTCTCGATCAATACCGAACCGGAAGAAGCCACGGTGTTCCTGAACGACGACGAGGTCGGCCAATCGCCGGTCAGGGTCCCGTTCACCTGGTACGGCGACTATGACATCATCATCCGGAAGAAGGGCTACGAGACCATGCGCACCCATCACAACATCAAGACCCCATGGTACGAATTGCCCGGCATCGATATCTTCACCGAGTGCTTGGTGCCGTTCACCGTCCATGATGATCGCGTGCTGGAGACCTTCGTCCTAGAGCCCGCGCGGTCGCCAGACAAGGAGGCCCTCCTCGAAGCGGCGGCCGAGATGCGGCAGCAGGCCTTCGGCGAAACAGACTAGCACGGCGTTTCACAAATAGAACGACTGTACGCTCTGCCGAGAATCCTTTCTCGGCACCGGCTTCAGGACCGAGAAGGGATTCTCGGTC
>JAFGQA010000140.1 GCA_016935885.1 Phycisphaerae bacterium | reverse complement strand
TCGGTGCGGCCCACCTGCTCGGCCGCCAGGCCCACGCCCTTCTCGGCCTTCATGGTCTCGAGCATGTCCTTCGCGAGCTCGCGGAGCGCGTCGTCGATGGTTTCCACGCGCCGCGCCTTCTCGCGGAGCACCTCGTCGCCGTACGTGTGGATTCTCACGCCCACTCTCTCGTCCACTATACGATTCTTCGACTGATGGTCAATCGGCAGGTCAACAAAGGACACGAACGGTTAACAGTAGCCCACAGGCAGATTCCGAGCACGCTCGTAGCAGGAGTCCTCAAAGAGGTACCAGACACAGGCGTTGGCGAAAATCGGGAAGTTTTCAGGCGAAGCTTCTTTGAGCCATGCAACGTGCTCGCGGTCGAACGCCCTGTTAAGATCGATAACCGCATCAATACTGAGGCGACCTTTACTCCAACTTTGCAGAATCGTCTTTCCGATGAACAGGGCGAGCTCCGCGTTCAAGGTGAGAGCCTTCTCCTGGTCTTCGTGCTCGATGGGGAGCAGGAACATGATTGTCATCTCAAGGGCAGCGATAATCTTGTGGTGGTCGACGTGGCATTTCCGGTTGTTCTTGAGCTTGGGCCTAACATATTTCTCAACGGTGTTCCAGTAGCACTCGTTGATCATCTGCGCGGAATTGGCCATATACCCTATCGTCTCTCCGCTTTCCCCACGAAGCGCAGCAAAGTTGCGAAGCCAGGCTTCGAGATCGCCGAGTCGAACTTCCTGTTTGGCCGGCGGGGCGGGAGTGGAGGTGGAGGGCAAGGGAGGCGGCAAGGATTCCATATCTATCGCCATTCTCTCCCATACAGGCTCTCCATAATACTCGCAAAGACCCTTGTCATCACCTCGTGAGAGCGGAGATCGACGTCCCTAGCCGATGCATCATCGTTTTCGAAGACCGCGCGATGGCTTTCCTTCAGTTCGCGTGTAGGCACAACAAGACTCCGAGAGCCGGTAGTACTCGTGTGGTTCATGCTCGCCCCCCGTCCGATGATCATAAGTAACATAACCCTCGCGTACGTACGCGTCAATGCAAAAAAAAAGCGAACTGATTGCGTATGTCGCAGAATACGAAGTGCTTGTGAAAGTGGATTTTCCATCTTCGGAATGAGAAACATGCCTTCTGTGCTCTTCAGTAGGCTTTTTGACAGTTGGTTCAGCTTGTCGCCTTCTCATTTAATTCGATATAAGTAGGCCCGCATGAGCCGCATTCTGGTAGTCATCCCAACGTTTAACGAGAAGGACAACGTTCGATTCCTTGTCGAAGAGATACACCGCGCATGGCCTGAAATCGACATCCTATTCGTCGACGACAATTCCCCCGATGGAACAGGGCGAATCATTGATGAGATCTGTGAGGTCTGCTCTTACGTTCGTGTTATTCACCGGGCAGGCAAGCAAGGCTTGGGGCGTGCGTACATCGCCGGATTCAAGTGGGCCTTGGAGCGGGACTACGACCTCGTCTTCGAGATGGACGCCGATTTCTCACACGAGCCGACCGCCATGTCGCTCTTTCTGAGCAAGATCAAGGATGCCGATCTCGTTCTCGGCTCGCGATTCATCGGCGGTATGCGGATCATCAATTGGCCCCCAGGGCGACTGATCCTCAGCGCCTTAGCGGTGGTCTACGTGAGAATGATTACGGGGATGCGGTTCAGCGATCCAACCGGCGGGTTCAAGTGTTACCGGCGCTCGGTGCTGGAATCCATCAACCTGGACGAGGTGACCTCTAGCGGCTACTCGTTTCAGATCGAAATGACGTACAACGCTTGGATCAAAGGGTTCCGCATCGTGGAGGTGCCCGTTACCTTCCGTGAGCGGAGGTTTGGCCAGTCCAAAATGAGCACCAACATCGTGCGTGAGGCACTGTGGATGGTGTGGCGGGTGGTTGTGCGCTCGGGGTTCCGTCGGCACCCGCCTTCGCGGCCGCACCCGAAGAGCGTCGCGGCCGGCGGAGGCGGCCCGTGAGCGGGAGCTGGCCCATCCACGCGTTGCGGGCGCTGCGGCCGAAGCAGTGGACCAAGAACGCGCTGGTGTTCGCGGCGTTCATCTTCGCCTTCGGCGACCGCCAGCAGCAGGTCGGCCTGGCCAGCCTGTGGGCCGTCGTCCAGGCGGCCGCGCTGTTCTGCATCGCGTCCAGCGGCGTCTACCTGTTCAACGACGTCAGGGACATCGAGCAGGACCGGGCCCACCCCACGAAGCGGCTGCGCCCGGTGGCGGCCGGCGAGGTCTCGACGCGCGCCGCCCTGGCCCTGTCCGCCGTGCTGCTGGCCGTCGGCCTCCTGGGGGCGCTCGCGCAGTCCCGTGCCCTCCTGGCGGCGATCGGGGGCTACGTGGTGCTCCAGATGGTCTACACCTTCTTCCTCAAGCGGATCGCGCTGGTGGATCTCTTCGTCATCGCCGCCGGCTTCGTGCTCCGCGCCCTGGCGGGCGCGGTGGCCGCGCGGGTGACGATCTCGCCGTGGCTGATCCTGTGCACGCTGCTGCTGGCCCTGTTCCTCGCGCTGTGCAAGCGGCGGCACGAGAAGGTCGTGCTGAACGACTTCGCGGGGGCCACCCGGCAGAGCCTGGCGGCCTACGACGAGCGACTCCTCGATCAGCTCATCGCGATCGTGAGTTCGGCGACCATCGTGTCCTACGCGCTGTACACGCTCTGGCCGGACACCGTGGCCAAGTTCGGCACGGCGCGGCTCGGGTTCACCATCCCGTTCGTCATTTTCGGCATCTTCCGCTACCTCGACCTGGTCTACCGGCACGAGAAGGGCGGGCAGCCGGAACTCATTCTGCTGACGGATGTTCCGCTCCTCGTGGACCTGGCGCTGTACGGTCTTTCCGTGGCCCTGATCCTGTACTCCCGGCGCTTCATCTGAACGCGGCGCACCCACCGCGGGTCCAATGGTTCAGTGCTTGACGCTGGGGGCCCAAAGCAACAATATGACCGCTTCTGACGGGCCGAAGGCCCTTCTTCTTCGTGGTCTTGAGCATGGCAGCAGACAAGAACCAGAACGGCAACGGCCCCAAGCGGGTTGACCGGGACGAGGCCGATTTCTTCGACCACCAGACCGGGGCGTTCTTCCGCAAGGCGGACTGGGGCGCGTTCTGGACGGCCTTCCTGGTGGCCCTGGCGGTATACGGCTATACGCTGGCGCCCACGGTCAGCCTGGAAGACTCCGGGGAACTCGCCGTGGCCTCGGACTACATGGGCGTGCCCCACCCGCCGGGTTATCCCATCTGGTCGCTGGTCACGTGGTTCTTCCAGTGGATCTTCGAGTGGGTCAAGTACTACGGACAGCCCAATCCCGCGTGGTCGGTGGCGCTGTCCTCGGCCGTTTTCGGCGCGCTGGCCGCCGGGCTCCTGGCCATGCTGATCAGCCGTTCGGGCGCGGACATGATCCGCGGCCTGAAGCACGCGACGGAAGTGCTGGGCTACTCGACCGAGACCATTCTCTGCTGGGTGGGAGGCGTCACGGGAGGACTGCTCTTCGCCTTCAGCCCCGTCCTCTGGTCGCAGTCGGTCATCGTCGAGGTGTACAGCCTGAACGCCTTCTTCATGGTCATCATCCTGCTCCTGATGTACCGCTGGGTC
>JAFGQA010000139.1 GCA_016935885.1 Phycisphaerae bacterium | reverse complement strand
CCGGGGGAGTTTCCGATTCCCAAGTAGGCGCAAGTTCCGCAACTTACGATGAGTCGAAAATCCACTCCCTTCACCAACTCGCGTCAGGGCATCCTGCTGTCAGCCGTATGCTGTTGGCTGTCGGCTACTTGTCCCTCAGACTTCACAGTTCTGACTTCTGCCTTCTGACTTCGCCGGCTGCGCGTTCCCCGTCCGTCTGGCTTGTCCACGCTCCGGCCGTATGCTGTCGGCCGTATGCCGTAGACTCCCAAGTCCTCTGGAATCACCAATCTCAAATCTAGAATCTCGTATGGCTCGCCCTCGTCTTCCCTGGACCCCTTGAACCCACGAATCCTTGGACCCACCCAGTTCTGTTGTGCTTGACGTCTCTGCATTGGCCGATATGCTGGCGGGCGATGGGTAAGAAGCGCACCAGCCAGCCGGCCATGCCCGTTTCTCCTGAGAACCCGTTCGACATCAGTATGGCACCGGAGTCCATCATGGTAGGCGCGGGCGATGCGGTGAGGAAGCGCGGGAAGCCCAAGGAGATTGAGCAAGAGGTCAAGCTCGCCTGGTCTGACCCGGGCCACGGGGTTTGGCTCTACCAGGCCAACTGCCTGACCTGGATGGATCGCGTTGCCGAACGTTGGAAGGAGGGCGTGTTCGACATGATCTTCGCCGACCCGCCCTACTTCCTCAGCAACGGTGGTATCTCCTGTCATGCGGGCCGGATGGTCTGCGTAGACAAGGGTGACTGGGACAAAAGCAAGGGCCCGGAGGAGAACCATGAGTTCAACCGCGCATGGCTGGACCGCTGCCAACGCGTCTTAAAGCCGAACGGCACGATCTGGGTGTCGGGCACCGCCCACGTCATTCACTCGGTTGGGTTCGCGATGCAGCAGCTCGGCTTCAAGCTGTTGAACGACATCACCTGGGTTAAGCCCAACCCTCCGCCGAACCTGTCCTGCCGCTACTTCACGCACGCGACGGAGACGATCATCTGGGCCGCAAAGAACAGGAAGAGCAAGCACTACTTCGACTACAGAGAGATGAAGCTTCGTGCAGGTAATCGACAGATGAAGACGGTGTGGCCTACTAGGCATGACAGCCCTGTGGATGTCTGGGAGGAGATGCCTCCGTCTGCGGCAGAGAAGCGGCACGGCAAGCATCCGACGCAGAAGCCCGTAGCCTTGGTGGAACGCGCAATCCTCGCCAGCACGGACACTGGCGGGTGGGTCCTAGATCCGTTCATCGGCGCCGGCACCACGGCCGTGGCGGCTCTCCGAACTGGGCGACGTGTCATAGGAATAGACCTGGAGGGTGGGTACGTGAGACAAGCTGTACGGCGGTTAGTAGATGAGATAGATGCCCCGAAGCAGCTAACGATTGGACTGAACACGTCTGAGAGGCACTCGATTGGCAGGAAGATTCCGAAATGAAGAGCGCGCGTGGCAGGCTTGATGCAGCCTACGAGGAGTTTGCCAGCAGAATCTCCTTCTTAGAACTCACCGAGGAGGAGTTCCGCGAAGTCGGTTTCCCATTCCGGGAGGTGGAGAAGGAGGTTGCGGCACTAACTCAGCGGCGCAACTGGGGCGTGGAGGACCTCTCCGACTACGTTCGGAGATATCCCAGGTGCTTCGAGGTATTCGAGGCAATGTTCCAGTTGCAGCGGTTCACAAACGTACAGGTCATCCACTTCGCGTTCGATACCGTCAAACTTAACTCGCGGCGTGTGGAGGCCCTATTTGAGTACTTGGTGCTGAACCTCAAACATGACCCGGACTTCGCGAAGCTCTTTGCTGACGTAGCGGATGCCGAACCTACCTCCGCAGATACGCTGGATCTAGCCATGAGGCTTGGCCGGCCCAGTGCACTGGCCTACTTCAAGATCGCCGTCGCGAAATACGTTAGCTGCGTCACGAAAGAAGTGGGTGTTCTGGAACGCAGGATGGCACGTCCCGAGTTCAGCGACGTCCCGATAAGAGTGGCCAACTACATCCTTACAGCACTACGGCTGAACACAGTGCTGAATTGGATGGACGTGCGCACGTTCTTGGCGAACAAGCGGGTGCCACGGGACTCGAAGGGGCTGCATGGCAAGTATGCGCACGACCGTGTTCGGCAAGCCCTAGTTGACGGCGGATTCCTGAATGTTGACGACGTCCTGAACAAGCACCGAATCAAGACTCTCGATTCGGAGAAGGGCGTACCGTCCGACGTGAAACTGCCGTCAGATCGTCCGCTCTTCTGTACGGAGAGGTACGTCAAAGGCGTAGTGAAGGGACGTGCGTCAAGGCCGAAGAAGCTGGATGTCGTCATTCTGCAAGGACGCAGGCCGAGGTACCTGTTCGAGGTCAACTTCTACACCACGTCTGGCACCAAGATAGGGATCAACCAGGGCGAATATGTCCAGTTGGATAGGGATATCCGTAAGAAACTGCCGGAACTGGAGTTCTACTGGATAACGGACGGCAACTACTGGCTCTGCGTTGACGGGATGAAGCGGTTTGCCGAACTTCAGGAGCAGTTCAGAGCCGTGTTCAATCTCAACAGCTTTGCTGAGAATCTGGACCGATTTCGATAGCACATCCCGCCCCGCTTGACACCCTGACCGGCTGCAATATCCTGCCCGCATGAGCCGCGTGTTCCGGGCGTTCGACAGCATCACCAGGTATGTGGACGGCCACCGCGAGGCGGATTTCGATTCGTTAAGGCAGTGGATTGACTCGCAGTCGCCAAGAAGCCTGACCTCCTGGGATGACAATGCGTTTCTAGGCCAGTTGGCCTGCAAGGTCGCTTACCAAGCCACCCGCGCTGACCGGCTCGAAGGTTTCTTCGAATCAGATGGTTGGTTGGGGGCTTTTCGGGGTTTCGACCTGAGGCAGGTCGCGCGGCTGGACCCGGACCGAGTATTGGATCAGTACTGGGAGGTTCTGAAGCCGATTCGCTTCAAGAAAAAGGTCGCCAGCATCATCTGGAGCGCGCGGGCCATCAGGCAAATCGGGAAGGAGTTCGGCGACTTCGGGGCATACTTGGCGCAGTTCAGCATTCCGCCCCGGATTGAGTCCGAGGAAGACGTGACGGTCTTCTGGTCGTCCATTGCATCGCTGCGGACCGACATGGAGCGGCGCGAGATGCCCAACCTAGGCAACTGGCCGACGCTTCTTCATTTCCTCATGGAGGACATGCGCTACGACTGCATCAAGCCCGACGTGGTGGCGATGCGGGTTGGTTATGTGGTCGGCGCGATTCCCAAGCCCTACGGGGCGGGCAATCAACGCGCTCTTGTGGAGCGGGTGCAGCGGTACGGGTTGAAGAGCGGCATCCGTCCCCCCTTGATGGATGCCTACCTGCTGACCTTCGGCGGTCAGTCTTCGACAGTCGGCTACGTGCGAAGCGGATTCTCGTCCTGCCGATCGACCGAGAAGTGCACCAACCGCGCATGTCCGCTCCGGCGCAGCAGGCTCTGTGCGGTGATTCGTCCCTCTCACGGAGGTTTGCAGTGACGGCAAGGAGGTATGGATGAGTGAGCCAAGGTTCTGGGTCGTGAGGGTTCCAAAGGGACAGGACTGGATAGATGCTGCCCGAGAGAAGAAGATGGTGGCTGTCGGGTTCGTGCTCGACGGGGATCTGTCGGGCGTGACCGACAAGGAGGAAATGAAGCGTAGATACCGCGAGCTGCGGCCGGGAGCCTCGGAGAACAAGGTGGCGAACGCCGTGGGCCAACTCTTTCGCGTCGTCCACGTCATCAGTCCCGGCGATTGGATACTCACGCCCGACCGCAGCGCACGAACGGTCCTCTTCGGTGTTGCGGGCGACTACTTCTACGAGAAGGACGTGCTTGGGCCGACGATTTCCCACGGGCGGAAAGTCAAGTGGCTCGGCGAGTTCTCGCGCGACGAGATGAGCCAGGCGTTGAAGAACAGTTCGGGTGGGGCGACGACGGTCCTGTTGCTCGACCCTCACGCCGACGAGTTGCTCAAGTTGATGAAGCAGGGCGGGACGGGCAAGCTCGAGCCCGGTATCTCCGAGCCGCCTGATGAGCCTGCCACACCGTTCTTAGAAGAGGTGAGGGGCAAGGCCGACGAACTGATCGGCGACATGGTGTCGAAGATCGACCCCTACGACCTCCAGGAGCTAGTTGCCGGCTTGCTGGAGGCAATGGGGTACCGGACGCGGGTTTCGGCACCCGGCCCGGACCACGGAGTTGATGTAATAGCCCATCCGGACGCTTTGGGCTTTGAGAGCCCGCGAATCAAGGTGCAGATAAAGCACAGGCAGTCATCTGCGGGCGGGCCGGATGTGCGGAACCTAGTTGGAACCCTGAACCAGGGCGAGAAGGGCCTATTCGTGTCTACCGGGGGTTTCTCTACCGAGGCCAGGCGCGAAGCAGAGAAGGGCGGCCGCGTTACGCTGGTGGATGCAGAGGAGTTGGTCGGCTTCCTCACCGAGTACTACGACAGGCTCGATTCAGACTACAAGGCCCTGATACCGCTCCGCAAGGTCTGGGTTCCGGCTTCGGAGTAGGCAATGGCCAATCTTGGACGTCTGGAGAAGGTCGACCTGCGAACCGGGTGGAAGAACGAGGCGGGAGACTTCACGCCTTGGCTGGCGCAGGACGAGAATCTCAAGCTGCTTGGGGAGACGCTCGGCATGGATCTCGTGCTCGTGGGGCAGGAACAGGGGGTCGGCCAGTTCCGCGCCGACATCGTCTGCCGCGACGTGGCAAGCAGCAGCACGGTTCTGATTGAGAACCAGCTTGAGCCAACCGACCACAACCACCTAGGCCAGATACTCACCTATGCAGCAGGGCTGGAGGCTGTATCCATCATCTGGGTAGCAAGGAAGTTCATTGACCAGCATCGGGCCGCACTCGACTGGTTGAACGAACACACTGATGAGCAGATAGCGTTCTTCGGACTTGAGGTCGAGCTTTGGCGTATCGGCAAGTCGCCGGTCGCTCCCAAGTTCAACGTTGTGTCCAAGCCCAACAACTGGACGCGGTCGGTGAGGCCCGCGTCGAAGTCGCCCTACGCGGAGTACTGGCAGGCGGTCACTGAGCAGTTCAATGCGCTAGACCTGGTGGTGCGTGGGCGACGGTTTCAGGCCACGGCACGCCACGCCGACAACTACCTGCAGGTTCCCATCGGCGACGGCGACGTCCACTATGAGTGGCAGGTGCGCAGGAAACCCAAGCAGGTGGATGTGGCGCTCCACTTCGAGAGCGACGACGATGCGGAGAACTTCCGCTGGCTCACGACGCTGAAGAGGCTGTCTAATGAAATCGGCGCTAGTGTTCCTTGGGAGTTCGAGGCCAAGAAGTGGGGGAAGGGGTGGGCACACGCCCGGTACGTGTTGCCCTACAATGATGCCCGTCCTTCCTTGGACTCCGTCTCCGAGGCAGTGGAGGCCATGAGAACCCTGATAGAGAGGACTTGGGCGACCGTCGAGCAGCTCCGGGGATGAACCCGGGCAAGAAAGCCCTGTACACGGCTCGGCGGGCGCGGACGATGACGAAATGGCTCGTCACCTACAGCCGCCGGAGAGGCGCGAGATGGAACGTGGTTGACTTCCTCGGCGAACACAGGGCCGAGTCGCGCGGCATCGTCGACCTCCTTGCTGTCCGGAAGGACCACCGCCTTCCCTCCAGCGGCACGAAGCGCGGAGACCTCTTCGATATCATTCTCATCCAGGTCAAGGGTGGAACTGCGTCCCGACCCACACCACTGGACGTCCTGCGCCTCAAGCAGGTCGCCCGGCACCACCGTGCCAAGGCCGTTGTTCTCGCCGAGTGGCGGCGGGGAAAGAAGCCCGACCTGTGCCGGCTCGTCGGACACCAGTGGAAGCCGGTCCTCGCCGCAGAGGTGTTCGGGTGATCACCCAGTGCCCCGCGGCGGCTTATCCTCGGTCGTGCGCCCCGGTGAGACAGCACTGAGAGGGAGGTTGTATGAAGCGCGACAGAACTCGCCTCACGCCGAGGTCGCGAGAGATTCTGACGCAGATTGCACGTGGGCACAGCTACGATCAGATTCTTAGCGTGCACCCCGGTCTGACGTATCGGAACATCTTCCGGGCAGCGCATGAGGCGCTGAAACTGCTCGGGCCGGACACCGAGGCGGCCGAAGGTGTCGCGCGACCGGTCCACATCCAAAATGAGCGCCTGCTTGAGATACGGGCGAAGCATCCGCGTGCATACGAGCCGTGGTCCGCAGAGGAGGATGCCAAGCTGCGGATCATGCTGATGGCCGGGCAGAATCCCAAGACCATCGCCGCCGAATTGCAGCGACAGGTCAGCGCGGTAACCAGACGGATCGCCAAGCTCGGCCTCGACGTCAAGTCAAGGTAGTGCTAGAACTGGCAAGGTGGGCCGCGTGAGGCGCCGGGAAGCGGGTAGCTGATGGGACAGTGGTTGAGGGCGGCGTGCGGGAAGTGCGGCTATGACTCGGGCGAGTTGATGGTCGGGGCCGGCGGGGTCCGGCCCGGCGCGCAGGACCGCCGCCGCGGCGGTCAGTAGTTCCCTTAGCAGTTCCGTTGTCTCAATCTCATTCTCCAGGCCAGTCCCAGGACCGCGTAAGACATTGTCTTACGCGGTCCCCCATTCCTGGGGCCGGTTGTGGTGGGTGCTGGTTCGCGGGCCGGTGCTAGAGGAGTTGGACGAAGGCTTCGACCGTGATGCCGGCTTCGCGAATCAGCCCGCGCAGCGTTCCCTGCGCAAGCTAGCAATGGTCCGGAACAGACAGGCGCCGATGGGGCGGTTGCTTGCGCCGCAGGATGATGTGGCTACCGGTCTGGTGGTCTTCTTCGTAGCCCAGCTTGCAGAATGCCTTGACTGCCGTGCGGCCCGACAGGACGGGAAGCCTGCTCAGGCCCGGACCTCGACCAGTTCTTCGCTGATGGCCGGCGGTATCGGCTCGCCGTGTTTTGCCAGGCTGGCCAGGTAGCCCTGGATGGCGTCCTGGATGTTCGCGACAGCCTCATCCCTTGTCTTCCCCTGTGACAGGCAGCCGGGAAGGGACGGACACCTGGCTACGAAGACCCCGTCCTCGTCCTGCTCGATGAGTACCCGGTACTTCATTGCTGATG
>JAFGQA010000013.1 GCA_016935885.1 Phycisphaerae bacterium | reverse complement strand
CGCCACCCGACCCTCCGTGTGGACCTCGTCGAGCTGCTGACGTTCTACCAGTCCCGTTACCCCGGCGCCATGTACTCCGGCTGCGGCTGCGGCTATCTTCTCGTTGCCTCCGAAACCCCCGTCCCCGGCGCCTTCCAGATCGAAGTCAGAGTCAGACAGCCATGAATGAAACCAGCAGACAGATCATCGTCAGCGGAGCCTTCGACAACATGCGGTCACGGGACGTCCGCTTTCTGCAAGAAACCGCCCGACTCGGGCTGCTGTCCGTGCTGCTATGGAACGATGCCGTCTGTCGCGCCCTGACCGGTACCGAGCCGAGGTTCCCCCTGCCCGAGCGACTCTACTATCTCCAGGCCCTGCGTTACGTCAGCCGCGTGCATGTCGTCGAAAAGCTTGGTGACGCCGACGCCGTGCCATCGGTCTTGGACGTGCAACCACGCACCTGGGTCGTCCGCATAAGCGAAGATACGCCCGGCAAGCGCACCTTCTGCCACGAACGCGGTTTGGACTATCGGGTTGTCACACCAGAGCAACTCGCCGGCTTTCCCGCAGACACTCCTGCTCTCGATGCCGCCGGCAGGCAACCGACGCGCAAAAAGGTCATCGTCACCGGCTGCTATGACTGGTTTCACACCGGTCACATCCGCTTCTTCGAGGAGTGCTCGGAGCTGGGCGATCTGTACGTCGTGGTCGGTCACAACGCCAACATCCGCCTGCTCAAGGGCGAGGGCCACCCGATGTTCGGCCAGGACGAACGCCGCTACATGGTCGGCTCGATTCGCTACGTGACAGAGGCTCTGATCTCGACCGGCACCGGCTGGATGGACGCCGCCCCGCAAGTCGACGAGATAAGGCTCGACATCTACGCCGCCAACGAAGACGGCGACAAACCCGAAAAGCGCCAATTCTGTGCCGAGCACGACGTCGAATACGTGGTGTTGAAGCGCCTCCCCAAACCCGGCCTACCCCGAAGAGAAAGCACCTACCTCCGCGGCTTCTAGTGCCACAGTTTGTGTACGGTGCGGGAGGAAAACCGCCGGCCTCGCGAGGGCATGTGCGCCAATCAACGTGCCCTCATACACAGGGAAAGTGTTCTGAAGGACCGTCCCATCTCATCCCGGTCACGGGATCAGACAAACCGCTGTTTCCGCCCCCGTTAGGATCATCACGATGCCCGCCCTTGGTAAGCGTTACTGGCTCTCCCTCAACGAAGTCAAGGATGCCGGCATTGCTGCCGTTACCCTTGACAGCAAGGCCAGTCGCCCCGCTGTGAAGAATTCTTCCTCTTCTTACCAATCTGTAGTAAGCGGTCTCTTTCTATAGCCTGGCACGCGTGTATTCTGAGGGCATGACACTCAGTCTCGCTGAAGAATTGGAGTCCGTCGGAGCCGCGATGTCGCGGACGCAGGAGACACCGCCCTTGATGGTGCCTGATGGCTGCCGGCAAATGCGTCCGAAGCTGCAGATGACCTTCGCAACCAAGGACTGCGTTCGGGCTTTGAGGCGACTGACTGACGCGGATGGTGGTGTTCAGTCCAAGGCAACGGCAAATTGAGTCTCTTTAACAAGTTCATAGAGTAGGCACGAAGCATGGCAGAATTCAGGTACGCGGTCGAACCGGAGCCGCTGGACGCGGAGGACCGTGTCAGCAAGTCTGGTTCCCCAGACTCGTTCCTGACGCCTGCCACCGTGGCGGCGGAACTGAACGTCTCCCTGCACGCCGTCTACAACCTGATTCGAGCCGGTGACATTCAGGCCGTGAACGTCGCTCCCAGTGACAATCCCGGTGGGAAAGGTTGCTGGCGGATCAGGCGGCAGTGCGTGGACGACTTCATCAGCCAGCGACTCGCCGCAGGGGCCTCTCGCTTGAGGCGGCGCCGCGATGGGCGAACCACCCGGTCTTCACGTATCCAGAGGTTCATTCCGAACCATCTTGATTCGTGACGGATTGGTTCAGCCACCTCTGGGCGTGCTGGATCGCTCGGTCCGTTTGACGGGTCAGCTTGTTTTTCTGGACGTATGTGCTGGCCATCGCCAGGTCCGCGTGGCCCAGGATGTCCTGGACGGCAAACACATCGCCCGTCTCAGCGGCAATCGTAGCGGCGGTTCGGCGGAGCGTGTAGAAGCCCGTCCCCTTCTCGGCAACGATCCCGGCCTTCTTCATGAGCACCTTGAAGGCCCTGGTGAGCGGCTTGTCGTCGTATTTGCCGGTGATCCGCCAGCCCCACGTGTTCCCGTGCTTGGTGTAGAAAACGAATTCACCCCGCACAGGCACGGCTTTGAGGGCCTCAACGGTTTGGGGCCACAGGATGAAGTCGCGATCCACGCCGGTCTTGGGGCGGGGGAAATGGACCCGGCCTGCCTTCAGGTCCAGGTTTTCCCACCGCAGTTCGGCACAGTCGGTGGGACCGAAGCCGCAATTGAGGCCCAGCAAGATCATGGCCTTCATCTGCACATTCGCCACCGCCAGAAGTCTGCGGACTTCGTCGGGAGTAAACGTCTGCCGGTCGACCTTCTTCCTGGGGATCTTCTTGACCGCATTTAGACGTGGCCCTCGCTCAACGATCTCGCTGTCTTCGGCCCAGTGAAACATCGCCTTGATCACCGCCAGTTCGT
>JAFGQA010000138.1 GCA_016935885.1 Phycisphaerae bacterium | reverse complement strand
TGCCGATATTCCTCTCACGCGGGGAATATCGGCTCATCCGGTAAGTAACTTTACCCCTGGGACAGATTTTTTGCGACGGGCCATACTGTACGCATGCGCAGCATCGAAATCGAAGATCGGTTTGTGAGCACGAGGATGTCCGGTGGAATCATTGGCATCCAGTCATTCAGTTACGGTCAAGATTACCCGCTGGTAGCGCGTAAGGGGCGGCATGCCGTCGTCCATCACCTCACAGATGATATGGATAGTCTGACCCTGCTTGGCCTCAGCGGGGACGGTCAATGAGGCATCATGGTTGCCGCCATCCTCTATCGCTACGGTTTCCTCGTAAGTGTCGGCTTCCGCGTAATGCCACCATCGGTAGGTCAACGCGTTGTCATCCGGATCCGTGGTTCCCTTGGCGCTCAGTGACACATTGTCTCCGGGGCGAACCTTCAAGTCCCGCGGGTGTGCCAGCACTACCACGGGAGGATGATTCGCGTCTGCGTAGGACTTCACGCACCAGTCGGCCCGTGCCGCGAAGTCGCGCTGTAGCGCGTCGATCCAGCGCCACTGTGGCTTGAGATATGCGATCAGTTCCGTGTCGTTCGGGATTCCCTTTGCCAGCCGGGTGCGCCCCCACGCCGAGCGCGTATACCATCTGCCCTCGGGATACCGGTACCCTGGCTCAACCACCGGATCGAGCCAGATATTCTCGCGGACTCTGACGAAGCGGCCGCCCCAGCCACCCCAGTCAGGCGACTCCGTGCTGCGCAATCCGGTTGGAATCGTGTGTAGAAACGCGGGCGAATCGCCCTCGGATCGAAAGTCGCCTTCGTCGAATCCCTTGTCTGTTTTCACATGGGCCTTATACAGCGCACAGAGCGGCCCGTGGTTGTCGAGGATGTTCGACTTCATCCACGATCCGACCAGATAGGCTTGCTTGTTCGCGGGGAGGTACTTCTTCCAGTGGTAAAACAGAGCGATGAATTGATCGGAGATAATCGTCGGTATGTTGTACTCGCCCCAGCGTGTCCGGATGTAGTCCTGATAGGTGGAATCCTGTTCCCAGATGAGGTAGAACCGGACCTTCTTCGCGACCTCCCGCATTTTTTCCGGATGCTGTCCTTCAATGGTCTTCAGGGCCCGGGCGATCGTGTTGGTCCCGCCCCAGGCTTGAATCCAGACGGGCCGCTTGTCCGAATCGTCCAGCAACACATCGACGATCCGCTCCGACCCGGCCGTGACCTCCTCCTTTTCACCCTCCGCCTTCACGTTCCCAAGCAGCGTGCGCGCCTGCAGGAATTCCGGCGTGGGATAGTGCGGGTCGTGCCTAACCAGGTTGGGATAGACCCTGGCGTATGCCTCCAGATAGGGCTGCACCCAGTCGTCGCCAGCCCACTTGTGTCCCTGCCAGTGATATTGCGAACTCGAGGTAATGATGCCCTCGATGTCCCATTCGTTGGCGTAGAGCAAGAACCGGACCATAGAGCACTCGTCGTCGATCTCGCCGTCGGTGGTGACAATCACGCGCGGTCTCTCGGCGGCGCGGAGCGTGGAGCAGACACAGAACGTTGCGGCAGTCAGCAGAACGTAGATCAGATGTCGTGCCATGACGCCCTCATCGAAACTTGTGTGGCAAGGCCATCACCGGCCTGCGACGTACTTCACAAACACCGTTGGATCGCTGCCGTTCAGGTATTCCTCCAGGTTGGTGTAGCCGTCGCGATCCTTGTCCTGCGGACCATCCGAAGGGGCTTTGGGATCAAACCGGAATCGCAGTTCCCATTCGTCGGGCATTCCATCGCCGTCCGAGTCCGCCGGCGCTGTCGTGGCGCGCAGGTCCGGCCAGCCGCCCACGGTCTTCTGCGAGTCGATGATCCCCTTGCCGCCGGCCTCGTACGTTTCGCCGAAGCGAGCCGTGCCCGTCCGTACCTCTTCAACGATGCGGGCGTCGAGCCGATCGCGCCGCGGCAGCGTGGCGCCCGCCTGGTTCAAGACGAGTTCAAACGCCTCTTCCGCCGATTGAGTAGTCACCGTCGCCACCTCGAAGGGTCCCTTGGCGCGGAGGTCATCCACCGCGATCCCGCCTGAGGGATGGACGCCCAGCCAGTTGTTGGCGGTGACCTCGGGAGATCCAACGGCGAGATTGCCGGCGACCCACCAGTTCCTCGGTTCTTCGCCTTTGGAAGGGTTGGCCAGGCGCGCACGGACATTCTCGCGGGTTGCGGGGCCGGGCTTGTAGACGTTGTTGATCAGGTTGACCCGAACGTCGCCGTCGCCGCCATAGGTGCTGTTGTAACCCCAGTTGTAGATCACGTTGTTTCGCAGGTCCACCAACTGGCCGCCAACCGATTTGCCGACGATGCGCGGGTTGCGGCTGGAGTGATGGGCCAGCAGGTTGTGATGCCACGAAGCGTTCCGGCCGCCCCAGATGCCCCCGAAACCATGATGCCCCTTGCCATGCACCGACTGGTAAAGGCTCTCGCTGATCAGGCACCACTGCACGGTGACATTGCGGGCGCCGCTGTAGATCGACACGCACTCGTCGACGCTCCAGCTCATGGAGCAGTGGTCGATGATGATGTTCTCGCCCGACCGGCCACCGACCGCATCCAACGCCGTGCCGGAGGAATCGCCCGGACGGACGCGAAGATAGCGGATGATGACGTTGTTCGCGCCCGACAGATCCAGACCGAAATCCTTCAGGCAGATGCCATCGCCTGGGGCCGTCTGACCGGCAATCGTGATGTCGCCGTCCCGCAAGCGGAGGGAGGACTTCAAGGCGATGTTTCCCGAAACACGAAAGATGACGATGCGGGCTCCCTTTGCCTCCACCGCCGCGCGCAGGCTGCCGGGGCCAGAGTCGTTCAAGTTCGTCACCGCGATGACACGACCGCCGCGCCCGCCGGCGGCCTTGGCGCCGAAGCCTTCCGCTCCCGGAAAAGCCGGAACGGACGCCGCATTCGCCTGCGCCTCGACCTGGATCCCGGCCGGCGCGGCGGGATTGGTTTCGTCCGCGGCGGTGATTGACTCGGCAGCCGTCACTCCACCCGTCGCCAGCAGGGCGATCAAGACAGTCCTGGTCTGTTTCGTGCTGGACATCAACCATCTCTCTGTTGTTGGCTGTTTCGTGCTGGACATCGGCCATCTCTCTGGCGTTCAACCCCATTCTTTGGCGACGATCCACAGTTTACTCCCTTGAATCGGGGAATTTCTTGCGGGATTCTAAGTTCGAGTTTGGCCATTTTTCAGCGAGGCTGGGAGTGTCAGGATCGTCGAGATCAAGAAGCGACGACGACTCGATACAACGGA
>JAFGQA010000137.1 GCA_016935885.1 Phycisphaerae bacterium | reverse complement strand
CGGCCCGCCCGGTACGGGTAAGACCATGCTGGCGCGGGCGATGGCCGGTGAGTCGAATGTGGCCTTCATCTCCGCGACGGCCAGCAGCTTCGTGACGATGTGGCAGGGAAGCGGGCCGAAGAACGTTCGTGATCTTTTTGCGCGTGCTCGCCGCCGCGCTCCGGCGATCGTGCTCATCGACGAGATCGATGCCATCGGCAAGGTTCGCACAGGTGGTGTTGGAGAAGGCCGGGCCGCGGAGAACACGCTCAACGCGCTTCTGACGGAGATGGATGGGTTCACGAGCCCGTCGGTTGAAAGGCCTGTCTTCGTTCTGGCCGCGACGAACTTCAAGGTCGACAGTGACGACCAGGCTTCGCCTGAGCGATCCGGTCGGACGCTCGACCCGGCCCTGGTCAGGCGGTTCAGCCGAACGATCCTGGTCGACCTTCCCGACCGGGCCGCTCGTCAGAAGTACCTGACGATGCGGCTGGCGGATCGCCCGGGGTGCAGCGTCTCCGAAGACGTCGTCAAGCTGATCGCGGAGCGGTCTTCGGGCATGAGCATCGCCAATCTGGAGATGATCATCGAGACGGCCGCCCGCAACGCCGTGCGTTCGGGTGAGCCACTGAACGGAGCGCTCCTCGAGGAGGCGCTCGAGACGGTTCGTTTCGGCGAGGCCCGCGTCAGGAAACCGGAAGAGGTCCGGCGAACGGCCTGCCATGAGGGCGGGCACGCGCTGTTGTACTGGCTGTCCGGATGGTGGCCCGCTTACGTGACCATCGTCTCCCGAGGCCAACACGGCGGCTACATGGCGCCCTGCGCCGAGGAGGCGGAAGGTCGAGGAAGCCGGACGCGGGATGAGCTATTGGCCGACATCCGAACGAGTCTGGGCGGTCGGGCGGCCGAGTTGGTTTGTTACGGTCGAGTGGATGGGCTGTCCTCCGGTGCGTCATCCGATTTGGAGTACGCAACCAACACCGCCCGGGCGATGGTGTGTCGATATGGCATGGATGAGGACTTCGGCGTGCTCGTCACGCCGGAACTGATGAAGTATGAAGGCGCCCTGGCCAGCCCCGTGTATCTGAAAATCAATGAATCGGCTGGCAAGATCCTCGAACTGGAAATGAAGAACACCATCGAGCTGCTCGAGGAGCACCGCGCGCACCTCGACATCGTGACCGAGGCACTGATAGCCAAAGAACGCCTTACGGCCGAAGAGCTTCAAGAGATCTTGCCGGAGAACGGCCAAGCACGCACACAGACACTGCAACGTTGACGCGCGGATCGGAGAGCCCTGCATGCCCATCGTTACGACCTGTCCGAGCTGTGGGAGACAGTCTAAGGTTTCTAGCAAGCATGTCGGTCGGTCCGGGCGCTGTAAGACCTGCAACGCTAGGTTCACGATCTCCGAGGGCAAGGGTCAGCTCATCGAAGCAGGCAGTAAGCCCGAAGCCGGAGCAGCAACTCCAGCCCCGGCGCGACGGATCGATGTTACGGCTCCCGACGAAGACGAGGTCCCTGCCGAGTGGAACGTCGGCGACGTCATCCTGGACCTGTATGAGGTCAAGCACATCCACCAGAGCGGCGGGATGGGGCTGGTCTACCGCGTGCATCACCGCGCCTGGAACATGGACCTGGCCATCAAGAGCCCCCGAGCGAAGTACTTCAAGACCCAGGCCCACAAGGACAACTTTGTCACGGAGGCCGAGACCTGGATCAATCTGGGGCTGCATCCCAACACAGTGAGTTGCTTCTATGTCCGGACGCTGGGAGGGATTCCCCGCGTCTTCGCCGAGTACATCGAAGGCGGCAGCCTGAAGGATTGGATCGACAACAGGAAGCTCTATGAAGGCGGACACGAAGAGGCCCTTCAGCGGATGCTGGATGTGGCGATCCAGTTCGCCTGGGGGCTTCACTACGCCCACGAGCAAGGCCTGATCCATCAGGACGTCAAGCCAGCGAATGTGATGATGACATCGGAGGGTGTGCCGAGGGTGGCGGACTTCGGCTTGGCCAAGGCGCGGGGGGTGACGGGAGAGCAGGGCGAGGACGATCCTCAACAGAGCATCCTGGTCAGCTCAGGCGGTAGAACGCCGGCGTACTGCTCTCCGGAGCAGGCGAACAGAGAGCCACTCTCTCGCAAGACAGACATCTGGAGCTGGGGCGTGTCAGTGCTGGAGATGTTCACCGGCGAGGTGACGTGGATGGCGGGGCAGGCCGCCCAGGAAGCCCTGGAGGCCTACCTGGAGATGTGTGCCGAGGACGAGGCCATCCCCAAGATGCCCGATGGGGTGGACGAGTTGCTGCGTCGATGCTTCCAACGAACGCCGGACGATCGGCCGACGGACATGGTGTCGGTGGCCGATAGGCTCCGGGTGGTCTATGCGGAAGCGGTTGGCCAGGAGTATGCACGCATCCAGCCGAAACCGACGGAGCTACAGGCCGATGCCCTGAACAACCAGGCCGTTTCGCTGCTGGACTTGGGCAAGCAGGCAGAAGCCGAGGAGCTTTTCGAACAGGCGCTCGCGGCGCACAAGGGCCATGTGGCGTTGACGTATAACTCGGCGCTGGTGGAGTGGCGGTCGGGACGCATCGCGGATGACGCAGTCCTGACCCGCCTGCGTGAGACAGAGCCACCTGAGGAGGCTCCATGGCAGCGTGAGGTGTTGATTGCGCGTGTCATGCTTGAGAGGGATGACTGCGAGGGGGCGGTAGAGGTCCTTGAGGGCTTAGAGGTCGCGCATGCCGAAGCCTCACACTTCGTTGAGCTGTTGGACACGGCAAAGAAGCGCGTGCCCGCATCTCGACGTTGTATTCGGACGTTTGAAGGCCACACCGGAGAGGTGACCTCCGTCTGCCTGAGTTCCGATGGTCGTTGGGCCCTGTCAGGGAGTAAGGACCGAACGCTACGGCTGTGGGAGGTCTCAAGCGGCCGTTGTGTTCGGACGTTCGAGGGACACACGAATCCGGTGAACTCCGTTTGCTTGAGTTAGGACGGCTGCTGGGCCCTGTCGGGGATCGGGGATTCCTTGCTGTGGCTGTGGGAGGTCTCAAGCGGTCGTCATGTTCGGATGTACTGGGGGCACGTGTCCGCGGTGTATTCCGTTTGCCAGAGTTCGGACGGTCGCTGGGCCCGGTCGGGGGGGGCGATAGGACGCTGCGGCTGTGGGAGGTCTCGAGCGGCCGTTGTGTTCGGACGTTCGAGGGACACACGAATCCGGTGAACTCCGTTTACCTGAGTTCAGACGGTCGCTGGGCCTTGTCGGGGAGCGACGATAGGACGCTGCGGCGGTGGGAGGTTTCGAGCGCTCGTTGTGTTCGGACGTTCGAGGGCCACACGGATAGCGTAGACTCCGTTTGCCTGAGTTCGGACGGTCACTGGGGGTTGTCGGCGAGCAAAGGGTACCTTGTCGAGGACAACACGGTTCGCCTGTGGGAGGTCTCAAGCGGTTGTTGTGTTCGCACATTCGAGGGCCATACGAATCTCCTGAACACCGTTTGCCTGAGTTCAGACGGTCGCTGGGCCCTGTCGGGGAGCGACGATAGGACGCTGCGGATGTGGAACATATCGAGCGGTCGTTGTGTGCGGGTGTTCGAAGGGCACGCAGGCTTCGTGAATAGCGTTTGCTTAGGTGCAGACGACCGTTGGGCCTTGTCCGGAAGCTTTGACAAGACACTGCGGCTTTGGGCGTTGGACTGGGAATTGGAGGAACGTGAGCCGGCCGACTGGGACGACGGCGCGGAACCGTACCTCGAAACCTTCCTCACGCAACAGATGCCATACGCCGGATCCTTGCCCGCAGACGGGGAACCGTCTGAGGAGCAAGTCGCCCTGGCACTGACCCGGAAGGGCTCGCCCCAATGGAACGACGATAACTTCCAGCGCCTGCTGTTCACCCTCGGCTGCGCCGGCTACGGCTGGCTGCGGCCTGAGGGCGTTAGGAAAAGGCTCGAAGAGATGGCCGCCAACTGGACCGGTCCGCCGTGGCTACCGGGATGCGACTAGCGGCGACAGCGTAGCAACGCGCGAAAGGACAGTGCATGACGCATGACAGGCAAGCGTTCTCGCCAGGCGGGAGGACGACGTTCGGAGCCATCTTCTCCAGTGCCTGGGAACGCTCGCTGGGTAGTCTTTCGCTCCTTCTCGTTGCTGTGTGCGTGGTGCTCTTTCTCATCGTGGCCGCGCTCGACCTGACGGGGCTGGCCAGTCGGCAGCAGACGCTGTCCTTCCTGGGGCTCTCCTATGTGGGCGTCGTCGAGCGGTTCTGGGTGCATCAGTTCCTCACCGCGCCACTGCTTCATGCGAACGTGGCGCACCTGCTCTTCAACATGCTTTCGCTATGGATGCTCGGACCGGATGTCGAGAGGGCGCTCGGGCGTCAGGGGTACATCGGGTTCTCGGCGGTCTGCGCCATGTGCTCGATGGTGGGCTTCCTGCTCATCAATTGGAGGTCTGGCAGCATCGTCATGGGCTATTCCGGTGTGATCTTCGGAATTCTCGTGGCCCAGGCGATGCTGTTCCCGGGCAACCGTATTGCTCTCTTTGCCTTCTTCCCGATGAAGATGAAGCACGCGGTGCTGCTGTTGGGCGCGGTGGAGCTGTATCTGACGATCTCGCCCGAGGGCGGCGGCGTCGCGCATGCGGCGCACCTTTTCGGTGCGGTGGCGGCTCTTGTCTACCTGAAGGTTCATCGGTGGAGAGAAGCGCGAACGTCGCGAATCCGGGTTGCCGGACAGGCGAAACCGAGGGCGTGCGGCCGCCGCCAGCGCATCAAGAGAGAGATTCCGCAGGAGCTCTGAACGAGCCTAAGGGGCGTCCGTCTGGCCGTTCTTGCGGGAATGCGGTACAAGCGGGACGCAAGTAGGTGGGCGATGCCATGAGCGAGGAGCCTGACACACAAGAGGACGAGAGCCGGGCTGTCGTAGCGGCCGTCACGGAGGTCGGCAATGTCCGCGACCACAACGAGGACGCCTACTTCGTCGACGAGGCAGGAGATCTCTTCATCATCTCCGACGGTATGGGCGGCCACCAGGCCGGTGAGTATGCCTCCAAGGCCGTCGTGACGGTGCTACCGAAGATGATCCGGCGTGCACTGGATGCGGATCCGAAGATGCCGGCCAAGAGCCTCAGGGACGCGTTGGTCAGGTCCATTGCCGAACTCAGCAAGCAGCTTCGAGAGGAGAGCGCGGGGCAGGCGGGCTTGGCCGGCATGGGCGCCACCGTTGTCATGACGCTTCTTCGCAGAGAGTACGCGTACATAGCGCACATGGGAGATAGCCGTGCGTACCTTCTCAGGGACGGCGTGCTCCGGCAGTTGACGGACGATCACTCGGTGGTCGGCATCCTGCTTCGTTCCGGCCAGATCACGGCCGAGGAAGCAAAAGACCATCCCGCACGGGGCTCCGTTTCGAGATACGTGGGAATGGAAGGGGACGCGCTCCCAGACGTTCAGACGGTTCGGCTCAAAGCAGGCGACAGGCTCCTGCTCTGCACGGACGGCCTGTCTGGTATGGTGTCCGACGACGCCATCGTGTCCCTGCTGGCGGATCACAGCGAAGCCGAGCCGGCCTGTCAGGTCCTGGTCGAGGCGGCCAAGGCCTCGGGCGGGCGTGACAACATTACCGTCGTGGTGGTGGATTGGGGCAGGTGGTGAGCCTATCTCCACTTGTCTGCACCGGAGGGTCGTTGACATCGAATTGGGAAATCAGTCAGGTGCCTTCGTCTCACGGCTCGCTCGCCGGCGCTGATCCCCACCGGTTATTAGCGCGCGTGGCAGGTCCCCTTTCCCTATGGCAATCTCGCGTGGAGGTCCCTGCCGCGAGTGGATCGGGGCATCGTCCTTGAGGACCAAGGCTAATGAGTGCGGCTATCGCATTGGACATTGACGGGACGATCGACCAGGCGCCGGAGTTGTTCTCGTTTCTGAGCAAGCACTGGCCCGGCAAGGTCTATGTGGTCACGTATCGGGAGGATCGACAAGACGCCGAGGAGGTTCTTGCCTCCTGGGGCATTCGATACGACGCGCTTTACCTGGTGCGAGCGTCTGAAACCAAGACCGAGTTGCTCGAGCGTCTGGGCGATGTCCGTTTCTTCTTCGAGGATATGGACGAAGCCATCGAGTCGGTACCCAAATCCATCAACTGCTTCAAGGTGCGTAACGCCGAGGACTTCGATTTCGACTCGGGCAGGTGGAGGAGACCATGCCGCCATGATGACGATTGCGGGTAAGCTCAGGTAGGCGAACAGGCCGGATCATGACTCGAAAGGGAGGCACGGTTGTGGCCGTCCGAGTGGCAACAGAACAGCCAAGCTGGGACGAGTTGGGACGGGCTGGGACGGATTGGCGCGATTCTCGCAACAAGGGCCGTTGCACCCCCCGGCCGTTAGGGTATACTGTTGAGGGACTTGCGGGCGTAATTCAGTGGTAGAATGCCAGCTTCCCAAGCCGCGTTGTCGCTTTCTAAAACACAATTCCACCAACAGCTTGAGTCGTCCTGGCAACAATTCTCGAGATGGGTGGCAACATTTCTGAGCCTGGCAACGCTCTGCAGCTTACGAGGACGCCTGTGGAAGTCTCCGGGTCAAGGCGCCGAATCAGCGACCCCTCGATACGCACCGCCTGGATTCGCCGCAGCGTCGGACCCCACGTTTCATCCTGGTTTCTCTGGGTGCTCACCCCCTCTCGTACGTACAAGCCACTTCCCATCTGGGTGGATAAGAACGCACACACTTGTTAGGATGTGCATGCGCTTTTGTCCGTCACTCTTGAGGGCGTGTACATGGCCTCAGCGATCGAAACGGCCCGGAAGGTCTTCAGGGACCATGGCGGCACACTCCGCACTAGCGAAGCGCTGGCCGAGGGGGTTCACCCGCGCACCCTGTACGCCATGCGTGATGCCGGCGAGATCGAGCAACTCGCGCGGGGGCTCTATCGACTGGTAGCGCTGCCGCCGCTGAGTGAGCCGGACCTGGCTACGGTTGGCAAACGCATCCCACAAGGGGTTGTCTGCCTGATTTCAGCCCTGGCCTACCACGAACTCACGACGCAGGTTCCGCACGAGGTTCACCTGGCACTTCCGCGGACGGCACGTCACCCAAGGCTGGCGTATCCGCCGCTGCACGTGTACCGTTTCTCCCGTGAGGCATTCGAGGCCGGTGTGGAGACCTACGCTATCGATAGTGTGCCCGTACGCATCTACGGCCCGGAGAAGACTCTGGCCGACTGCTTCAAGTACCGCAACAAGATCGGTCTGGACGTAGCCATCGAAGCCCTGCGATCCTACCGTGGCCGACGCGGTACCAAGTTCCAGACGGTGCTTGAATACGCCCGCATCTGCCGCGTCGAGAAGGTCGTTCGACCTTACTTGGAAGCCAGTGTATGAAGAAGCGATCGATCAAGGACGTCGCTGCTTCCGTACACCGGCGCCTACTGAACGTCGCGAGGCAAACGAACCGTCCCTTCAACGATCTTCTTCAGTACTACGCAGACGAACGTTGGCTGTACCGACTCTCGCAATCGCAGTATAGCGACCGGTTCATTCTGAAGGGTGCCTTGATGCTCCTCGTCTGGGATACCCCCGTCATGCGCCCGACCCGAGATATCGACCTCCTTGGTCGGGTCAGCAATGACTTGGAATCGATCCGTTCCGCGATCGCCGAAGTGTGCCAGGCACCAGTTGAGGACGACGGCCTTATCTTTGATGCAGACAATGTGACAACTGAACGCATCACCGAAGACGCAGATTATGAGGGCGTGCGAGCCAGGTTCCGTGGCCACCTCGGCAACTCCCGGATCGCCATGCAAATCGACATCGGGTTCGGTGACGAGATCACGCCTGGACCGGTCGGGATCGTGTACCCGACGATCCTTGACCATCCGTCGGCGGAGCTACGTGCATACAACCGAGAGACCGCTGTGGCGGAGAAGCTTGAGGCCATGGTCAAGCTGGGCGAGCTGAACAGCCGGATGAAGGACTTCTTCGACATCTGGCTGCTAGCCGAGAACTTCGAGTTCAACGGTCAGACACTGGCTGAATCCGTTCGACGAACCTTTGAGCGACGTCAGACGCAGCTTGATTCAGAGCCCATCTGCCTCACCGACAGCTTCTCGAGGAACTCCGTGAAGGCAGACCAGTGGGACGCATTCGTCCGGCGTGGTCGCCTGTCGAACGCCGCGACCGGGTTTCCCGAGGTCATCGAGCACGTCCGTGCGTTCCTGAAACCCTTGATGTCCGCCATCGCAGAAGAACAAGTCGTGGACATGCGATGGCCACCTGGCGGCCCCTGGCAACCGCAATCGTAGCATGGCCGGTTCGCGATCGATACCTGTGTAACACCTGGCAACTCCGATGGCTCAGGTTGACTACCGATCTCCCGTCGAGTCCAAGATCGCCCTGTTTCGCTCGCTGTTCCGCGGACGCGACGACGTCTATCCCCGCCGCTTTGAGAGCCGCAGAACCGGCAAATCGGGCTACCAACCCGCCTGTGCCAACGAATGGGTTCGGGGCCTGTGCGAGAGGCCCAGAGCCAAGTGTGTCGAGTGCCCACACCGTCGCTTCCTGCCTGTCACGGACGAGGCGATCCGTTGGCACTTGTCCGGCCAAGACGACGAGGAACGTGACTTCGTGATCGGTGTCTATCCGATGCTCCAGGACGAGACGTGCTTCTTCCTGGCGGCAGACTTCGACAAGGCGGACTGGCGACAGGACGTTGCTGCATTCCTTGAGACATGCCGCAGCATGGAACTGCCAGCCGCCTTGGAGCGTTCGCGCAGCGGGACTGGCGGGCACATCTGGCTGTTCTTCGATGAGGCCCTCCCGGCCGGCCTGGCTCGCAGACTCGGCTCGCACATCCTCACCGAGACGATGGAGCGTCGCCCGGAACTCGGTCTGGATTCCTACGACCGCTTCTTCCCTAACCAGGACACCCTGCCGCAGGGCGGGTTCGGCAGCCTGATAGCGCTGCCCTTGCAGAAGCGCCCGCGGGAATGCGGAAACAGTGTCTTTCTGGACGACGACTTCGTGCCCTACTCTGACCAGTGGGCGTTTCTGTCAGGGGTTCGCAAGACAACGCTTCGGGAAGCGGAAGGCATTGTTCGCAACGCCGAAGGAAAGGGGTGTGTGGTCGGCGTTCGTCTTGCCCTGCCGGACGAGGATGACGCCACGCCGTGGATGGCGCCGCCTTCACGTCGTCGCAAGGAACCCCCGATCACCGAGCCGCTGCCTGCATCTCTGGAACTCGTTATCGGCAACGACATCTACATCGCCAAGGACTCGTTGCCTGCGGGCCTTCGCAACCGCTTGCTCCGCCTCGCGGCGTTTCAGAACCCAGAGTTCTACAAGGCCCAGGCAATGCGCCTGCCGACGTACGGCAAGCCCAGAATCATTGCTTGTGCCGAAGATCATCTACGTCACATCGGTTTGCCACGCGGGTGCATGGACGACGTGCGGAGACTCCTCTCCGATCTGAGAATCAGACCTGTGATTCGGGATGAACGGTTCGAGGGTGAGTGTTTGGGTGTCGAATTCCACGGAGAGCTGCGGCCCGAGCAAAGAGAAGCCGCAGATGCGCTCATGGCCCACCCTACTGGAGTGCTGTCCGCCACCACCGCCTTCGGCAAGACCGTGATCGCCGCGTGGCTCATAGCAGAGCGACGCGTCAATACGCTGATTCTCGTACATCGTCGGCAGTTGCTGGAGCAGTGGGTAGAGCGCTTGTCGACGTTTCTGGGATTGCCCACAAAAGCGATCGGCCGGATCGGTGGCGGGCGCAGGAAACCGACCGGCATGCTGGACGTCGCGCTCATTCAGAGCCTGGTCCGAAAGGGCGTGGTGGATGATAGTGTCGGGGATTATGGCTATCTCATCGTGGACGAGTGTCACCACCTACCCGCGCAGAGCTTCGAGCAGGTAGTTCGACGTACGAAGGCGAAGTTCGTGACCGGCCTATCCGCCACCGTGACCCGCAAAGACGGCCACCATCCGATCATCTTCATGCAGTGCGGACCCGTGCGGCATCAGGTCGACGCGAAGAAGCAGGCGGCGGCTCGTCCGTTTGAGCACACCGTGCTCGTCCGCCCCACGATGTTTCGTCCACTGAGAGCGGCCGATCCGGATGCTCGGCGGCAGTTTCATGAGCTGTACGACGAGCTGATTGTCGACGAGGCCCGTAATCGCCTCATCTGCGAAGACGTCGTAGCGTCCGTCCGGCAAGGCCGGTCGCCCATCGTCTTGACGGAACGCAATGAGCATCTGGATGAGTTGTCGCTTCGTCTCTCAACCGAAGTCGGTAATCTGCTTGTCCTGCGGGGCGGCATGCGAAAGAAACAGCTTGATGCAATCAACGCTCAGTTGTCCGAAATCCCCGAGAACCAGGAACGTGTGCTGTTGGCGACCGGTCGGTACATCGGAGAAGGGTTCGACGACCCACGCCTTGATACGCTGTTCCTAACGCTGCCAGTGTCGTGGCGCGGGACGATCGCGCAGTACGTCGGCAGACTGCATCGTCTAGACGATCTCAAACGTGAGGTACGCGTCTACGACTACGCCGACTTGAATGTCCCCATGCTGGCCCGCATGTTTGATCGACGGTGCCGGGGTTACGAGGCGGCGGGTTATGAGATCCTCCTGCCCGCTAGCGCTGTGCCTGGCTGGCCGACTGATGTCCCGCTTCCCGTGGATCCCGAGTGGAAGAGGGATTATGCCGCCAGTGTCCGACGCTTGACTCGCGATGGCGTAGACACGGCCCTAGGGAATCTGTTCGCGCATGTGGCGCGAACGGTGTCACCTGACGCGGAAGGCGCGGACCGCGCGCGGAGCGCCACGGAAGCCTTTCTGTATCGCCGGTTGGAAACGTTGCCCGAGACCGCCGGCCAGTTTCGTCTAAATGCCGAGTTGCCGATCGCTTTCGACGGGTGGGGAAGGATGGAGGTGGACTTATTGTGTGCGGAAGCCCGCGTCGTCGTTGAACTGGACGGCACACAGCACCTGGTCGAAGCCGATGCCTACCGCCGCGATCGGCGCAAGGATGCATTGCTGCAGGAGAACGGCTACTTCGTGCTGCGGTTCCTGGCCGAGGACGTGGGCAAACGCCTCGATGAAGTGCTAGACACGATCCTCCGAGCACTATCGCACCGAGCTAAGGAGCAACCATGATGAGAGTGGCCAAGCTGCTTTGGCGCCGGTCGACTCAAGATGTGCCTTGGGGCCTGACATTCAAGGACGTGCTCGGAGTCATCCCTCTCGGCGACGCCGTCGATCCCCTCGCATGTCGCCGCGAGCCGAAGGATCGCTACCGTATCCGAACGCGACGGCCTCATCATCTCCCCCGCGCGCGTCGCGTCATTCCGCACACGCTTAGGATCGTCAGCGTCATCATGACCATCGGCCCCAGCCCGCTGCCGCCGCAACTGGAGTGGGCCGAGACCTCCATGTCGCACGTCATCGTGACCTGCATCGGGTTGTTCGTGTCCTCGTCGTAGAGGCACGGGTCGCCGGGGTGGTTAGGGTCGTACAGGCGCCAGAAGTCGAAGTACTTGCCCGGAAGGGGATCCGCCTCGAGCTCGACAACGGTGTTGGCCTCGAAGACGGGCACGTTCGCGTCGTTGGGCTCGGGGTCGAAGAGGATCGCGCCCCCGCCCCCGGTCCACGTCTCGAGCCAGTAGTATTCCGGGCCGGTCACGGTGACGCTGACCTCGTCGCTGGCGATCGTCATCGAGTCGAAGAAGGCGCCGTTCGGGTCGCCTTGCGTCGTGGCGGCCGAGAGGTCCGAGAGCGTCACGGTCAGCGTCCCGGCCCCGCTGGTGCCGGTCGGCGTGATCCAGATCCGCTCGAGGATGACGTCGGTGTTGGGGTCGAGGCCGTCCTGGCCGGAGCCGGGCTCGTCGCCGAAGTCCATGTCGGTCAGGACCTCGTCCTGATCGTCGATGGCGAAGTTGTGTGCCAGGTTACTCTGGAACGGCGTCTGGGAGGTCTCGGAGACGTAGGCCAGGCCGTTGGCCTCGCTGGGGTTGGCCGACCGGTGGTTGAGGTACGCCCCCGCGTTGCCGCCGGAGCTGCTCGCGCTGAGCCGATAGCTCGCCGCGCAGAGCCTAGCCCCCGAGATGTCCG
>JAFGQA010000136.1 GCA_016935885.1 Phycisphaerae bacterium | reverse complement strand
GCCGTGAAGCACGAGCGCACGCCCCAGGTTCCCGGCCCCGACAATGGCCATGCGGGTTACCTGATCCGTCCCGAGTTCCTTGTGCAGAACCTGTTCCAATCGCTTTGTGTCATAACCGCGCCTGGACGTTCCGGAGAAGTCAAGATGTGTCAGATCTTGCCTGACTGTTGAACTTGACAGGCAAAGGGCCTTGGCCATCTCCCGGGAAAGCACCCATCGGATCCCCTTCTCGCGCAATTGCTGAATATACGCCAGATACATGGCCAGACGCCTGAGCGTAGGACGCGGCATGGCTTTGGACTGCTTGCTCATGGCTTCAGCACCTGTCGAAAGGCCCGCCTCGCTATGACTGCGACGAAAAGAGATGGTCCATGCCTTCGACGGCCGCTTTCGCGTCGGCGATGGCCGTAACGGCATCCAGGTTGATATTGACAATATCTCCGCCGGCGAAAACTCTGGGCAGCGAGGTCCGCCCGCCCCCGTCCACTTTCACCTTGCGTCGTTCGGTAAACTCCAGCTTCTTCAACATCCCTTCGGGGATGAACGAGAAATCGGGATCCTGGCCGATCGCCTCTATGATCATATCTCCCTCCAGCAGCATCTGCCGGTCTTCGTGGAATGAGGGGTTGAATCGGCCGCTCTCGTCAAAAACGGTTTTGACTTTCTTGCATTGCAGTCCTTTGACCCGCCACGCATCGTCGACCACGACCCCCACTGGACCCCACGCCGGGTTGAAGGCAACGCCTTCTTCCCGGGCTTCTTCGACTTCGTCATCGGCCGCGGGTATTTCATCCCAATCCTCGAGAGAAACCACGGTCGTGCCGGTCTCCTCTCCGGGATGCTGAATCTGCTGGAGCCTGAGGGCCTCGCGCGCCACGTCCATGGCCACGTTGCCTCCGCCTATGACGATGATCCTCCGGCCGACGTTCATGGGTTCGCCGATCTTTGTGCGGGCCAGGAACTCCAGAGCGAGCACGCACTTCTCGGCGTTCGGCACCCGGGTCGAGCGGCTTACGGTCGTGCCGATGCCCAGGAAAACAGCATCGTAGTCGTTGAGCAAATCCTGGAAGAGAACGTCCTTGCCGATGCGCGTATTGAACCGGAATTCAACGCCCAGCGACGCGATGTAGTCCACGTCCTTGTCCACGCTCTCGATCGGCAGTCTGTAGGCCGGCGGCCCTATCCGCATCATGCCGCCGCCGCCCGGCAAGGCGTCGAACACGACGACCTTGTGCCCTTTCAGGGCAAGGAAATAGGCTGCCGACAATCCGCTTGGCCCGGCGCCGACGACGGCAACCCTTCTGCCGCTGGGCGGCGCGGGCTGCTGCTCAAGGGCCTTCTTGTAGTCCGCGATGGCGTCCGCGGCGTAGCGCTTGATCCACCGGATGGCGAGGGCCTCGCCCCGGAGGCTCAGCGAGCAGGCCGTCTCGCAAGGCCGCATGCAGACCCGGCCGCAGATGGCCGGGATCGGATTGTCTTCGAAGATCTTCTTCAACGCTTCAGCGGGTTTGTCTTCGTACACCGCGTTCACGTAGTCGGAAATCTTGAGGTGGGCGGGACAGGCCTCCTCGCACAGCTTGCACTCCAGGCAGCGCGAGGCCTCCCTTCTCGCCTCTTCCCGGTTGTAGCCGATGACCTGCTCGACAAAGGACAGTCTGCGTTCCTCGGGCTTCACCTGCGGCATGGTCACGCGCTCGGGATCGAACAGCGTGAACGCGGGATCGGACGTGAACCCCTCATAGTCCCTCTTGCGGTGGGTCAGGCTCGCCTGCAGGATGGAATACTTTTCGGAGGACAGAAAGGTTTCCTTATCCTTGTCCTGGTCCTTGGGGACAAACGTGAACGTGCCGGTGTCGAAGTGGATATGGAAATAGTCCCGCGAAAGACGCAGGGAGCCCGGCGGACAGATGTCCACGCACAGCCCGCAGAAACAGCATCGCCCATAGTCGAGCCGGGGCCGCTCGTTCTTCTCGCCCGGCCTGGCCTCGATTTCCGGGACCTTGATCATTTCGATCGCCTGGTTCGGACAGATATCGGCGCAGTTCCCGCAGCCCGTGCATCGGTCCCAGTCATTCAGATGAAACCCCCTGTACCGGAGTGCGGGTTCCTTTTTCTCAAAGGGGTAACGCAGGGCCTTGGGTTTCTGGAATAGAAACCGCAGGGCCTTGAAGGGGCTCAGTATGCTTGGCTTTCCCATCTTCCCGGTCCTTACCTGTCTATCTCCGGCGCCACGACATACAGACTGATCATCGTGTTGCCGACATCCGCGATGCTGGCGTTTTCCAGGACCCTCTCCAGGATCGTCAGCCCATGTGTGTACGACGGCGTTCTGAAATGCACCCGGTGCGGCTTGTCCTCGCCGCTGCTCACGAGGTACAGCCCCAGTTCCCCGCGGGACGACTCGCAGCGCACGTAGGTTTCGCCCGGGGGAATCTTCCACTTGAACGGGTTCGGCGTCCTGCTGTACACCGGCCCTTCGGGCATGGCATCCAACAGCTTGAAGATCATGTGCACGCTTTCGATCATTTCGTCCCTGACCACCCAGATTCTCGAGCAGGCGTCGCCATCCTGTCTCGCGGGAACCTCCCACGGCACCTTGTCGTAGGCCGCGTAGGGCTCGACCTTGCGGATGTCATACTTCATGCCGGTGGCCCGCAGAATGGGACCCGTGGCGCCAAGTTCCCTGGCGGTTTCCGGGCTCAGTTTCCCGATCCCGTGCGCGCGGTCGTAGAAGAGGCGGTTGTTGAAAAACACCGCGTCGTAGTCGGGCACACAGGAGCCGATGGCGTGAAGCGTCTTCACGATCTTGTCCTTGAAGCCCTCCGGGAAATCGCGGCGCACACCGCCGGGCCATATGTAAATGTGGTAGACCCGCCCACCGGTCAGCTCTTCAAAGAGATCCAGGATCAGGTCGCGGTGATACATGGCCCATTGCGCAACCGTATCGAAGCCCAGCATGTTGGAATAGGCCCACAACCCGAACAGGTGCGAGGCCACGCGCGACAGTTCCATGTAGATGCTTCTCACGTAATGCGCGCGTTCCGGGACCTCCAGGCCGGCCAGCCTCTCCACGCCCATGGCGTAGATCATCTCTATCGAGTCGGGCTCCACGACATTG
>JAFGQA010000003.1 GCA_016935885.1 Phycisphaerae bacterium | reverse complement strand
CTCGGAAACCCGGCTCGGAAACCCGGCTCGGAAACCCGGCTCGGAAACCCGGCTCGGAAACCCGGCTCGGAAACCCGGCTCGGAAACCCGGCAAACACTTCTGCGTCTTTCTCAAAACACCTGAAAGAACCGCCCCCCTCGCAGGAATCAGTAACAGACACGCGAACCGCCCCCGCGAGGAGCCGTCGAATGCCGAGCCGGTCGACACCCAGGGGAAACGACGATCTACCGGACCTCTTCGCGACAGCGCGGTGGCGAAGCCTGGCGAACCACCTGAGCCTGAGCCCTCGACAACACCAGGTCGCACGCCACATCTGCCGGGCGCGGAGCAACGACGAGATCGCTGCGAACCTCGGCATTTCATCGCACACGGTCCACATGCACATGAAGTGCCTGTTCGAGAAGTTGAACGTCCGCGACCGTGTCGGCGTCGTGGTCCGCCTCGTCCTGGCCGACAGGTCAGCCCCCTGGCGCGATGAGAAGACCTGACGATTCTGCGCAACACCTACCCGAACAGGCATATTGAGGTGGCGCATCGAGAATGAGTACAGTGATTCGGAGACTTCCGATCGACACATAGCGACGGAGGAAAAGAGGAACACGGCACACCAACCGAGCCGTGCTCTATGAGCACGGTGCACCAATGCCGCGCGTGACGGCATGGGAATCTGCACGGGAGGCACGGAGTGTACCGAACCTCCCACAAACGAAGATCAGGAGAGCAACATCATGAAGAATGTGAGACACGGCCCAATCTGGATCATCGCAGCAATCATGCTCGGTCTCGCCACGAGCACGCCCGCGGCCGCGAACGAATGCGTGATCTGGGATGACTTCAATGACGGCAACGCCGATGGATGGTCCTTTGACTGGATCAATGACCCAGGGAATGTTTCCTTTCCTGAAGAAGACTGCCGGGAGAAGTACCTGAGGATGGACTGGCAAACGGGGGTTGCTGGATTCTACCTCAGGAAGGAGGACTTCTCTTTTTGCACCAGCAACATTGTCGTGGAATTCGACGCAAGGGCCTCAACTTCTAACGGGCACATAGAGACCGAACAGTTCTTGGACGCCGACAACTATGCCCACGACACCCTTCGTTTCAGTGGCTATCATGACTCCTACTCGCGGCACGAGGTGAACGACATTCTCTCTTGCGGCGATTATGGGTACCCTCCTCTCGACCGAACTACGTGGACTCGGTTTCGAATCGAGTGGAGCGCCGGAGCCGTCCATACGATGTCCTTCACAGAGAAATTCGATCACGACTGTCTGCCCGTCGCGGACAGTTGGCAACTGTGGTATTCTCACGACCATGACATGCCTGATCTTCCTCTGGGTTCTTCGTTCAGAATCTATTTCGGTGGCAGTGATACGGCCGCAGTATACGACTTAGACAACGTCTGCGTGACCCCCGAGCCCGCCACGCTTTCGCTGCTGGCCCTTGGCGGCCTGGCGATTCTCCGGCGGCGGAGAATCCCGTGCTGATCGCTGAGGACCGAGTCGCGCTCAAGCGTGGCATCGGCGAGCAAGCTCACGGATCGTGATCCGTGGGCTTCTGTGATCGCGCAACGCAGGGATGGCGATACACTGAAAGCGATTGCCCGACACTTCGTCGGCATCGCGAAGAAAGACAGCGCCACGGCGCTGTCCGATGCGGGCTTGTCCGCCCGTGTGGTCTCTCCGGTGGGCGCATGGAGCTTACACACTGGCAGGCAAGCTGCCACTGGCACCCGCCCGGACTGTCACGGACCTGCTGGAGTCTACGGTTCCTTCTTCCCCATCCCGGGCGGTCCAATCCTGGGACCGACGTAGTCATTGTCCTTATCATCCCCATCATCATCATCATCATCTTCGTCGTCGGAGCCGAATGGATCCTTGTCCTGCCCCATCCCCGATACCGAAACAAGCACGTCCTGCTTGTCGGGATCTTCCGCGTTGCAGTAAGGACAGTAGATGTGGCCACCGTGTGCGCGGCGCATCGCGGTGACCTCGCCGACCGTCATCTCGAAGGTCTTTCCGCACGCGGAGCAGATGAACGTCTGTTTCATCGCCATGACGCTCGCCTCGCCATTGGCGCCGCCGGCGTCGGCCGCCCACATGTAAACGCCGATGCCGATACCGGCAACCAGCACAACCACCACGACGATTCGCTTGGTGCTCATGGTTCATGCCTCCCTTGACGGTGAACATGGTCGCCGCCACCGTGGCGGAGACCCCGCTGCGTCCGCCCGCTACGGCCCCATGGTGGAAGTCCGTCCCGACCACGGCAACGCGGCGGTTGAACGAGCGCCTGGGCACGCGGGCACCGCGGCCATCCCCCCCGGCGACGGGGGCATCGTGCCCTCAGAAACTACCCGAAACGACTGTTGGACGGGCTTTCCATTCGGTCACGACAAGTTGGAAAACCTGACCCACAGTCTTGGGACAGCCTCTTAGACGGCGGGAGCCCTTGGAAGTTCCGCGAATTCTTGATACGTCTCGTTGCCGCGCATTGCAGGTCCGGCATGGCCGTGCACGTGTGCCTCGGCACACAGCCGGCCCCTGGTCCCGTATGAGCATGGACGTGCGTACAGACAGGCAGATAAGGCGCAATCGTCAGCCACGCCCGCTCGACTTGCCTGGACGTGCTGCAAAACGAAAAAGGGCGAGCCGGACGGTTCGCCCTGACGGGTGCTGATCGGCTGCCGAATGCCTGAAGCCTACGGCTCCGTTTTCTTCATCCCGGGTGCGCCGATCTTGGGGCCCGAATACTCCTCCTCTTCCTCGGACTTGTTTTCATCCTCTTCGTCGCCGAACGCGCTCTTGCCTCCTCCCATGCCTCCCATGCGTACGACAACGCCCTCCTTCTCGGGATCCTCAGCGCCGCACAACGGACAGTAAATGTGGCCGTCGTGCGCACGGCGCATCGCGGAGGCTTCGGCGACCGACATGTCAAAGGTCCCTCCACACTTGAGGCACGTGAAGGTCTGCATCATCCCCATCACGCTCTGGTCTGCCCCTTTGTCGCCCCCCGAGCGTGATACCCACATGAAGACGCTGGCGCCGACGAGAACAACCAGCACCACGATCACCACGATTCCCTTAGTACTCATGGTCAGTATCTCCCTTAGTCGCAAGCCCATCCGTCGCCACTATGACAGATGTTCCATCTCATGCTCTCCGGTCGTGACTCCCGAAGCGCGCGCCTTGCTCGGCCTCATCGGCCCACGTCAAACGGCAGTTCGGCCGGGTGGCCCGTTCGGACCCCCGTGCTACGATCATCCCGACCTTGGGATTCGGGATTCCCTTGGATGCGCTATCATAGCATCACCGCTATGATCTGAGAAGGGCAAGCCCAGCTTCGTGTCGACATGGGGTCCGTGATACTTCCGGCGGCTTGCGATCTTGGGTGCCACGGGCGGCTTGTCCGCCCGTGCGGTCTCTCTGGTGGGCGCATGGGGCATCCCCACTGGCAGGCAAGCTGCCAGTGGCACCCGCCCAAGCTGTCACGGACCAGTCGACACGTCCTCAGGGCCTTGGCGGTCCATCCGTCTTGCCTGTTCCAGGGGCTGCTGAAACCCAAGCCCACTCGTGCTTGGAGCCTCTGTGGCACGGGCGCCGCGCCGGTGCTGTCACCGCCCGGGCTCCCGCGCCACACGGGTCCTGGATTCACTCTAAGCCCTTCTCTATCAGGTCATTACGCGCCCCCCCCCGCGGAACAGGCGGTGTGTCCCCTCCGAGCGCGGCCCCGATCGCCGCGCAACTCGGCCCACATCCCAACACGGTCGTCCGGCCCAAGCCAGACATTCCTTGCCCGCGTGGAGCAGGACCGGCAGGCCCCTTCCGGGCCCCTGTGGTTATCGGAGCGAGCGAGAATCGTCTCCCCCCCTTGTGGCGGCACGGTCGTCCGCCGTACAATAAGGAGGTTGATTGGGAGCCTGCCCGAAAACCGTGGCACCGGCGTCCGGCTGGCGCCGCATCACGGGAGGTGTTGGGGTAGGCTCCAAGCACCTTTCCAAGGGGGGGTGCGCCAATGGGTTGCCGCGCGCACTGGCGGCAAGCGTCGCGTTCGGATGCGCCGCTCGCTGGACGGAGTGGACGGGTCCAGCCACAGCGCCGAATCCTGGCGGCGGCCGGTTGTCCAACCGCGCCTTTGCGGGAGACACCTCGTTGCTCCCGCAAGACTGAATGGAGGATTGGATCGATGAGAAGCTCGTTCCTGTTCACGTTAGCCTTCGTAGCAGCATGTAGTTACGCCGCAAGCGCTTCCGCCCAAGTTGGAGAGCCGACCGGATTCGAGATCACCATCACGCACGGCGCGACGGTCGTTGCCCACGAAACGGTGACGGTCGGACCGGGCGGCGACCTGGAAGACATCAAGGCGACGTGGCAAGACGGCGACCCCGAGGGCTTTGTCCAGATCGGGACACTTGGCGTGGAGCGTGACGAATCCCCGCTGATCATGAAAGTGATCACCAATGATGATCCTTTCTTCCGGCTGCTCAGCATGTTCATCAACGCCCCGTTGGATCTCTCGCACCTGGACGAGGCGGGACCCAATTCGCTGTTTGATCCCAACGACCCCGATCGGATCAATGTGACCATCGAGAACATGACGTTCGATGGTACGACCTACGCGCAGCCCTTTGTGGTAAACAACATGTCGTTCTTCGTGGCCTTCATGCGCGATGAGTGGGGACAGTTCTACGAATTGCCGGAGGCAAATGCCTACAACTCCTACGGCCATGGCTCGTACGACATCCAGGTTCCCGGCGTCCGCTTCCTGGACGCCAACGGGGACCCGTACCTCGTCTCCACAACGCCGGGGCCGGCCGTCGGATGGTCATGGAGCAACATCCCCAATCCCGGCCCGAACACGACGGTCCATAACGGCATGCCAGGCGGGGGCGGACAGCAGAGTGCGGGCGATGGCTATGTCTTCGAGTTGGGGCTTGCGATGGCGTTCGTCGGCGTGCCGGAGCCCTCGACGGTCTCGCTGCTCCTCGGAGGGGTCGTTCTCATCGGCCGTCGGCGTCGCGTCCGCGGCTGAAGCACACGGATCGCCTGAGGCCACCGGTCCCGCGCACCAGTGGCACGTCGAGATTAGGAAGCCGTGGCGAAACTGTGGCGCCGGCGTCTCGCCGGTGGCTTTCGCGGTCAGGAACGGCGTTTCCGAACCGCTGTTTTCCCTTTTACAACGGGCTGCTAAGGCTGACGCTCCACATCTGTGGCATTCGGTGCGCTGATCTCGGTGACGGGGGCACTTGCCGTTCCTTCCTTTGCAAGCAAGTAGTACAACCTGCCTTCGCTGAGTGTGTAGCCGGCCATCTTGCCCGCCTGCTCACCGACGCCCATGTAGATGTCACAGCGGCCTGGGGCACGGATCGCCGCGCCGCGGTCCTGATCGAGCGCGAAGCACCGCCATTTCCGCCAGGAGCGTCCCGGCTCGTGCGGGATCTTCGTATCCACAAACGCCAGGCACGCTCGCGGAAAGATATCCTTGTCCGTCGCGATGCTGTGGTACTTCGTCACCGGTTGCCCGAGGCAGCCGAACGGCCCGCCCGTGGTGTCCTGGAAGAAGATGTACCGCTTGTTCTGAGGCAGGTATATGTCGAGGTCCCCCGGGTGGTCCTTGAAATACCGGATCATCGTATCGAGCGACACCTTGTAACGGTCGATCACGCCGTCCGCGACCATCATCCTCCGGATGGACGTGTACTCGTGTCCGTTGTGGCCGGCGTATCCCACCTCGTGCAGCGAGCCGTCCGGCAGCCGGATGAACCCGGAACCCTGCACGCTGATCACGTATGCCTCGAAGCGGTCGCCCAGCCAGACGATCTCGTTGCCCGCCAACAGGTCTTCGCGCTCAATCTCGCCGCGCGTATACCATGGACCGCCGACCGGATCACCAACGTCGTTCTTCTCGAAGCCGGGCGGCAGGCCATAAAGCGGATACCGAAATCGGCCGGTCCGTTCCAGGCTGCCCTCGAAGATGGGCGTGTAGTAACCGGTGAACAACACGGTGCCGGCATCGTCGCATCCCACGGAGATATACACGTCGAAGTTCTGCCGAATGAGGTCGTCCAGCATCTCGGGGCTGTCCGCATGATCGAGCGAATCGAGGAACAGTTCCAAGGTATCCATGACACGCTGGTGCGTGATCGGTCCGACTGGGAAGCAGGTTTGGCTTGACGGCTTGTGCAGGTAGTCGAGGCTGTATTGCACCGCCTGGCGCAGGCCCATGCGTTTGGCCATGTACCAGGCATCGCCGAAGCTCGGATACATCGATGGATCCAGCTTACGCAGGGCGAACTGCCCCGGTGGCAACGGCCGGTCATAGTCCTTCTGGATGTCCGGTTGAGGCAGGGGTGTGTCCGGCTTCTGGCAGCCGACGAGGGCGCTACCCAAACACGTCAGGCACCAAGCAACAGCGACGATTCGAACTGCCATGGTCCGACTCCTTTCGGTCACAGCCAACCGGCGGGCTTGATCACGACGGGCCGTATGACGGCGACTGCGATGATAGTGCCACGCAGTATATCATAAGCTCCGACCGCGCGGCAATCTCCGCCATGAATGCCTCAAATCGGGGGACCGTGACACTGCCAGCGACATTCGATCTTGGGTGACACTTCCGGTGCCATTCGATTTTGGGTGACAGTTCCGGTGCCATTCGGTTGCGGCTGCATCGGATGATGGGTGCCACGGGCGGCTTGTCCGCCCGTGCGGTCTCTCCAGTGGGCGCATGGGCCACGCACACTGGCAGACGAGCTGCCAGTGGCACCCACCTGACCCAGGCACGCTGCCAGCGGCGTTCCTCCAAACGGTTACGGACCCCCCAGGGAACGGCGGCTTGAGTGTGGCGCGTCACTTGTGCAACGCTTCGTTCTCCACGTATTTCATCGGCCGTTGTTCGGCGGCCGGGTCCACATCCGCGGGCACATCGAATTCGCCTGGTGCCGCCCCCGGCCTCGCGGAAGCATCGGCCACCACGATGTGAGTCTTGAAGTACCGTGCCAGCGCCCGCTTGAAGATGCGTCTGAACGGGCCTAGCAGCAACAGGAGGCCGAACAGATCGGTCAGGAACCCGGGGGTGATCAGGACCGCACCGGCAAGCAAGATCAACAGCCCGTCGGCCAGTTGCGACGTCGGCATTCTGCCGGCGGAGAGCTCGGCGTTGATCCGGGCAAGCGTTCGCAGTCCCTGGTGCTTGGCCAACGCCGCGCCGAGGACGCCCGTCAAGATGACCAGGCCGACCGTCGGCCAGAACCGGAGGAACTGCCCGATCCGAAGCAGAATCACCAGATCAACCAGCGGCACGGCAATGAAAACCAGCAGCAATCGGCCAAACATGGCTCACCGCCCTTCAATCCGGCGCCGGGGAGCGACGGCAGATCATAACCTAATATGCGCTTGGTGATTATAGTCGTTCTGGGGCCGCGGCGGCGTTTTGGGCCAGCCTTCAGGCCGGACGACCGTGCTCCCGCCCCGAACTTGGCCCGTCGTGCCACAGATTTCAGTGCTGAAAACCGCGTAAACTGGCTTTCGACAGATTCGTTCACGGTGTATAGTCTGCGCCCACGACAGTGGTGACAAACGCGAACAAGCCATCCTGAAGGGATCGGAAGTTGGCGGAAACAAGGATGTTTCACCGGTTCTACGGCAGGCACTGGCCGGTCGTGGCGGTGTGTGCCGCCCTTGCGGTCATGTCGATGATGATGGGGCTGTCGCAGTTCGGGCCCGATCATGCCCAGAACGTGGAGACGGAAGACCGCGTCATCGACCGGGTCGAGTTCGACGGGATCGAGACCACCGCCCCCGCCTACCTGCAGAGCATCGTTCGCATCACACCGGGCTCCGTGTGGAATCGCGACGATATCGCTCGTGCCTGCGCGCGCCTGGCGGCGACTGGGAAGTTCGAAGGCAGCCCTTATGCCGAGGCCCGCGAAGAAGACGGCGAACTGGTGCTGGTCTTCGTCGTTCGCGAGCGGCCGTTCGTCACCGAGATCGATTTCGTCGGCAACAGCAAGTTCAAGGCCGGGGACCTGCTCGACGAAATCGAGTTGTCGATCGGCTCGCCCATCAGCGATTACCTGATTACCGAGGCCCGCCGCGAGATCGAACGGAAGTACAAAGAAGCCGGCTATTACCATGCCACCGTCGAGGTGGACCGGGAAGTCCTGCGAGACGAGCGGCGCGTTCTGTTCCGCATCTCCGAAGGGCCGCGCATCAAGGTCCGTCACATCCGATGCGAAGGCAACACCGCCTTCAGCGATCGCGAGCTGCGGTCCAAGATTGAGACGGCGACGTACATTTGGCTATTCCGGACCGGCGCATTTGACGACGAGACCGCCCAGCGCGACGCCGCCACACTGAAGCAGTACTACGTCGACCACGGCTATCTCAATGCCCAGGTCGGCTACCGGGTCGAACTGGCAGAGAACGGCAAGGACATGACCGTCATCTTCCAGGTCGACGAAGGCCTGCTGCACTACATCAAGTCGATCCGCTACGTCGGCAACACGGTCTTCGACGACGACCGGATCGCCTCAATCATGAAGTCCGCCATCAACGGGCCCATCGAGGCGGAGGTCCTCAAGACCGACCGCCAGTCCCTGCTGGCGGAGTACGGAGCGCTCGGCTACATCTACGCCGAAATCACTACCACCTACGTCTTCGACGAGGAAGACGGCTTCGTCAACCTAACGGTCCAGGTATCCGAGGGCGACCAATACACCGTCGGCCGCATCACCATCCGGGGCAACCGCCACACGAAGGACAAGGTCGTCCGCCGCGAGTTGCGATTCTTCCCCGAGGAACTGTTCGACACCGAGGAGGCCAAGCGCGCGGAACAGCGCCTGCTTGAAACGCGTCTGTTCAGCGAGGCCACGATTACGCCGCAGGGCGAAATGCCCGGTGTCCGCGACGCGCTGGTTGACGTCGCCGAGTCCGACTCGACCACGATCCTGTTCGGCATCGGCGTGACGAGCAACAGCGGCGTTGTCGGGTCCATTTCGATCGAGCAGCGCAACTTCGACCTGTCCGACACACCGCGGACCTTCAAGGAGTTCTTCAAGGGCCGATCGTTCCGCGGCGCCGGCCAGACCTTGCGGCTCAGCATCGAGCCCGGCACCGAGCTGACCCGCGGCCGCATCGAGTTCCGCGAACCCTATCTGCTGGACAAGGAGATAGGCTTCGGCACCGGCTTCTATGTGTTCGAGCGCGGCCGGGATGAATACGACGAGCGCCGCATCGGCTTCTTCACGAGTCTGGATAAGCGATGGCGGGAGGGCCCGCTCAAGGACTGGGCCGCCGAGCTTGCCCTCCGCTTCGAGCACGTCAAGATCAGCGGCACCGACTGGCTCACCGCGGACGAGATCCGCGAGGACGAGGGCGGCAACTGGCTCACCTCCGTCAAGGGAACCATCCTCCGCGACAAAACCGACAGCCGCTGGCTGCCCAGCGAGGGCAACCGGTTCAAGGTCTCCGCCGAGCAGTTCGGCGTCTTCGGCGGCGATCATTCATTCACCCGCGTCGTGGGTAATTACGACCACTACTGGACCGTCCTCCGCGATACCTTCGACCGCAAGCACATCGTGCAGGTCGGCGCCACCGCCGGCCAGATCTTCGGCGACGCGCCGGTCTTCGAGCGCTTCCACGGCGGGGGCATCGGCTCGATCCGCGGCTTCGAGTTCCGCGGCATCAGCCCGCGGGCCGGCTGGCGCGACGACCGCATCGGCGGGGACTTCTTGGTCCTGACCAACGCGCAGTACTCGTTCCCGATTGCCGGCAAGACCGTCCGCGGCGTGAGCTTCCTCGACATGGGCACCGTCGAGGACGACTTCGGCCTCAGCTCCTGGCGGGCCAGCGTTGGCATTGGCGCCCGCATATACATCCAATACTTCGGCCCCATCCCGCTGGCGTTCGATTTCGCCTTCCCCATCGCCAAAGACGGCGACGACGACACGCAGGTGTTCAGCTTCTCGTTCGGGACGACGTTCTAGTATACCTTCACGGCTGTTTGTGCGGGTTGTCACTCGGGGGTGCCACTGGCGGCTCGCCCGCCAGTGCGCACGGGCAGGCAGGCCGCCCGTGGCACGCGAACGGGCAGACCCACAAGACTACGTGTGACGATGCACTCGTACTACAGTTGCGCATCGATTCTTCTGCGATAGTGGGCTGCGCGGGCGAGGGCCTGCTGGTGGCGGCGTCAGTCGCTCCACACCAGGGCCCGTTCAATGTTCGTCAGGCGCGG
>JAFGQA010000135.1 GCA_016935885.1 Phycisphaerae bacterium | reverse complement strand
GGGGGCATGCTGGCGTTTGAAGTGGGCGAGAACCAGGAAGACGCCAAGGGTTTCGTCTCCGCGCTCCAGGTCATCCGCCATGCGGTCAGCCTGGGTTCCACGGAATCGCTGATCTGTATACCGTTCCTTACGACGATGCTCTACATGCCGCCCGAACGGCGGACAACCTTTGGCGTCAAACCCAACACCGTGCGTCTGTCGATAGGCATCGAGCCTGTGGCCGCGCTCCTGGCGGATATCGACGAGGCCGTGAGCCAACTAAGGAGCAGGGCTGCATCATGAACCCAACGACCGGAGGGAAGGCCGGCGACGATGATCCCCTCTTCGGTCGGATGACCGCCGCGAGCACGCTCACAGGGCCTTGCGGCGATACGATGGAGTTCTACCTTGTTATCGCGAATGACGCCATCGACGATGTCAAGTACTACACCGACGGATGCGAGAACACGCGGAGTTGCGGGCAAGCGGTTGCCCGCCGGGCGAACGGCAGGAGGGTGACGGACGCGCTTTCCATCAGCGCCGGCTGCTGAAAGGCGGAGGGTGGCTGTCGGTGTATCCGGCGCACGTGGCCGGAGTTGATCCGGCAGAGCCGAATTACTTCGGATCGCTGACCATCGATGATGTCATCGCGGAGATCGAAGGGGCGGGGCTTGCGTTCGATCAGAGAATCTGTGGGACCCTCAGTCACGAGGAGGGCCTGGCGCAGGGATGTGTATTCAATTTCAGGAAATAAGCACGTCGGCGGCAAAGGAGAACGATGAAGAGAGCAGATGTGATTGTGGTTGGCGGAAGCGCGGCGGGGTTGACGGCCGCGATAACGGCGAGGCGTTACTACTCGGGGAAGAACGTGCTGCTAGTCCGGCGCGAGGAACAGGTGCTGATTCCATGCGGCATCCCGTACATCTTCGGGAGTCTCGGAAGTCCGGACAAGAACCTGATGCCGGATGCGCTGCTGGAGAAGAACGGGATCGAGCTTCTGATTACAGAGGCCACGCACATCGACGGCAGCACCAAGGATCTCACCACCCGGGACGGGCACATTGCTTACGACCGCCTCATCCTGGCGACCGGCTCGTACCCGGCCGCGCCCCACATTCCCGGTGTCAATCTCGGGGGGGTCTTTCACATTCGCAAGGAGATCGCCTACCTGCGCGAGCTGCAGCAACGATTGAGTTCGGCGCAGCACGTGCTGGTCATCGGCGGCGGGTTCATCGGCATCGAACTGGCGGACGAAATCCACAAGGCGGGAGGTCAGCAGGTCACCATCGTCGAGATCGCGCCGCATTGCCTGAACCTGGCGTACGATGAGGAGTTCTGCATCAGGATGGAAGAACACGTGCGGAAACGGGGCGTGGCCGTCCGCACGGGCGTCAAAGTGGAGCGCCTCGAGGGCAGCGGTTGCGTGGAGCGTGCGATGCTCTCTGGCGGAGAGCAACTGCCCGTGGATGTCGTGATCCTGGCCGTGGGGGTTGTGCCGAATTCCGAACTCGCCAAGACAGCGGGCATCGATGTCGGGCGCCGCACTGCGGCCATCGTGGTGGACCAGGCCATGCGCACCTCCGTTAAGGATATCTTCGCCTGTGGCGACTGCGCGAAGAAGATGTCTTTCTTCGGCGGCATTCCATCCAATCTTCGCCTGGCCTCGATTGCCACCTCGGAGGCACGAATCGCCGGGGCGAATCTATTCGGGGTGAGAAGGGAGAACATCGGCACAGTGGGGGTGTGGTCCACAGCGGTGGGCGATCTCGCGCTGGGAACCGCCGGCTTGACCGAGACGATGGCCCGGGCGCAGGGCTACGACACGGTTTCCGCCACGGTCGAAGGGCCGGACCGGCATCCGGGCGGAATGCCCGGCGCATCACCGATGGCCGTGAAGTTGGTCTTTGAACGGCACTCCGGCGTGATCATTGGGGGTCAAGTCGCGGGCAGTCCTGCGGCCGGAGAAGTCATCAACGCCCTCTCGGCTTGCATTCAGAGCCGCATGACGGCCGACGAGATGGCCAGGTTCCAGATCGGCACACACCCCTTGCTGACCGCTTCGCCGGTGGCGTATCCCATCGTCAATGCGGCTGAAATCGCGATCTCGAAGATGCAGGCGGGCTGAGGTGGAGAAAGGAGACGTCCATGTTGAGGGAAATGCTCAAGAGCAAGATCCACGGGGCCTGTATCACGGATGCCCAGCTTGAATACGAGGGCAGCATCGCCTGTGCGGCGTCGCTGCTGGCGGTCGCGGACATTCTCCCCGGAGAAAAGGTCCTGGTCGCCAACTTGAACAACGGCGCGCGGTTCGAGACCTACGCGATCGTCGGCGAGGAAGGGCGTGTCGGTCTGCGCGGGGCCGCCGCGCGCCTGGGCCATCCCGGTGACCGCGTCATCATCATGGTCTTTGGGCTGATGGACGAAGAAGAGGCCCGAACCAGGCGGCCGGTCATCGTGCATGTTGATCAACAGAATCGACCGCAGGACGCGCGAGGTTGATATGCCCACCTACGAATACGAGTGCGAGCATTGCGGCCATCGGTTCGAGCGCATGCAGGCGATGTCCGCCGCACCGCTGAAGAAATGCCCGAAGTGCGGCAAGAGCGTGCGCCGCCTGATCGGGACCGGCGCCGGCGTCCTCTTCAAGGGCAGCGGAACATCCAGCCGCTCGGGGACGGGCTCGTGTTCGCTGGAAACCACGGGCCGCACCTGTTGCGGGAGGGATTCGCGGTGCGACGCGCCGGGCTGCGAGCGTTGATCGCACGGGAGCAGCTTTGCCAACGAAGGAGAAGCGAACATGCCACTGTATGAATACCGCTGCCGCAGGTGCGGACAGGCCTTTGAGTACCTGGCGAGGGCCGCCTCCGACACACCGAAAGGCTGCCCGAAATGCGGGGCCCATAATCCCGTGAAGCAGTTTTCCACGTTCGCCGCGCGAAGCGAGGGGGGCACATCGGGCAGCGATGCGTCATGCCCGACCGGAACATGTCCGACGGGAACCTGCTCGCTCACCTGACCCGCCGCAGGGTACAGTCAGCCAGGTATCCGGAAGGAGGACGGGCATTATGATCATGTGGCTGACCTACGCAGTGATCGGGATCGCCGG
>JAFGQA010000134.1 GCA_016935885.1 Phycisphaerae bacterium | reverse complement strand
CGTCCGAGTAGTCTACAAGGTGGCTCCGGCCCCTTTTGTAGCAGCCCCCGATAGCGGGGGCCGTTTGCAACATTGTTGGAGGCGTCAGAACCCCGCCTTGCGGCGTGCCCACCGTCGTGGGACGTACCACGCCGTCTTCCATCACGCCGGCCCGGAGGAATCGTTGGACCAGTCGCAGGATGTTACCGTCGGCAACCACGTTGGTCAATCCTTGCATGATGACGCGGAACGGGATATTGTCAAAAAACCCCGAAATGTCGGCATCGAGCACGAAGCAGTGCCCGAGCCGCTGGAGTCCCTTGACTCGCTCCAAGGCGTGATGCGTGGATCGGCCCGGCCTGAAGCCGTACGAGTCGTCGTGAAAAAGTTGCTCAAACAACGGGCTGAGGAGTTGCCGAAGCACCTCCTGAGCCACCCGGTCGCGGACGGCCGGGACGGTTGCCGAGAACTGCACATAACCCCAGTGAGGAGTTGGGATCGGCGACCATTACCCATCCGTATCATCCGTTGCGAGGCGAGTCGTTTCCGGTCCTCAAAACACGTCGCGTCGGCGGAGTCGATACGCTGATCCTGCGTGGTACATCCGGCGGCACGTTGGCGGTGCCGCTAGCATGGACTGATTGGGGCGAACTTTCGCCGTGGGAGGCAATCGGCAGAGATCCGCCACTTTTTTCCGCACAATCGTTGGACTTGCTCGTAGAATTGCTGGGCTCGCTCTCCTCACGGGACGACGGGGAGGGCCAGTCATGAAGCTCTTCTTACATCGGGCTCGCCTGCATCAGCAGCGCAGCCAAGGCGGTTCATGGAGGGTACGGGCCACGCCGGTCCGTTGGCTCGCCATTCTTTCATATCAGCATGTCAGACACATCTTGCGGGCCAGTCCTCGCGCCGGACGCTCAGCATCAGGCCGCCATCCTTCTGGCCAACATGATCGAGGCCTATCTGGACCACCACGATCCTCTTCCGCATCGGGAGTCGCTCGATGAACCACCACAAAATCACGCCAGAACATCTGGCGAAGAAAGCTTATGTGTACGTTCGCCAATCGACGCTCGGCCAGGTGCTGCACCACCAGGAGAGCACCAGCCGGCAGTATGCTCTGAAAGACAAAGCCCTGTCACTCGGCTGGAACGAGAATCAGACCCGCACGCTCGACCGCGATCTCGGGATGTCGGGAGCGCAGAGCCAAAGCCGCAAAGACTTCAAGACGCTGTTGGCCGACGTGTCGCTGGGGGAAGTCGGCGCAGTGCTGGCTCTGGAAGCCTCGCGATTGGCACGCAGCAACACCGATTGGCATCGGCTGATCGAACTCTGCTCGCTGACCGGCACGTTGATCCTCGACGAAGACGGCGTCTACGATCCGGCCGATTTCAACGACGCACTTCTGCTCGGAATCAAAGGAACGATGTCCGCCGCAGAGCTCCACTTCCTGCGTGGGCGACTTCAAGGCGGCAAACGCAACAAGGCCGAACGCGGCGAACTGCGATTTCCCTTGCCGGTTGGGCTCGACTGGGACGACGCGGGCGGCATCGTGCTCGACCCGGACGAGGAAGTCCAAGGCGTGGTGCGGATGGTGTTTCGTTGTTTTCAAGAGGTCGGCAGCGCCTACGGCGTGGCTCACCGATTTGCGGAAAAAGGCCTGAGGTTCCCCAAGCGGGCTTACGGCGGCGTCTGGGATGGCAAACTGATCTGGGGCCACCTGACCGACAGCCGGGCGTTGAACATCTTGAAGAACCCAGCCTACGCAGGCGTCTATGTGTTCGGCCGTTTTCGCTGCGTGAAGGAGATTCTCCAGGAGGGCCAGATCCGCCAGCGAGTCCGCGAGATGCCCCGCGACAGCTGGCTGGTGGAGATTCAGAACCATCACGAAGGGTATGTCACTTGGAACGAGTTCCTGGCCAACCAGGATCGACTTCAACGCAACCGCACGCACCGACCGGAGACCATCTTGCCGCAAGCGGCACGCGAGGGCCTGGCGTTGCTGCAAGGGTTGCTGGTCTGCGGAAAGTGCGGCCGCCGCCTGACGGTGCGGTACCGCGGCAATGGCGGCATCTATCCGATCTACGAATGCAACTGGCTCAAGCGGCAGGGGCGGGCAAAGAAGTCGTGCATGACAATCCCTTGTCCTCCTTTGGACCAGAGGGTGGCCGAGCGGGTGTTGGAAGCGGTCGATGCGGACCAGCTGCAATTGGCCCTGGCAGCGCAGGAAGAGCTGACCTCTCGCGACAGTTCGCTTCGTCGGCAATGGGAAATGCGACTTCAGCGCACTCAGTACGAAGCCGATCTGGCCCAGCGTCGGTACGAACAAGTGGATCCGGAAAATCGTCTGGTGGCGGCTTCCTTGGAGCGTCGCTGGAATGCGTCGCTGGTACAGGTGGACGAGGTCCGCCGGCAGATGGAGGAGTTCTGTCGCCGGCAGACGCGGACCTTCACGCCGGAACAACGGCGGAAGATTCTTGGCTTGGCCGATGATTTCCCGCGACTGTGGCGTGCAGAATCCACGTCCTTCAAAGACAAGAAACGGTTGTTGCGGCTGCTGGTCGAGGATATTACTGTCGAGCGTGGTGACGGCCGCGAGGTCCGACTCCATGTGCGCTGGTCGGGTGGCGCGTGTGAAGACTTGCCTGTGACACTGCCGGCGAAGGTACAGGATCGGCTTCGTTACCCAGCCGAGCGCATCGGGGAGATTCGGCATCTCGCGACGGAGCACACCGACGCGGAAATCGCCGAGTTGCTCAACGGCCAGGGCAAGCGAAGTTCCCGCGGCAAACGATTCACCGCTAAGATGATCGGTTGGATTCGCTACAAGCACCGCATTCCTGCCGTCGAGTTGAAACGGTCGCATGAGTTGACGGTAGCCGAAGTGGCCGTGCAATTCGGCGTCAGTCATGGCGTCGTGTACTACTGGATCGATCGCGACATCCTTCCCGCCCGACAACAGGTACCGGGCAGGCCGTACTGGATCACACTCACCGAGGAGAAGGCAAGCGAACTGCGAGATTGGGTACAATCGTCGAAGCGGATCTCAAACCCTTCTCAAGTGGTACGTCAATACGCCTGAACTATTCCGAACGCTCTTGGAAGGAGGTGCATTATGCCCAAACCGTCGG
>JAFGQA010000133.1 GCA_016935885.1 Phycisphaerae bacterium | reverse complement strand
TGTGACTGTGGCACGGGCGCCAAAGCCCGTGAATCCACCGCCGAGACGGCGGTGCCACAGGTGCATCCAACCGTGAAGTGCTCTAGCTCATGGTCGCCCCCAAGAACGACACATCCCCAGGAGCGTGTCGTTCATTAGCAGCCCGTGGCAAAACTGTGGCACCGGCGCCAAAGCCGGTGGCTCTCGCAGTCAGGAACGGCGTTTCCGAACCGCTGTTCTCTCTTTTACGACGGGCTATCAGTCCGTGGATCGTCCTCGCAAGAACCGGTTGGTTTGAGATGAGGTAGATGCGAACGGACTCAGTGGCTCATTCGCCTCGCATCCGGTGAGACTATGTCGTGGGTGGGAGCACGTCTCAGCGGTAGCGGCCGACTCTCGATGCGTGCGTGACAGCTTGGGCGGGTGTCACTGGCAGCTTGGGCGGGTGCCACTGACAGCTTGGGCGGGTGCCACTGGCAGCTTGGGCGGGTGCCACTGGCAGCTTGGGCGGGTGCCACTGGCAGCTTGGGCGGGTGCCACTGGCAGCTTGCCTGCCAGTGTGTATGCCCCACGTGCCCACCGGAGAGACTGCACGGGCGGACAAGCCGCCCGTGGCACCCAGAATCGAATGCCGCCGTAACTGTCACGGACCCGCTCTCGATAGCTGGGGCCCTGCAAACTTGACGATAGCGTGGGCGAGCGTTACACGTCGCCGCGTGCGTCACACTGAACAGCTTGTTGCCATGGTGGTCGCTGGCCTGCTGGCGGCGGGGTGCGCCGATCTTCACTACGACAACACCGCGACGGTATTCGACCAGCCGTTTCACGGCCATGACGACACGTTAGGCACAATCTGGCTTAAGACGTGCTACTTCTATCCCGCTCGCGACTATCTTACGCTGGACTGGGCGTGGCGGGCCCTGTTTGGCGACGAGGCGTGGAACGTTACGCCTGACGGGGGCGTGGCCGACGGCCCGTTCTTTGCGAACCGCGACATTCGATCACTGTCTGCCGAGAGGGTCCGACAAGGCCCCTCGACAGCGCCGGCACCGATGGGACCATGGCGTGTCAAGAAGGAGAAAGACAAAGGCGTGACGCCGGGATTCATCGGCGAAGATGGCAGTGGACGGACCTTTGTGGTGAAGCTGGACGATCCGCAATACGCGGAACTGGGCACGTCCGCGGAGATGATCGGGTCGCGGTTGACATGGTTGATGGGCTATCACGTGCCGGCGCTGTACCTGGTGACGATCGAGGGCACGGGCGACGGTCGGTATGACGGCAGGCGAGCCACGGCGTCCCTGTTCGTGTCCGGCGAGGTCGTTGGCGGCTTCAAGTTCGACCACTATCGGATGCGGCGGGAGTTGCGGGCGCTGCGACTCGTGGCGGCATGGCTGAACGACACGGACCGCGTGGACAACAACACGCTCGTGGCGGTCGAGGACGGCGCAGCGACCTGTTACATGATCGATTTCAATTCCTGCCTCGGCAGTTGGAACGGTCGGCCGAAGCAGGCGTGGCGAGGCTGGCGCTACGCATGGGACGTCGAGTACCAACTGCTCGGGTTGCTGACGCTCGGTTTGTTGCCGGCACTTCCCCAGGCCGTGGAGATCAAAAGCCCGGCTGTCGGCTCGTTCGACCTGATGGCTGGCGGCGGACAGGACGGTTGGAGCGGTGCGAAGTGCTGGCGCCCGCAGAATCCGAACACGGCGTTTGACCGGATGACGACGAGCGATGCGGCGTGGATGGCCCGACGGATGGCTTCGGTGTCGCGCGAGCAGTTGAAGGCGATCGTCTCATCGGCCGAGTTCACGCGGTCACAGGACGCCGAGCGGGTCCTGGAGATGCTGCTACGTCGCCGGGAGCGCATCCTGGCGGCCTACCTCCCCGATGGCGCCGCTGACTGCCGCGACCAGTCACGAAAATATTGACGCGTGTCAAGATTCGTGCGAGCCGTCCGATTCTTCGCTGCGCGCACCGCTCACCAAGCCGAGTACCCCGATGGGCAGGACCGATCCCATCGTGTGATCTTGGCGTTCGGGATTCCGGCTTTCACGGCAGGTCTGTGGGATGCGTCCCTAACACGCAGCCTCGGCGGCCGTGTCTCCCAAGACCCGATACTCCGCCTCCAACTCCGTCAGGTCGTAATACAGCTCCGCCCGACGTTGAAGGAAGGCCGCTACCTCCGATTGAGCTCCTTGACGGCAGGCCCTGGCGAGCAGCGCATGGGCGAGGGCCGCCTTGCGAGCGTCCAGGAGCTCGGCCAGGCGCACCTTCCCGGCCAAGGAGGCCACCGCCTGCTGGAAGTCCCCGGCGGCAATCTGACAACGAAGCTCGATCGGCAGGAGCATCAACTGCTCGGACAGGCTCAAGGCCGACCCGCTCAGAGAAAGTGGCTGGATGACGTCAAGGGCCGACTCCGAATCGCCCAGAAACAGGCGGCAATCCGCCAGTAGGATCCGGCACAAGCGACCAATGCTGCGGGAGACACTCCCGCGCAGAGCGATCACGCATCCGCACAATTCCGCCGCGGCCTGGTAGTTCTTCTGGCCGTGGGCCACAACCGCAAGGTTGTGGCACGCGAGCAGCTTGCCCGTGCGGTAGAGCGTAAACAGATGTATCGCGTCCTTAAGTTGCTCCTCCGCGAGATCGAGCCGGCCGGAGGAGATATAGACCGACGCTTGGTTGGCTGCCCGGACCTGCCGCACGCTGAACACCGTCAGCGCCACCCATAGCATGGCCGCGAGCATCGCGGCGAACCACAGCGGGTCCGTCGCCGTGTCCGCGTTCGTGTTGGTCTGCAACAGTGCGCCGAGGAAGGCAACCGCCACCAGCGCGAGGAGCACGGCCCGCGAAACCGCCGCCAGAAAGAAGTGTCGCCGGATCATCCTCGCCAAGGCCCTTGCCTCTTCGAGCGTCATCATGCGTGCTCCACCTCGATAAGGCCGCCATCCCGATTTCGGCTTGCGGCTTTCCCGGATTCCTGCAAGCCCCCCCCGTCAACGGGACGGGCTGTATTAGGCCGGTCCCGTCGTCCGAGTGCACTCGCCCTCCACCAGGCCGGGAACCACGCCTTGGTCCGACGGCTGATACCTGAGAACCGACGGCTTCTTCGTCTCCGGGTAGGCTTCTGCTATTGGCGCCAGCAGGCCGTATTCTTCAACCAGGCGGCTCGCCTCGACCAACATGGTGGCGTCACGCCACAGCCGCGCCGCCTCGGCACCACGGCCAAGATGGTGCATGGCCGCTGCCAGCAATCCGTAACCGTATGCCGCATGGGTAGAAAGGTGCCGCCGGTACAACTCGCGCCGTGTCTCGTACTCCTGGACGGCATCCTCGTGCTGCCCCATGAAGACCTGCTGAAAGAGCCGCACCACGTCCAATGCCGCCTTGAGGCTCTGCGGCATCGGCACCTGCTCCAGGCGGCCGAGCAGATCCACCGCATCCGTCAACTCCTGATTCCGGACCTTCGCCGCGGCCAATGCGATTTGGGCCTGTTGAAGGTGGAGCGGGGCGCCGATCCGCCCAAGCAGCAGTGTCTCGTAGATCTCCGCGGCACGGTCGTAGCGTCCCTCGTGCTCGGCAATCGCCGCCAGGAGCATGAAGGCCTGCCCGCGATCCGAGGACGATCGGATGGGGCGCTGCATGACCACATCCAAGATAGCCGGTGCCGCGTCCCATTCTTCCAGTTGCACGTGCTCCCAGGCCCTCAGAATCATCTGGCGGCACCGTCGCTGACGCCTCCCAACGAGCCACCCGCCTAACAGCAGCAACGAGACCGACAGAACCACCAGCAGGACGCTGATCACGTCCGGCAGGCCGAGCCGCGACCCAAACGCCGGCAAGAACATCAGCCCTGCCACCACGAGCGCGACAAGGCCGAGCAGAAAGTAGGACCCCCGTCGACTCACACAGGTCGCGGCGAACCTTCGCTCAATCAGTTCTGCATCGATGTCGCTCATGCGTGTATCATTCTAACGTGAACTGACCTGTTCTCGCGAGGACGAGCCACAGACTGAACCGCGTCGCTCGTCGTCTGGCGGTCGAATTGATAACCGAGGACTTCTTATGTCTGTCACTGTGTACTACGAAGACGACGCCGACCCGGCCCATCTTGGCTCACGAACCATTGCCGTGCTCGGCTACGGCTCCCAAGGCCAAGCCCACGCGCAGAACCTCCGTGACGCCGGCCACCGTGTCCTCGTTGCCCAAAGACCCGGCGGTAGGAACCACGCCCTCGCTCGCGAGCACGGCTTCGACCCCGTCTCGATCGCTGAGGCGACCCACGAGGCGGACCTTTTGATCCTTGCCCTCCCCGACGAATCCATGGGCGACATCTATCAGAAAGAAATCGCACCCCACCTGAGGAAAGCTCCCGCGGGTGGCGCTGCACCCTCCGGCGCGGGCGCCCTTGTACGAAGCGATGTTCCCACGAGGGGCGAGTCTCCGACCAGCGGCGGCGTTCAGGCCCTCGGCTTTGTCCACGGCTTCGCCATTCGCTTCGGCCTGATCGTCCCGCCGGCGAACGTCGACGTCATCATGATCGCCCCCAAGGGCCCCGGCACGCTTGTGCGGGAGCGTTATCAACAGGGCGGCGGCATCACCTGCATCCTGGCTGTACATCAGGACGCCAGCGGCCAGGCGCGAGACATCGCCCTCGCCTGGGGCCTCGGCGTTGGCGGCGGCAAGGGCGGCATGATCGAGACGACGTTTGCAGCGGAGTGTGAGGCCGACCTGTTCGGCGAGCAGACCGTCCTGTGCGGTGGCGTCACCGAACTGATGAAGGCCGCCTACGACGTCCTGATCCAGGCCGGCTTCCCCGAGGAGGTCGCTTACTTCGAATGCGTCCACGAGGTCAAGCAAGTCGTCGATCTGCAATACGCCGCCGGCCTGGGTGCCATGCGCCAGGCCATCTCCAACACCGCCGCCTACGGCGGCCTGACCCGCGGGCCGCGTCTGATCACCGAGGAGACCCGGCGGGAGATGCGGGCCATTCTCGCGGAGGTCCGGTCAGGCCGATTCGCTGAGGAGTGGATCAGGGAATGCCAGGCCGGCAAGCCGAGGCTGCAATCGCTCATCCAGGCCGAATCAAGCCACGCATCCGAATCGGCTGGCATGCGAGTCCGCACGTTGGCCGGCCGCGCACACCCGGGCAAGCCCAGCGGGCACTGAACCTGACAAAAACCAACGGCCAAGGCGTCGCGCAGGAATAAGATGACCGACTGTGCCGCTTGGCTGGCCTGCCGGCTTGCCGTTTGGCGGACCTGCCCGCAGGCAGGCGGGTCAACTGTTCAAGTTGTCTCTACGCGGCTCCTAACGCCAGGGCAACTGGCAGCCGAAACAACGCCGAGACTGCCATAGAGTGTGGTTCACAGGAGGGCCGCGACGGGACTTCAGGGCTTCTCCACGTTCTCGCTCTAACATGACAGCGTCGGGTTTATCCGGAATCCTCGTCCGAAGCCCGCGGATGTCGTTCGTTTTCAGCGTTCAAACGTACCGGATGTCAATCCGTGTGTCCGGCGAATCGCCCTCCCACGCCTCTCGCCAACGGTCGCGGATGAAAGCAGCGCTCTCATGCTAAGGTGTGAGGATTGACAGCCAATCAGCCACTGGCCAGCGAGGAGCCGAGGGACAGCTTCTCAAGCTCGACTTGCGTCCGGGGCTCCGGACGGCTAGATTCTTGGCAGGACACGGGGACGTAGCTCAGCTGGGAGAGCGTCGCGTTCGCAATGCGAAGGTCGTGGGTTCGAGCCCCATCGTCTCCAGTGAGTCGGCAGTTGACCGCAATGCGCAAGGCTTGTCGTTCGCGTCACTTGCGAGCGGCAAGCTTCGTTCGTTGTGTTCGGGTGTTCTGTCAGGGATTGCACGCTCCGTGCAGCGATTGCCGGGATTCGGCTAAGCAGCGTTGTACCAATCACAAGACGATGGACGTGCTGGACAAGTTGCCCGAGGCCGAACGGCCCGACGCGACGTAGCGTCTGCGGGCCGTCTGGCAGGCGAAGAGCGAAGCGAAGGCCTGCGCGTTGGCAAGCAAGTTGATCGCCGACTTTCGCCCGGCGGGCTACGAGCGGGCGGCAGACCGTCTGGCGGATGATCTGGATCGTTGCCTGACGTTCTACCAATCTCCGGAGGCCCACTGGTCACACCTGCGGACAACGAATCCGGTGGAGTCCCCGTTTTCGTGCGTGCTACCATGAACGAATGCGGCGAAGCGTTTCAAGAAGACCAAGATCGGCGTGTGCATGGTTCACCAAGCCATGCTGCGCCTGCAACAGACCTGGCGTCGGTTGACCCCCGCCCACCTGCGCGGCACCGTGCCGCAGCCGGCAGCGAAGCGGAAGGCCAACGCCAACGCGGCGTGAGGATCGTGAAGGATGCTCCCGGTCAATCCACACAGGGATTGCCATCAGCTCTGTCGTTTTCGCAAGCGGCTTCTGCGCAATCCCGCGCGGCTGTGGTATGCTGCGCATCGGGAGCACACCCATGCCAGCGTGGGCACTGGCACCGTTGTGGCCACGGCCGCCACCGCCCTCGTGGGTTTGTCTGATCGTCCACCGCTGCCCGGCCGAGGCTGTCGCGGACCCTGCGTTGAGGGGTGCATGAGAGTCTGGGCGGGTGCCACTGGCAGCTTGCCTGCCAGTGTGTATGCCCCACGCGCCCACCGGAGAGACCGCACGGGCGGACAAGCCGCCCGTGG
>JAFGQA010000012.1 GCA_016935885.1 Phycisphaerae bacterium | reverse complement strand
CTGAATCCGCGAGGCGATTTCGACACCCAACGGAGAATTGAGGAAACCGCGGACTTGTGACTCGGCAATCTCAAGTCGTTCCACCGCCGACTGTGCAGGCCCGGTCGACATCGCTTCGTGGTGCGCCACGCCTACCCCGTCGTCGAAACAGGCGGAATTGAACAGACCGAAGATCTCCGATGCGAACGAGGCCGTGTCCTGCATCACCTGCTGCAAGGCATGGGTCGCCTCACACGTGTCCCGGAACACCTGATGAACGTCAGAAGGCGGGGGCATCACGAAAACGCGGTAGTCATAAGGGTACGCGTGCCGAAGAGACGGATCTCCGTCAGCCTCTATGATCGCGAAGCCATAGCGGTCGAGCTTGCGCACTTCGCGCAGCCCGTCCGGAAGAGTCTCAAACACCCTTTCCGGAGTATAGCTGACTGTAAAGGACGACGCCCAAATCGGCGCAGAATCATCGTCCTCTTGCTCGACCGGGACGATGGCATTGGTGTGTCCGTCGTCCGACTTATGTGTGCGAAGGTAATGGGCGGGACAGTCGAGCACTTCGCTCGCAATAAGACGGGCCAACAAGCTCTTCCCGCCTCCGGGCGGGCCGCTGATCAACAAAGTCTCCACCGGCATGTCGTGTTACCCATAGCGGACCGCTCTTGAAAAGGAAACATCCCAAGCGAAAGGGCCCGATATCAATTCTACTCACGAGAATATCGATTCTCCACTCCCGGAAGGTTAATGGACTGTAACAAAACCCTGTGTGGGACCAGCATCCTGCCGGTCCGACCGGCTGGAGGCCGGTTTCACAGGCTCTGCCGAAGTCCCGAGGTTTCGTTTCTGATGAAATCGCCCAACGAGATTCCGTAGCCTATTGCCCGACATATGGTTAGCGAGACTCCGGTCCGTCGGTTCTGCGGACGGCTGGTGCGGAACTCCTCCTCGGCCACGCCGGTTGGGTCGTTGGCCCGCGCAAAACACGGCCTACCGAGCCCGGCCGAGCCCCAGGCTGATGATCCGCTGGATAAGCTGCTCGTAGGAAATGTTCACCGCCCGGGCGGCCTCGGCGAAATCCTCTCCACGGGCCAATTGTGGATTCGGATTGGCCTCCAGCACATACACCTGCCCCTCGGCCGTCATGCGCATGTCGATTCGGGCGTAGCCCCTGAGCCCCAAGTTCCGGTAGATCCGCTTGCACAGCCTGAGTATCCCCTTCACCGCCTCGGGAGCAAGGTCTTTTGCCTCGGACGTCTCCACTCCGAGCTTCCTCTGGTATCGCAGATCGAATTTGACCTTCGCCGTCGCGATCAGGGGAACATCGTCGCCTGCCTTGGTGAATTTGAGCTCCCAGATCGGGAATACCTCGAGCCGGCGATTGCCCAACACGCTGACGTAGAGTTCCCGCCCCTCGATGTACTCCTCAGCGATGGCATCCGTGCCCACCCGGTCATGGATGAACGCCACGCGTTCCTTGAGTTTCTCATCATCGTCCACGACCGAGGCCTGGGCGATGCCCAGCGAGGCTTCTTCAACCAGTGATTTCACAAACAGCGGGAACTTGAGACGATTTGGCCGCTTGACGGCCTTACGCCTCGGAAAAACGGCGAACGCCGGCACTCGAACCCGGTGGTAGCTCAGAATCTTCTTCGACAGGCCCTTGTCGCGGGCGAGGATCAGCCCGCGCGGAGAGCAGCCAGTGTATGGCAGCTTGAGCAGCTCCAGATAACTCACCACGTTCTGGTCCATCACCGCTTCGCCGTCGAATTCCTCGAGCAGGTTGAAAACAATGTGCGGCTTCCACTCCTCGATCGTCCTGCCCAGAACGCTCAAGTCGCCCTGAATACCCAACAACCTGACTTCGTGACCCAGTGTGCGGCACGCGGTGATGACGTCATACTCGGTCTTGAACGGCGCAATCTCGGCCTCGGTCAACCCCTCGATGCTGTCGGGGGGCACCAAGTCCTTGTGCATGATGGCCAGAACACGCTTCTTCTTCATGGCTCACATAATCAGCAACCGTCGACGGCCGCTGTGGATGTAGTTCATCGTCTCGACGGTCAGGAGTATGGCGAAGTCCATTTTGACCTGCTCGCGCGGCCCTTGCACGTACAGATTCAACTCCTGGCACCGCGCGACCATCTCTCGCATGACCAGATCCAACGTATACTGATACTCCCGCGTCCAGCGCGACACGATCCGCCGGACTTCGGCGCGATGGCGGCGAATGAACGACGCTGCGGATTCTCGTTGCGGACTGTCACCCGTACCGTAGAAGAGTCTGCGCAGGTCGCGGTCGTAAAAGCCCGGCAGACCCTCTCCGTACCGAGACCGCTTCTGCTCGTAGTACTCGCGAAGCGTCTTGCGGATCTTCGATAGCGGATCAATGACCTTGCGAGAAGCGACCACCGGAGGCTGCCCGGCGATCTCCTGCATCAGGGCGTCCACATACTCAAGTTTCTTGAGTGCCGGCCAGCCCTGGTAGCGCTTTCGCCACCACGCTTTCGGCCGCAGCCAGACGGCGAAGGTCTCGGCGAAATCCTCGTCCGGGTGGCTCTGTGCGTACCAGTGGTCAAGATGCAGGACGTATCGCCTGCTATCGGGCTTGGGGACGTATCGCTCCGGGTACGGCTGCGATGACTTGCCGAAAAGCTGCTGCCACCGGCGACGGCGGTGAAACAGATACGCGTGGTCGATCGCGTGCCCGACCTCGTGACGTAGGATGCGCATGCACCACTTGTAGGTGCCCCCCTCGGCCTCCAGCATCTGGCTTCGTTCGAGACGCGCCAGACGCGGATGAGCCAGATAGAAGGGGATGGCCGCACCGGGAATGCCGTCGGGCGTGAACCACTCCTCCCCCAGCCAGAAGTGTGGCCGAAAGCGGATTTGTCGCTGCTCCAACTCCTGGTAGATCCGCTCGATGCAGTGCTTGATCGGCCTGCGCGACAGGCCCACTCCCAGATCACACAATCGTATGTCAAGGAGGCGATCCTCAGGATAGTTGCTCCATACATGAGGTGGAATCCGCCGTGATTGGCCTCGGCGCTTGCGTCTTGACGGCCCTGACTTGCGTAACATCGTTCAATCCGTCCGCACTCGGTGCTCGGCACGCATCAACAGCCGCCGGCAACCGCGCCTCCTGTTGATCACATATATCGGTCCTGCGCAGGACGATCGTAACAGCCAGCCTGGCAACATGCGAGCGAAGAGAGAAGCTGTCATCCGAATGTCAGCGCGGTGGCGCATTTTCGTCTCTCAACCCGGTTTTCAATACTGTTGGAGAGCTTGAAGTGGCAAGGCGCATAAAAATGGGAAGTGCTGCCGTGGCGCGGGGCACTTCCCACATTGTGTTGTCGTTCTTCCAAACTAAGCGAAGAAGCGACCGCCGCAACCTCGCACTGATGGGGCCGTTCCCGGCACACACTGTCAGGCGGCAACCGCGGCTGATGTTTGCTTCGGCTTACTTCTTCTTACGAGTAGCCTTCTTGGCTTTCTTGGCCTTTTTGGCTTTCTTCTTTGCCACCGAGGTATCTCCTTTCTGGTAGCAGGCCTAAACGAACAATCAAACGCTTGTCAAAGAACCTTGGCGTTTCCTGAGGTTTTCCTGCAAAAAGTCCTCAAGTTTGGACGCCGTTTTTTTATATCGACCGATCGCGCGGGCACTCTTTACTATTTTCACTTGCCGACGCAGAAGCGAGAGAAGATCCGGCCCAGCAGTTCCTCGGTTGCAACCTCCCCGACCAGCAGCGAGAGCGCGTTGATCGACTCGCGAATCTCGATTGCGAGCAACTCGGCAGCGCTCATGACGCTGGGGCAATCCTCGCACAGGTGGCGCGCGCGGCGCAAGGCGTCATATGCGCTGCGAAGCGACTGACGCTGGCGGTCGGAAAGCGTCAGAATCTCGGCTGCACTCGATTCGCCGGCGGCAAACACGGCCCTGCCGATCTGCTCGCGCAGCGAATCCACACCCTGCCCTGTGATCGCACTGACGACATGCACCGGCGTGGGCCCTCTCAACTGTCCTGCCAGGCGATCGAGCTCCGTCGGCAGGGCCAGGTCTGCTTTGCTCAGAACAACGCACATTGGGCGAGGGGGCACGGTGCGCCGCAGCGATTCCAGTGTTTTTCGCGGCGAATCGGTCGCGTCAACGACGAGAATCAACATGTCTGTTCGCAGGATCGAGCGGCGTGCGGCGGCCTGGGCCTTCACGTCCGGGTGTGCGGCGTTTTCATCGACGAACGCACCGGCGTCGACATCCAACCCCGCAGCGTCCAGCAGCATCACTTCACCTCCTGGAACGCTCAGCGGAGCGGAAAGCACATCACGCGTGGTGCCCGGCATGGCGGACTGAATCGCCCGATCCATGCCGGTGAGGGCATTCATCAGCGTGCTCTTCCCCGCATTGGGCCGCCCCACAAGCATCACTTCTGGAAGGCTTTCAAGCCGCTCGATCGATGGGGCATGATGGATCAGCGAGGCCAGCTCTTCCGAGACGCGGCCGACCACCTCCACAACCCGTTGCGGCGTCACGAACTCAACCGCTTCTTCGGAGAAGTCGATTTCCGCTTCGATGAGGGCCAGCAGATCGACAAGCTGCTCGCGGAGCTCGTTGGACCGGCGAGTCAAACGACCATGCAGAAGGGCCTCCGACGCGCGAAGCTGCGAATCGTTGCGGGCATGGATGATCGCCGCGACGCCCTCCACGCGCGTCAGGTCCATCGCCCCGGAGAAAAACGCCCGGGCGGTGAACTCGCCGGGCTCCGCCGGCCGTGCGCCGGCAGTCGTCAAACGCTCCAGAATCGCGGCGAGCACCGCGGGCGAGCCAATGGTGTGGAGTTCGATCACATCCTGGCGCGTGTAGCTGGCCGGGGCACGGAACGTGTATGCCTCGGCGGGCACTGAGACCGTCACTTCCATCCATAAGCGACCGGCAACACGGCGGTGGCCCGGCAGCTCCGTCAGAGATCGCCTGTCACCACAGGTGAACACACCCGCGGCCAGACCAAACGCACCCGGCCCGCTGAGCCGGATGATCCCCCGCACTCCAGTCCCGGCCGGAGACGAAACGGCCACGATGGTGTCGTCCAACTGGTGGAACATCGCACACATGATACGCGATTGGGTGGGGAGTCTGTTAGTCTGTTAGTCTGTTGGTCTGTTGGTCTATTGGTCTGTTGGTCAGCCAGTCTGTTGGGGTGCCATACTCCCGGGATCCCAGACTGCTGAACCGTTGCGTCCGCGACTGACTGGGGATCTCAAATGGCAGATTTCGGATTGCAGACCGAATCGACCGCCCTTAGCATACGGGCCGGGCCACACGGATACCTTCAATGGAAGTACACGGGCAATCTGATGTTGCGAAACCCGACGAGGTGTCGGCTGCGACATCACTGCAGGCTGATTCCGTCCTGCATGACGACCCCCTCGCCGACGCATCATGCCTTCACTGCGGATACTCCCTTCGCGGGCTCACCGAGAACCGCTGCCCGGAATGCGGTACTCCATTCGACCCGCAGGAGATGGCGAGCAGTTACCTGCCAGAATGGCCCCGGCTGATGAGGTATTACCTCACGGGCCTCATGGCCGCGACTCTGCTTGTTTTGGCAGCCATGGTAGCCTACGCGCGGCTGTCCTCAGGCTTGTCTGGCGTCCTGGCACGCCCAATTTACCTCGGTCGCTTCTATGAGGCGCTCGTCACGATCTGCCTGGCACCTCTGTCCATTGCCGGCCTTCGGCACCGTGTCGACTGGGGCCGCAAGGCTGCTTTGGCCTTGTTTCTGCTCAAGGCCTTGCCTGCGATGCTCCTACTTGTCCCGCTCGGCCTCATGTTGGCAGACCTGCGCAGCGGAGAGGTTCGCGGACAACTCCTCTTTGCCCTGATACAGCAGGGCTTCGCATTCGCCGGTCCACCGGCGATCCATTCGCTCATTCTAATCTATATCCTGTGGACTGGTCTCAAACGATCTCTGCGCCGCAGCACGTCCGAAGACGTGCGGATGCTTCCACTCCGACATCCCAGACCCCGGCGGGACTGGCTATCCGTGCTCGTCTTCATCCTTGCAGCCGGCGCTCTGCGCGACCTCGCCCAAGTGACAAGCATCACCCTCTCTGTCGCCGGCGAGTTCATCATGAGAACAAGCGTCGTCCCCTGGTCGCGGATCGCACTCAACTCGGGCCCATCGGCGGTCATGCTCTTCGTCACGTGCGGCTGGAGCATCATGGTCGCTAGGCGAGCCTGGCAGATTCCGTCCTCCGCAGCTCGTCGCCTCAAATCACTCCTGGTCGTTTCCGTCGTGCTTTGCCTCCTGGTCAACGCACGCTGGTTGATCACGGCTTCCCTGGGGAGTTTTTCAGGCCAGAACAACAGGTTCGCTTGGTATGCCGTTGGCGCTATGCTCCACACGTTGTCCGTCGCATGCGTTCCTCTGGCCCTGTACCTCTATGCCTCGCGGGTTCTGCCGGCCGAGGCCATTGCGCGCGTAACTGAACCGCCGCAGCAGCCAACCGGCGCCATCAAATCCGGCTTGGCTGATGGCTGATGGCTGATCGCTGATCGCTGATTGCTGACAGCTCTCAAACCCCAAACTTCTCCTCGCTGAGTTGCCCGAGCATGTTCTCCATGAATTCGCCGACATTGACGGAAATGACCACGCCGATCTGGCGGGATTTGTCCTTGACCACCACCGGCTTGCACCGCCCGGCCTGCTCACCCGAGGCAACGACCTCCACCCCCATCTTCGATCGCATGAACAGCTTCGGCCAGAGCAGAACCCCCATCGCCACCGCGTCGTGCACGATGAATGAGCCGGGGGCCGACGTCTCGGTCTTGCGCTCCATGAGAAACCGGATCATGCGGGCCAGCAGGTCGCCGGCTCGCGTCCCCCCGCGCGAAAGGTGCGCGGTATGCGATTCGTCCATCGCCACCTGGCGGGTCACATCCAGCGGTACCACCGTCAGCGGCAACCCTGCCGACAAGACCGTCGCTGCCGCCGCCGGGTCACGATAGAAGTTGAACTCGGCCCAGCGGCTGATGTTGCCCGGGCACCAGATCGCCCCGCCCATGACGATGATCTGGCCGACCTTGGTTAACACATCCGGCTTCTCTCGCAACACCGCCGCCAGATTGGTGAGCGGCCCCAGGGCCACCACCGTCAGCAAGTGCCCGTGCTGCGCGGCAAGCTGCTCGTAAGCCTCCAGAAACCCGCCCGGCGCGAAGCCCGAAGGCACCGGCAGATCGACCCCGCCCAGACCGTCCTGGCCGAAGACGTGAGTCGCGTCTTTGAGACCGGCGAAATCCTGATCCAGACCTCTGGCCATCACGGGCAGCGATTCCGGCGCCAGGCCGCTCAACAGACGTCTGATGTTGGCTGTCGCCTGATCGAGCGACACGTTTCCGCCGACACTGACCAGCCCCGCCAGCTCTACCTCACTGGAACTCAGGGCCAGCGCAATGGCCATGGCGTCGTCAACACCCATATCCGTGTCTATCAGAACCGGTCGGGACATGACGCGTCCACCGATCTGGGCGTTTCTTGACAGGCCTCAACTGACGCCCTACAGTCGCACCACTTATTGTTGAGGAGATTGCGAGCATGGT
>JAFGQA010000132.1 GCA_016935885.1 Phycisphaerae bacterium | reverse complement strand
CGCGTGTTGTTGTCACTCAGCTGGTATTCCTGCTCCGTCGCTAATCCAACCCGCGAGCAATTAACCGAAACTGCCTGAACGCTTACCCAGATCGGTTCTCGTAGCGGCGGGGGGTGCGAGGCTTGAGGCGTGGTCGTGGTACTCGTCGTGTCCCCCGTTACAACGACGTGGGTCCGGTAGGCCGGCGATTCGTGTGCGCCGCGGCTCCTCGCGGCGACGGAAAGACTGTTATTCAGACACCTCCGCCTTCTTGAACACCGGCCCCAAGTTGTCATCCCGGGCACTACTGCGAACGGCGAGCGCTCCAGAGTCCCCCATCGCGTCCGGGCGATAAGACCCGATTTGATGGGATTTGCGCATCGCCGTACACGGGTGCCGTCCAGGAAGAAGGGCCATCCGGGTGAAGATCCGCCGAATGGATAACGGTCACCTCAATCACGCGTGAGGAACGAAGGAGTCTACCCGTTCGGACCGTGGAACGGTTGCAGGTTAGGGGGTACGATAGTCCAGAATCTGTCCCAAGGAGCGGCCCTGAACCGCGACCAACGATGCGCCGCGGAAAGCGGAGGAAGGCGCTCGCTGTAACCGATACGGGAGGATCTGAGATGAGTGAACACCTGTTGATCCGACTCGCGCACCGTTTTCCGGTGGACCCTATCCGACCCATCACCGGTTGGCGCTACCGGCGCGACATTGGTGCGTGGGTGGATAGCGATGCTGCCGAGGCACTCTTCGCGGACGGTGCCGCATTCGCTGATGCCTCACCCCCGAAGCCGTCACCCCGGCCGCAACCATCACCGCGACCGCCGCCTCCCAAACCGCGCCCGCCGATGTCGAAGAAGGCGGATATCGAAACCGGCGAGGACATGAAGGGAGAGTAAACGGCATCATGCTGTATAAGGACTTTGTGTGATTCCGTGATTCTGCTTGTTGCTAATTCCCGCGACTTCGCAACGGACTACGTCGTTGCGGAACTCCGACGGCGGGGTGTGACGTATCACCGGTTGGACCTGGACCTGTTGGCCGATGACACGGTTGCGCTAGATCCCGTCCAGCCGGCGCTGTCGATTCGGAGCGAGGGCCGCGACATTGCCATCACGCATGAGACGCTGACTGCTATTCTCTACCGCGCCCCCACCTACCTGCGCGAAAGCAGCGTGGGCCGCTGGAAACCGGAGGAACTGCTCAAGCGGCACCAATGGGCGGCGTTCGTGCGCAGCCTAATCGTGTTCGATCAGGCTCGCTGGATCAACCACCCGCAGGCCGTCTACACCGCCGAGTGCAAGCCATACCAACTCCTGTGCGCCAACCGAACTGGCTTTACGGTGCCCGCGACGCTGATCGGAAACACTGCGCCACATGCCGCATCGCCAATATGGGATTCCGAACAACGAGCCGCTTTGAAAGCATTGGACTCTTTTCTGGTGCGCATGGAAGACCAGGACGCGTTCCTTTACACGCAGCGGGTCGGTATCGATGATGTCCACGCTGATTCGTTGTCCTCGATGCCGGCCGTGCTCCAGCAACATTTGAAGGGCAAACTCGACATCCGCGTCACGGTCGTCGGAGAGACATGCTACGCCGCGTCGGTCAAGTGCAACGGCGCGGGGATCGAGGGCGACTGGCGTCTGGCCAAGGAAGACGCGACGTTCGCGGTTCATTTGCTGCCAAACGATATCCAGATGCGTTGCGTCGAGCTCACCAGGATGCTGCACCTCACGTACGGGGCCATCGATCTGGCGCTGGTCGGCGACGTTTATTACTTCCTGGAGATCAATCCCACTGGCGAATGGGCGTGGCTTCTTGAGCCGACCGGGATGCGAATTGATCGCGCCCTGGCGGATGCACTTTGCGCCGGAGAGCGATGACACACCACCAGGACGGTCCCGCAGATCCTAGAGCCTCGGCTGCCCATGCCTTGCGCCGAGCGGCGCGCTTGCTACCACTCTGTACGTGCGCTATCGTCGCAGCCGCCATCGAGGTCGCCAAACTTGTACCGTCCGTCGCTGAGAGTGCGAAGAACCTCAAGTGGGCGCACCTAAGCAGCGTATTGGATTCGTTCAAGCGGCTCGCGACGCGGTTTCTCCGCCAGATTGTCCCTCTCCTTGAGTGCTGGCTTTTTGATCGCAAACACACGCCCGTCCTGCTCGCAGCCGCCCGGTCAGCCGAGTTGGACGAGGCCCATCGCGGCTATCTTGATGTGGGCCTGGAGGAACTGCAGGAGTCACACGAGCTCGAGATGCGGCGACGAGCCGCGGTTCAGCAGCGCGTGCAGGGGAACGCCGCCACGATAGCGGTCGTGACTGGATTGCTGGCCGCCGGCCTGGCCCTGCTCAAAGATGACCTGTTCAAGCAGCCGGACGCCCCGGCCAACCTATTCCGCGTAATACTCACGGCTGTCGTCGTGTGGCTAGTCATGAGCGGGAGTTGCGCGATACGGGCGATTGGGGTCAACCGCCAATACGACCGCTGGCTCCAAACGCGCGAACCGGGGAGCGCGGTTGCTGGCCATGACGAGGTCGAGAAGGCGAAGCTCGTGAAGATGATCTTGTTGAACCAGGGTTACACTCTCATCGTTACGAATTACGCCATGGCCAGCCACATAAGCATGCGAAACGCCTTTGTCGCCATGGGTGTGCTCGTCATCACAATTCTCTGGCTGCACTGACACGCCTACGCCACACGATTCTCGACACGTCAGGCCTGCGCCGCTCAGCGAGGCAGCTTTCAACCAGGAAAGCCGGAGTTCGCCCCGGCCGGTCTCCTGAGATGCTGGTGCATCTCCACGCTACCCTGCTGCGTTACCCGGCGGCAGGCGATACGTGGAACGCTGTTCGTTCGTCGAACAAGATCCGGCATCGGCGCGTTGTCGCCGATCCCTTGGGGGCTGCTCGCCCCCAAGACCCCTCGGCTTCTATCCCCTCCGGGACGAGTGCCCGAAGAGCCCCCGGGTGGAGCCAAAATTGCCCAGCTTACCATGTCCACTGGCCGCGAATTCCAGCACCAGACTCGGCGGTACGCCCGTTCCCTCCGCCTCGGCCGCGGTGCCGGTCTTCAGGAGGACTTGCAGCCTGCACCGCTGGAAGTCGTTAGGGCAATTCAAGAGACCACGTAGCGGCGGACGCCACTGTCGACCGACGAGAATCGCCGGTTTTTTACTACCGACGCGGCGGTCGGACGCTACAGTCAATCTCAGATTGCTATAGCCACTGGACCTGGGATTTCGGTAGATCATCACGGGGCTTGCCAGCACGCGACCCATGAATGCCAACTTGAAAACCAGCGCTCCGCGCCAAGGTGACCCGGAGGCAGGAACTTCAAGGTTGCGCCTTTGGATCCCGACTGACTACTCGCCGTAGCGTTTCTTGAACTCCTCTTGACGCTGCTGACGGGCTTTCTGCTCTTCGGGATCCATCTTGTTTAGGTACCAGCTATGGTTTGCCGAGTTGAGCACCTCGGCCAGCCTCGCCTCCAGCGCCTCGGCGGCCTTGACCTTCTCTTCGTCACCCGATGCCTTCCCCTGGTGAATCAACTCGCGCAGCTCGGGGACCATTTCCGAGTAGAAGTGCTTCGCCACCTCGTACGTGCCGTGCCAGTGGGTATAGTCAGGCCCCATCATGGAGACACCGTGCCGGGCACGACGTCCCTCGTGATGCCAGATCTCGAACCAGGTGAAATCCAGCTTGTTCGAGAACTGCGGCTCAGTCAGAAGTGGCTTGGCCAGGTTGTACAGTTCAAGTCCGGTCCGAGCGAATTTTGCGTGGTACAGCTCAATCAGGCTGTCGTACTGCACGTAGAAGTTGTCGACCCACTGCTGTTCGTGGCAATTGATGCAAACGGTTTTCATGTTACTGCGCCGCGTCTCCCAGTTGATATCCGCGCCGGGAAAGCCCATCTTCTTGTCGCTCACTTCCGGTCGAATCGAAATCGCCGGCCGATTGTTCCAACTGATGCGCAGGCCGACGTCGTGGCTAACCGGCAGCCCCGGGCGCGCGGGGCGGTTTTTCGTGGCCGGGCGGCTGGGTGTGGCGCTCATATGGCAGGTGGCGCACGTCGGGGCGAGATGATAATCCTCGCCGACGACCCATTTGGACGAGTCCATATTGAGCTTGTCTTTGAACGCCCGAAAAGCGATGCCGTGCTTCGATTCGTAGTAGATTTCCATTTGGGGATGGTCCGGTCCCATGTGGCACTTGCCGCAATTGTCCGGGTGCCGGGCCTGCCAGGCGGAAAAGGAATGCCGGCTGTGGCAGGCTGAGCACGAACCCTCCGAGCCATCGGGGTTGATGCGCCCGATCCCGGTGTTGGGCCACGTGGCCGGGTCCAGCTTGCCGCCGGGCAGGACCTTGATTTCGCTCCCATGACATTGCCAGCACCCGCTGACGGCAGCGGCGCTGTTTCCGTTCTGGAAGGCGGGCGTGATCATGCCGCGATTGCCTTCAACCACCTCGGCCAGGACATTATCGAGTGAACCAAGAATGCGGGCGGCCTTGGAATGGTGCGAGTGGGAGAACTCCTCAGCCTCAGTCGCGTGGCAGCGGGCGCAGTCCTTGGGTGAGACGATCGTGGCGATCCACTGCCCTTCGTGTTTGAAGGCATCGACCTCGCCCTCTTTGGCCGCATGGCACTCGTAACAGCCGACGTTGGCGCGGAAATGCTTGCTGTTGCCCCACTGCTGATAAATGGGCGTATTCTCCAACTTATGGCACTCAACGCAGGCTTTCGTTTCTGGGGACATCTCCGGCAGTCCCCACGCCTGAGCGAATGCGACAGAGGTTGACGCAAGCAGCGCGAAGGCGCTTGCGCAGAAGGCAACGCGCCGTGTGCGGGCGAAGATCGATCGACTCATGACGGTTTCACTCCCTTGTTAGGCCGAAGGGGACGCGCCGGCCGCAACCAACGGGCGTTTTCCAGATTCCTGTTCCAAACGCCGAGCATAGGTCACTTGACCGGCAAGCACTGGGACCGAGACACGCACGAAGATCGTGTAGAGCAGCAGTCCCAGGGCCCAGATCCCGAGGCAGACCATCACTTCGTGAATCGTCGGCACGTACTCGACGACTTCACCGAGCGGCGTGGGTACGAATGCCGGTACTATCAGCCCCATGCCCTTCTCGATCCAGATGCCGACGATGGCCAAGATACACGCAACGTTGAGGGTCTTGAGGCTGCGTGAGGCGGGAAGCATGAACAGCGCTGTCGCGACAAGGTTCATTCCAATCGCAGTCCAGATCCAGGGGACGAGGGCTGTTCGTCCGTGCAAACCGAAGTAGAGATAGCGGGCCGAGGCCACGTGGGCCGAGTCGGTATAGAACTCCGTGAACACTTCGCAGGCCAGCAAGAACATGTTGATGATCAAAGCGACCTGCACGATACGACGTAGCGTCAGCAGGGCATCATCACTAACCGAATGGGCGGTGCATCGGCGGACGATCTGAAGGGTCAGGATGATGAACGCCGGCCCCGCGGCGAAGGCGCTCGCCAGGAAGCGTGGTGCAATAATCGCCGAGTTCCAGAAGGGTCGTCCGCCCAAGCCCACGTACAAGAACGCGGTTACGGTGTGAATACTGACGGCCCACACAATCGCGATGAACACAAAGGGGATGTAGAAGGCTTTTGACGGCTGACGCCCGCAGTAAGCACAATAGAGCAGGTAGCCGCAGATATGCAGGTTTAATAGCAGGTACCCGTTGAGGGCAATCACATCCCAGGTCAACATCGAGATGGGGAAATTGAACCGCCAGAGCAGGTGCATGAAGCGGTCGGG
>JAFGQA010000131.1 GCA_016935885.1 Phycisphaerae bacterium | reverse complement strand
GTGCGGAGATGGTGTGTGCGACGCGGGCGAGGATAGCACAAACTGCCCCCAGGATTGCGAGGCAGGCGGACCTGTGTGCGGAGATGGCGTCTGCGACGCAGGCGAGGATAGCACAAACTGCCCCGAGGATTGTGGCACGTCGGAAATCGGGCAGGTTACGTCCTTTGACTTTGACATCCGGGATCAGGAGCCCTTGAATCCACAGGGTAGCATGGTGTGGATGAACCTGCGCATCACAGGAGAGCGTCCTCAAGATTCGTCATGTTGTATCTTCCGGTTCGACGTTGAGTCGCTTGATTCAAACATTGGTTTCTTCACAGGAAGCCAAAGTTCGTACCTCGTGGACGCATGCTCCCAGTCGGGAAGCACCTTCGTAAATGCTTGTCAGGGGGGGAATGACTACTATGAGTTTGTGGTGCTTTTTGCTAGCGGAGGAGTGGACGAGGATAGGCCTTTCCCCGTGCGTGTTCGCTTACTCGGGTCGGATTTCGAATCTGCCTGGCGCACATTCGAGGAGGTTATCCCGGCGCAATGATCTTGAAGAATCCGCCACGGGCGCGGATCGAACACAGTAGAATCTGGAGTTACAGATGATCGGGAGGCCCCCGAGCCGGAGGAACGAATGATGGTAAAGCTCGCAATTGGGTTTTGCACGGTTTTTCTTCTCATGGCTTGGGGATGCATCTCAGCGCCGGAAATTACTGACGTTCGCGTGACCATGCAGTTTGAGAACGTTCGTAAGGACTCCCACGACAAGTCGGCCGATGAATGGGAGGTTCTGAAAGAGGCAATCAAATCCGTGGGAGTGAACGATTTCGACTACAGGGATCCCGACCCACGGCCAACGGACCCAGAGGCCGTGTCGAAGCCACTACCGGGCACGAACATAGAGGTGCGTCCTGTGAGAGCCACATTTGTGGTTAAGAAGCTCCGCGACCTGGAAGTCATCCACGGCAAGATTCTCGCCCTTCGCAAGCAGAAGCAGAAGAGCGCGATCGATCAGGTGGACTTCGAGTTGTTGGCGTGTAGTGCGCAACTACGGTACAAGTCGAACTACATTACCGCCGGTATCAAGATCACCCTCTCCGGCGTCACGGCGCCCAACGCGGAAGTCACGCTCGACCTACCCACGGGCAAGGTCCATTTCGCCGTCGGGCGAGCGGGGACATGGTCTCGCTGCATCCGGATCCGCCCTGACTGCAAGTGGATTTACGGGCATTCCGTCGAACCGGAAAGCGGTGTCAAGAAGTACTTCCGTTTGAACGTTTTCCGCCAGAAGCAGGAGTTGCTAGCCAAGGACGAGTACGAGAAACTCAAGGCGACAGAGAAATAGAGCCGCGTGTCGCGTGCGCTGAGTTCGCACGGCGAGGCTGTGAGGGAACATGAAGGGTAGTTCGATCGGCGGGCTACTCGCGATCTGGGCGAGCGGAGCGCCCCGAAGCGGGAGAAGTCGAAATGGGTCAATACTGCCGTGAATGTGGCGGGCGGAAGGGCCTGAACCCCTTGGCTCACCTGCGGTGCAAGCCGGGCCTGGGGCCGGGGCCGGTCTACTGCGAGGATTGCGGGACCCTCGTCGCCAGGGTCGGCTTGTGGCATTATTCCGAATGCCCCAAGTGCGTGCCTGCCTCGTGGAACGTCAAGATCAAGGACTACGAGGCATCCCAAGGATAGCGATGTGCCCGGTGCTGGGGCCGGGTGGCCCGCCTTGTTCTAAGCACGGGTTGCCCACCTTGTTTCAAGGTGCGTGTCGATCGGCAGTCGCATCCGGATGTGCGGTCATATCGAATACGCGCAGAGGAGCCGGAGGATGCCTTGATCCTGCGCCAGGTATTGGACACGCAGCCGGGCGGATCGGGTGCGGAGCTCGGGACCCCGTGTGGCGTTGCGATCCACGATGCCGATCGCCCTGGCCACGTCGTCGCAGCCGTACGCCATCCGCCCCTCACAGAGGGCAACATACCGCGTTAGCCAGCCGGCAACGGCCACCGCCAACATCAAGGCGCGAAGCCCGTCGAGGACCGGCCAGCCGTGATAGCCGGGCCCGAACGCGGTCCGCCCGATGATGCGGGTCCGAAGATAGCGTGTCAGCAGCAGGCCAACATCATCGGCGGTCGTCCGTGGCGCCGGCGTCTGCGGTCCAGGCGCTTGTGGCACCGCGCGGCCTCCGGCCGCAACCAAACTGTGGCAGGGGCGTCCCGCCCGTGACCCCACCGGCGAGACGCCGGTGCCACAGGTTTCCTCGCGAGACGCGACGATTCCAGTCGTCAGTAGTACAGACGCCTGGTCTATGCCGCCGAGCCTCTGCGGCACGGGCGCCTCGCCCGTGTTGGCAAGCTCCTGTGGCACGGGCGTCTCGCCCGTGTTGGCAAGCTCCTGTGGTATGGGCGTCTCGCCCGTGTTGGCGGGCTCCTGCGGCACGGGCGTCTCGCCCGTGTTGGCGGGCTCCTGCGGCACGGGCGTCTCGCCCGTGTTGGCAGGCTCCTGTGGCACGGGCGCCTCGCCCGTGTTTTCATCGCTGAGGCGGCGGCGCCACGAAGGTCTCGCCTCGGGCCGGATCTGTTCGAGCTGCTCGAACGCGGCGCGGCAAGGCCCGGCCTCACTACCGCCATGGGCTCGCAGTAGCGGCGGTATGTCGCCCGTGCCGGCGGCCAGCCGCCGCGCGCGTTTGAGTTGGTCCACGCGGTTCGACAGCCTGCCGAGCAGCCCGGCACAGGCCTCTTCAAGCCGTGTGCTCTCACAATGGACGAAGACCGCGTGCCGCAACAGCTTGAGCTGTTTCCGGCTTGGCGGCCGGACCGAGCGGGCGTCGAACGATTCGACGACGCTTGGCAGGTCGCCCATAAGCATCCCGATCAGTTCGTCGAACCGCGCGCCGTGAATTCCCCCGAGCCTGGCCGCGCCGAGCGTGTCGAGGAGGTTGTCCAGGCCGAGCAGGCGCTGCATGATTGGTCGATCCGCATCCCGCACCCAGCGATCGAGATGCCCCACGAGGTCGTCCAACTCTCCGCCGGACATCATCCGGCCGGCGGCCAATTCGACCGGCGTTGTGGGCGTGGCCAACTCCTTGAGCTTGGCGGCCTTGAATGCCGTGGCGATGCGGACGACGTCCTGCTTGTGCTTGGCCAGCGAGCCGCCGGTGTTCTTGGCGATGCTCGGACAGTCGAAACGCACCGAGACGCGAAGCGCGTCGCCATCGGGATCGAGCGTAAACGGATAGAGCTGGCAGGCGAGCGGCTTCTCCGTGAGGCCGAACTCGGCATGGATGCGGCACCGCGTGTCCTCGCGCAGAAAAACGCACTCGCCGTTGGGCTTGTGGTTCAGCACGAAGCCGCGGTCGAAGGGGATGTACGCCGGCCGGTCGAGTTTGCCTCCCCACTTCTGCCGGTCGATCTTCTTGCGGTCCCCCTCGGTCAGGTGAACGACCAACTCCCGGCAACACTTGCCGCAGCCGTCGCAGTCATAGCGTTGGCCCTTGAGCTCTGGAAAAACGGTTGGCGAGTCCATGGCGGCGGTCTCGTATCTCGTGAAGCGTGAAGCGTATCTCGTGAAGCGTATCTCGTGAAGCGTATCCCGTGAAGCGTATCTCGTGCCTGTCTGACGCTTCACGCTTCACAAACGACGCCTCGCGCCTCACAAACGACGCTTCACGCCTCAGACAGCTTCCAGATACGTGATGTTGACTACCGGCTGTCAACCTGGTAGACTGGCTTGCGAGTCGCGTCGCACGCGTGTGGGCCGTCCAGCGTGCGCCATGCATACCCTGGAGGAAGGAGGCAATCCACCATGTCTCAGAGAGGCTTCGTTTTTTTGGGCGTAGCGTTTGCCACCACGGCGGTCTTGGCGGTGTCGTCCGGTCATGCCCAGACCACGTGGTACGTGGATGACGACAACTGCCCCGGCCCGGGCAGCGGCACGCCGTCGGACCCGTTTTGTACGATTCAAGCGGGGATCGATGCGGCCAGCGACGGCGACGAGGTGGTTGTCCTCGACGGCCATTACACCGGCGCAGGCAACCGCGACCTCGACTTCAGCAACGGCCTTGCGGAAGGCGAGACGAGGGCCATCACGGTCCGCAGCGAGAACGGCCCGTACGACTGCATCATCGATTGCGAAGGCGGCGGGCGGGGATTCCACTTCCATAGCGGTGAGACTGCCGCGTCGGTCGTGGAGGGGCTCACCATCCAGAACGGCTCCGCGACGTCGAGCAGCCCAGGCTGTGACAGCGGCGGCGGCATCCTTTGTGACGCCAGCAGCCCAGTGATTACCGGTTGCACCTTCATGGGCAACTCGGCCACCGCCGGCGGCGGCGGGATGTACAATCTCTCCGGCGGCCCGACGATCATGGGTTGCAGGTTCACCGGAAACTCTGCCCCCTGCGGCGGTGGGATGCGTAACGTCGACGAGAGCACGCCGACGGTGGCAGACTGCACATTCAACGAGAACTCGGGGGCCAATGGCGGCGGGATGTACAACTTCGCGAGCAGCCCGACGGTGATCGGCTGCACATTCAGCGGGAACTCGGCCGTCAAGGGCCTCGGTGGTGGCGGGATGCTCAACGCCAGCAGCAACCCGACGGTGACCAATTGCACATTCAGTGCCAACTCGGAGACCGATTGCCTCGGCGGTGGTGGGATGTTCAACTGGGTCAGCAGCCCGGTCGTGACCAACTGCACATTCACCGGGAACGTCGCCTGCTGCGGCGGTGGAATATATGGCCTCGCGGACTCCAGCCCGACGGTGACCAATTGCATTCTCTATGGCAACACGGCAGGCGAGGTACATGGCGACTCTCCGATTATCACTTACACCGATGTTCGGGGAGGGTGGCCGGGCGCCGGCAATATCAATGCAGATCCGCTGTTCGCTTATCCGGAAGGCGGGGACGGTGGTCGCGATGGCTGGGAAGGCGTCGGCTATCACCTGAGGGCCGGTTCGCCTTGCGTGAACACAGGCAGCAACTACGCCCCCGATCTGCTTGACGAGGACATCACCGGCAACCCGCGGATCCAGCATTGCCGCGTCGATATGGGTGCCTACGAGTCGCCGCACGTGCCCGTCACTTCGGTGGACTGCAACGGCAACGGCCAGGAAGACAACTGTGACGTCTTTACGGGCCTGAGCCAGGACTGCAACCAGAACCACGTCCCCGACGAGTGCGAAGCCTGGTGCGACTTCGACGGCGACGCCGTCGTGGACGGCAACGACTATGCCATCTTCCTGAGCGCGTTTGGTTCAGAGTCGTACGATGAAGCGTTCGTGCGATGTGCCGACCACGACGACGACGGGACGGTCACGCTGGTTGACTATCAATACTGGCTTGCGTGCTACCGCGACTACGTCGGCGACCCCGGCGCGCCGCCGCCCGGCATGCCGCTTGATTCGAAGGCACCGCCCGACGGGCAGAACAGCACGGCCCATTTCAAAGTACTTCGGGGCGGTTAGCAGCCCGTGGCAAAACTGTGGCACCGACGTCTCGCCGGTGGTTTTCACGGTCAGGAACGGCGTTTCCGAACCGCTGTTTTCCCTTTTACCACGGGCTGTTAGAGCGTTTTAGGGTTGAGCGTGCATGCTCCATTGACGCTTCGTTGCAGCGTCGGCCCCCTGTGGCCGACGGGGATGACCGGTTT
>JAFGQA010000130.1 GCA_016935885.1 Phycisphaerae bacterium | reverse complement strand
CGACCTGCCGGAGGTCTGCCTGAAGCAGGACGAGAGGCGGAGGCCGCTTTTTGGATTCGCTTGGCGGTCGTGTCCTGGTCGTAGAAGGTGTTGGTGATGACGGCGGTGTAAACAGAAGCCGCAGGGCTGTAGACGGGCCCGAAATCCCTCCTGTACGGCTCCCAGGCAGCATCGAACGCAGCCTTTGTTGGCGTATCGAATCGATCAACGGGTGTCCACCCGACTGGCGGTGTGGGCGGGAACGTGCCGACTTTCTTGCGAAACAACAGGAAGTGCCGAATCTGGTCTGCATTGACCCAGCCGAGGAAACCGAGAGCCAGCCGATGATGGTTCTTGACATCCCACAACTCGATGGTTGTGTGGTAACCGAGGATCTCGTCGTCACAGAAAAACTGCAAGTCAGCTGGCAGAGTTGCGCGGATATCTTTGCCTTCAGGAATGTTCCGCCTCGCCCCGCCGGCCTTCAGGGCGTCCCGAGCTCGCTTGAACCCCGCCCCCCAGGCTTGAGCCAGCGGTTTCTGCACCTCGCTTACGTTCCCGCTCTGACCGGGGGTGAAGATCGTGCCGGGTGACTCGCTATTCAGTGCCTCGGCCGACAAATTGCCAATGTCCGCCGGCACTCGCAGCCGCGCCGTCAGAGCATCCAGTTTGCCTTCCGGATAGTTCAGATCGGCGATCAAGTGGGCCAATGGCACGGTGGCCATGTCCTGGCATCGCTCAAAGATGAACACGTTGCCGTAGCCGGGCCGCTCCACGATCCAGTCGCCGAGGTCTAGCAGCGTTATGGCAATGCGCTCCCGAGAAGGCGAATCATTCATCGCGAGGATCTCGTCGGACGTCTTGTCGAGTACGTCCAGCAGCTTCCGCCCGAACTGACGTTTCTGGCGTTCGAGAGCCAGTATTCCTGCCGGAACCTGACCAGACTCACTGACATACCAATCGGAGCGAATCTGCGGCGGCGGGATGTTGTCCGTCTTCGCGCGAGTGATGAGAGCCTGCAGCTCAGAATTCAACTCTTGGTCGAGGATATCCAAGCTGCGGGTCTGGGGATCCTCGCCTGCAATTGCTGAAGGCTCAGTGGCAAGACTGGCCAGAAAAGAGAGAAGCCCGAACCGCAACGGTTTGACCATCTCAGCACCTTCTTTCGGGAGGCGTGTACGTCCAGAGACAAGGACGGCTTGTTATTGGGTGCCCTCATCGAACGGGTTGGCGTACGTGGAGTCCACCTGAATCACGGGCAATTGCCGGGGTCAAATCTTGACTCTTGTCATATCCACATGGGATCGGGCGACAATGCTTGCACAGCTCGCCCCTTGGCCCACTCATCCTGCTGCGTCAGACCCGCAGTGTCAAGAGTCCGCTTGCGCCACCCGGCCCAGCCTCGTTGCGGCTTTCAATAACCAAGGTGTTGCCTATGGCATTCTTTCAGAATGTCAAGAATCAAGATTCAACCCCCGGATTCATTTTTGACCCCGGATTGATTCAAGACAACTCGCCGCACCGATCACCGCGAACGCAGGTCCGGGCGGCCGTACATCCGTCGTTGCGATTCTCGCGGTTCTGCGTGACAATCAAGGTATTGCCGGGCGGTGCTGGTTCCGGGGGGAGCCGCTCGATTTGGCTGGTCGACCATGAGCCCGACGAAGCAAGCCGAGATGGTTTTCTTGTTGATGGTGCTGGTGCATGCTGTTTGCGCGTGCGACTTGTTCGCGCAACAGACCTCACCCGCCGGCGACGCCTCACGCCCCATTGTCGGGGCCATTCGCTGGGACGCGTGGTTTGGCAACAACGGTACCGTCGGCACGGCCGTTCATCGGAGCCTCGGGCCGTCCAAGTGGCATAACCGTCTGCCATTCTACGCCAAGGTCCACGGCGAGGAGGCCGTCGAGATCGACGGCACGCCGCAATCGGTCATGGATCGTGAGATTGAATATGCCGCCGGAGCGGGCCTGGACTACTGGGCGTTCGTGACTTACGCGGCGGACGATCCGTTGAGTCTGGCCCTGAAGCGATATCTGAGCAGCTCGGTCCGATCGAGGGTCAATTTTTGCCTGATCACCGAATGCGGACGGTGGTCGCATCAGGCATTTGTGGATCGCGTGGTGAGCCTGATGCAGGAACCAGGATACCAGCGGGTGCTCGATGCGCGGCCGTTGCTGTATCTGGGCTTCATCGAGGAGAAATGGCTGACGAAGCTCGGTGGCGTTGAGGGCTTCCGCAGAGTGCTGGACACGTTTCGAGCAACCCTGGCGGCCAAGGGGCTACCTAAGCCCTACCTGGTTGTCATGGATTTCAGCCCCCGACAGGGCAAGAAGTGGGCAGACGCACTGGGCGGTGATGCGATCAGCAGCTACGTGGCAGGTGTAGGTCAGGGCGCGATCCCATACCGCCAGATGGTCGATAATCTCGAGCACTTCTGGGAAGGATGCCGCAAGACAGGGGCACATGTCGTGCCCATTGTCGTGACAGGATGGGACCCGCGGCCGCGTACCGAGAGACCCATGCCGTGGGGGAATCCTTACGGAAGTCACGAGGGCGAGGTGAATCGCAGCGAGCAGGCCACGCCCGCTGCGATCGCGGATCATCTTCGCGCCGCGCTGCGCTGGCTGGCAGCGCATCGCGACGCCGCGCCGGCCCAGGCCGCGATCATCTACGCCTGGAACGAGTTCGATGAGGGCGGCTGGCTTGCTCCCACGCTCTCGGAAGGCGCCGCCCGGCTCGACGCGATCGCCCGTGTGCTTCGCCTGCGAGCCGCCTCGATACCGTCAGCCTCATCACGTCCTGCTGCGGCCACCCAGCCTTGACCGGCCCGAGGGCGGGGCCAATGCGTGAAAAACGGGACAAGGGGGCCGCATGAGGTGTCAGCGAATCGCGGGACACCATACCACGGCCCTGAGGCAAGCGTTTTTGCCGGGCCTTCCGTCGAGGCTCTCGGAGATACGTGTGGCGAGTGACTTGCAGGGGCCCACGGCTTGATCCGTGAGGTCGGCGGCACACGCTGCCACCGCGTCACGAGCCGTCGGCAGCAGATCATGACTGCGGCACTGAAGCTTCGGGATACGAACACTGCGGTCTTCACGGCATCCTGGAAATCCTTCTTTTTCGAGCTGCTCTTCTAGCGTGCGCGCATCGAGATACGACGTCGAAGCGCAGAAGTGGCTTCGGACTTCCTTATGAGCTGTCAGCACGCAAACCAACCCAGTGCCGCGAGGCCTACTTGGGAGAATAGAGGTGCTTGCCGTCGCGGGCGGCTTGGAGCGCCTCGTGTGTATCCTGTGGTACCCCAGGATCTCCCTGCGAGGCCAGCCACCTGTCGAGTTCATCGCTGAGCCGGGCCTTGATCCTGGCCGAGGCCTGATCGTCCGCAAGATCCTTCAGCTCGTAGGGATCAGTGGCGGTGTGGTAGAGTTGCTCAGCCGGGCGGCGCATGTAACGTTTCACCAACATGTAGGTGTGGGGATCGGTCCACGTGTCAGCGACCCAAGTCGCCCAGTAAAGGCTGTTCAGGCTGCCGTCGCCCGAGGCGCCCATCAGGTGTTTCTCAATGTAGATCTCCTCCGACCGAAGGTTGCGGATGTAGCGGTACTGGCCGTCGGAGACGGTGCGAATCGGGTATGAAGGACCTTCCGGGACGTTGTTGTGAACGCCGTAGGCATACCTGCGGTGGTCTGTCTTCTTG
>JAFGQA010000129.1 GCA_016935885.1 Phycisphaerae bacterium | reverse complement strand
ACGGCACCCGCGAGCCGCGCCGAAATACCACTCGGCCAGCGCCCCCGCGTTGCCGTCATGCTCGATGAAGACGGGCAGCGAAGTGCGGTTCTCCAGCGTCGCTTTCAGCGGCACCCGATCCCAACCGGGCAAGTTCGGCGGAGAATGGATCACGCCCCGGTCAATCTCCAGCGGTCCGCCAATCGCCACGGAGACGGCCTCTATTCGGTGCCCCGCCGCTGTCACGCGTTCACGAAGGCCCAGAAGGCGAGCCACCAACTCCGCGATCACGGCATCCGGTCCGCGCTGTGGTGCGGTCGCGAACTCCTCCCGCCCGTGAACTCTCCCGGCTCGATCGCCCCAGATCACGGCCGTCTTCGTGCCGCCGATGTCGAGTCCGAGAATGGCCGATTCCACGATGCGTACTCCTGGGGCCGGGCCTCCGGGTCCCCCCCGCCGCCGCCCCCCATGCCCATCCGGGGCTTGCCAGACCCGCAGAATTGGGTTAATTTCTGCGGTTGGCGCACCCGGCGGCCGATTGGAAAGCCAGGTGCCGGGCAGCGAAGTCGCTGCCAGCCGAGGCCGAAGCGGCAAAGCACGATCCCCGGACCGTGCCTGCGGGCCCCGCCAACGGCGGGCCGACGGACCCTGAGGAGAAGGTACTGCCGCGTGCCGACCGGCTCAACATCCTGGTGTCAGAAGGTGGGGCGTGTGCCCGAGTGGCCAAAGGGGACGGGCTGTAAACCCGTTGGCGTAAGCCTTCGAAGGTTCGAATCCTTCCGCGCCCAGTCGACCTGCCGGTACCGTTGCGCGTTATGAGAATTTCCGACGAACTTCGCCAGCGCGCCACCGTGTCGTTCGAGTTCTTCCCGCCCAAGGACGAAATCGGATTCTGGGACCTGTACGTCACCATCGAGAAGCTCAAGCCGCTGGCGCCGAGCTTCGTGTCGGTGACGTGGGGCGCCGGCGGTTCCACGCGGCGCAAGACGGTCGAGCTGGTCGCCCGCATCAAAAGTGACATGCGGATCGAGGCCCTGGCCCACATCACGTGCGCCGGGTCGAGTCGGCGGGACATCGCGGCGGTCGTGGACGACCTGAAGGGACGCGGGCTGGAGAACGTTTTGGCCCTGCGCGGCGATCCGCCGGCCGGCCAGACGACCTTCCAGACGGAGCCGGACGGCTTCGCCCACGCGAATGAGCTGGTCGCGTTTCTCAAGGATCGGCACGACTTCTGCGTCGGCGGCGCTTGTCACCCGGAAACCCATCCGGAGGCGTCCGGCCCAGATGCAGACCTCGACTTCCTCAGGCAGAAGGTGGACGCCGGCTGCGATTACCTGATCAGCCAGCTTTTCTTCGACAACCAGGCGTTCTATCGCTTTCGCGACCGGGCCGCTGCCCGCGGCATCCACGTGCCGATCATTGCGGGCATCATGCCGATCCTCAGCGTCAGCCAGATCAAACGCTTCACAGACCTGTGCGGAGCGTCCATCCCGCGAGAGCTTCTGGACAAGGTGGAGGCGGTGGAAGACGACGTGGACGCCGTCCGGCAGGTGGGCATGTATCACGCCACGGAGCAGTGCCGCGACCTGCTGGACAACGACGCGGCCGGCATCCACTTCTACACGCTGAACCGGTCCACCGCGACACGCGCCATCTACCAGCAGATCAAGGCCCGCGTGGACGCTCGCGTGACGCACGCCGCGCAGCCGGGTTCGTGAAGCACCGGCAGAAAGACCCTCAAGCAAGAGCCCGTTCCGGATGCGCATCGCCGACAGCTTGTCGGCGCAGCCGAGCGCCGATAGACTGGTCGGCCAACGGCACCGGTGCAGCCGCCGGTGCAGGACATCGGTTCCGGTCAGACCAGACGCCTGGTGGAGTGATAATGACATGCCCGCGTCCGCGATTGAAAAGCAATGCCGCGACGAGATGAGCAAGGTCATCGAGTATTTTAAGGAGGAACTCCGGGGCGTCCGCGCCGGACGGGCCTCGGTGGGGCTGGTCGACCACCTGCGGGTGGAAATCCCCAGCTACGGCATGACCAGCCAGTTGCGCGAACTGGCCACCATCAGCGTGCCCGACCCGTCCACCATTCTCGTCAAGCCGTTCGACCCGAGCGTCCTGAAGGACATTGAAAAGGCCATCCAGGCGTCAGACGTCGGCATTACGCCGCAGAGCGACGGCAAGTCCATCCGGCTGCCCGTTCCGCAGCTCTCCGGGGAACGACGGCAGCAACTCGTGCAGCAGGTGCGCAAGCTGGCCGAGGCCCAGAAGGTCGCCCTGCGAAACGTCCGCCGCAATGCCAACAAGACCATCGACACGAACAAGAAAGACGCCGTCCTGACCGAAGACCAAGCCGAGTCCGCCAAGGACTCCATCCAGAAAATGACCAAGAAGTACGAGGACGAAATCGACGGCCTGGTCAACGCCAAGACCAAGGAAATCGAGGAGATTTGACGCGCCGGGCCGGCCGCGATGGGTCAGCGTTGGGCAGACCGCCCCGGTCCGGCCGGCCGAGCGCAATTCACGCCCGCGCCTTGCCGGCTTGACACCCCATTGTCCCCTGCGAGAATGGCCGTCGGCCCGGGTCCATCGTCCGTCACCCGCCCGCCCCCGCGACGGTGCGTGTTGTGACGGCCGCGGCCTCAGCCGGTTGCGGGTGTAGCTCAATTGGTAGAGCATCAGCCTTCCAAGCTGAATGTTGACGGTTCGAGTCCGTTCGCCCGCTGTTTGCCAGCCTGTGACACGGGAACACAACTCAGGCCGGCGCAATCCCTTCCGACAATCCGCCGCCGTCGGCTGTTCCGCTCCGTTTTGCCAGTTGAACCCACGTTTTGACCCGAATTGCCGGTTCTTGGTACAGGCGTTGGTACACGCACCGTCAGCGACTCCCGTAGGTTGGCCGCCCAACCTCGGGATGCGGCCTCTACGGGTTACATACGCGTGTGGACCGCGGCCTGTTGAACTACCCGCACGGACGTCTCAGGCAGCACCGTGACAACTGCCGCATCATCGAGGATGATAGGAGTCGGATCGCCCCTGCTGGCCAACTGTGGAGGGCACAGACGATGAGCATCGCGCCGCGAGGTATCAGCGTTCAGCAGACTTACCGCTGGTTCCGCTCAAACAAGCTCCTGGTCAACAGACGGTACCAGCGAAAACTCGTGTGGACCGTTGAGGAGAAGCAGCGACTGATCGACAGCATGCTGCACGGCTATCCGATTCCCCTGATTCTCCTCGCAGAAGTCGGCAACGACCAGAAATACGAAATCATCGACGGCATCCAGCGACTGAACGCCGTCTTCTCGTTCATAGAGAACGCGTTCTCCGTAGACGGCCGTTTCTTCGATATCGCCCAGTTTGCGGACGCGCGGCAGGCTGCGAGCCATGACCTTTTCAGTCCGGCGGGCGACAATGACCAGAAACTGGACGCCACTAAATGCGCCGACCTACTCGCGTATGAGTTTGCAGTTACCACATATGCGGCGGATTCCGAGGAGAACATCAACGAAGTATTCCGACGAGTCAATGCCCAAGGACGACAACTGAGTAATCAAGAGCGTCGGCAAGCTGGTGTCACGACGCCGTACGCGGATTGCGTGCGCACTCTGGGTGCTGAGATACGCGGCGATGTTTCGTCGCAGGTGCTCAACCTGTCACAGATGCCCGAGATAAGCGTCGACACAAGGAAATCCCGACTCAGCTACGGCATTACTGCAGAAGAAGTGTTCTGGTGCAAGCAAGGGATTTTGTCGACGAGGCAGCTACGGGAAAGCGACGACGAAGATCTCATAGCAGACCTCGTTGCGTCGATTGTACTGGGCAAACCGATCGCGCGCAGCATGGAGCTGCTCGATGACATCTACAACGCGGATTCAGCAATCTCCGGAGACGTTGAGACCGCCCTTGCTGCTCACGGGGTCGAGCGGCTGCACTCCAACATCAAGGCCGTGTTCTCCGTGTTCCGGAAACTCATCGAGGATGTCGACGACAAACCCGGCGCTTTGCGGAACGCGGTCTCGGAAAAGCCGGTCTCGTCGATCAAGACCGAGTTCTATACGCTTTTCATGGCCCTGTACGAGCTCATCGTGAACCGAGAGAAGTCGCCGGACGACGCGCAGGGGATCGTCCGAGCTTTGAAGGGGCTCGCCCAGAAGATCAACAAGGCGCGGCATTACACTACTGAAGACGATCGTTCCAACAACATCAACATGGTTGTGGGCCTTATCGAGCCACACTTCGTGAAGCGTGAGCCTCCGGATCTCGGCCACGGCCCGAGTATGCTCATCGACTTCGAGAATTCCCTGCGACGGTCGCGAATCGAAACGACTCGGTACGAGATGAAGCAGGGCGTCCTACGCCTCGATGACACACGAAGTCGCGATGAACCCCTCATGCAGCAGATCGTCAAGACCATCTGCGGAATCGCCAACTTGGGCCCCGATTCGCAGGGTTACGTGTACCTCGGAATCGCCGACAAGGACTCGGACGCCGAGCGCGTCCGCGCACTGGACGGTGTCACGCCATTGCGGGTAGGAGAGCATTTGGTAGTCGGGCTCGATCGCGAGGCCAAGCTGCTGAAGATCAAGCTTGAAGATCACATAAGGTGGATCACTACTCGGATCGCCGAGAGCAGACTGTCAGACCACCTGAGGAATTCGGTCATGGGGCGATGCGACACGATCGACTACAAGGGGCTGAGCGTCCTACGCGTAACGGTTCCGAGTCAGACGAAGGTCAGCTACGTGGACAGGAGCTGTTTCACGCGTGAAGACTCGAGCACGGTCGAAGTGCAGGGGCCGGACCTCGAGAGCATCTTCGCGCGGTTTCGGTGAGTGGATGAGCCGTTAGGGTTGGCGACCTCTCCCGCAACCCACCTGTTAACCCCGCACGTATGTTAGCGAGAGAATCCGAGAGTTTCGGGGCGAGAGTGGCGGCGCCGGCGGCGAACCGGGACGCGGAGGGCGCTCTGTCGCGGTGGCTGGGCGCTCTCGGCGAGACGTGGCCCGCCGTAAGTACCTTTCGCAACTGGCGTTAAAACAAACGACCCCGAGCGATCTCGGTAAGCGCTCGGTGAATTGCATCTGGCGTCGGGGGGTGGCGGTCTGGCATGATGCGTGCACTGGAGGTGCATCATGTCGGATCGGGT
>JAFGQA010000128.1 GCA_016935885.1 Phycisphaerae bacterium | reverse complement strand
CGGTGATTGAGGCGATGGGGTTCGCCTTCAAGTGCCGCCGGGCCTGCCGGCCCAGACGGATAATGACCCCTACCGACAAGGTTCTCCCTTGGAAGTAGGGTGTTTCTGTTGAGCAACCACCCCTTGGGAGTCCCTAGCTCCCAAGGGTTTTTTTGTTGATAAGGTTTCCTTCCAGCAGGGAGACGGCACTTTTGGAGGATGTAGCGATGCCCCGAATTCTTGTTGCACTCGATGAGTCGTGTGGTGGCGAAAAGGCCCTGGAAGCCGCAGTCAAGCTGGCCCAACAGGACGGCGGGCGGTTGACTGCGGTGACCGTCCTGGAGCAAACCGGCAACCCCGCATTGGATCGGCTCACGGAAGATGTCAGGGTCCAAGCGACGAACCGCCTGGAAGAACTGCTGCAAACCGCGGCCAACTATGCCCGCTCGCGCGGCGTGCGGTTGACGCCGATCCTTCGCGAGGGCCATCCGGCAGAGACGATCATCCGCTGCGCCGAGGAAGAACAATCCAGCATTCTGGTCCTTGGGGCCAGCAGCCAGGACGGCAACGCCGGCCTGGGCGACACGGCCGATCAGGTGAGCAACCACTGCCCATGCACCGTGCTGATTGCGCGCAACGCCGCGTGAGAACAGAACGGTGGCCGTCTTCTGCCCATGCACAAGGCCAATATGCCGATGGTTCGGCGGATGGGAGGCAGGCTTGAAACCGCAGCGTTCCGAGAATGATTGACCGAGTGGCGACAAAAGGATACGATTGCGTCGCAGTTTGGGCGATGGGGTTCGCCTTCAAATGCCGCTAGACCTGTCGGCTTGGCGGATGATAACCCCTAACGACAAGGTTTTCCTTGGGCGTAGGGTCCATAGCCGTGCCACGAGCCCTTGGGAGCATCTTGTTTCCAGGGGTTTTTTGTTGGTTGTGAACAAGGGCACGATCGGATGCGAGCACCGAAGACACGATGAAGCTCCTCATTCTCTCGGACATCCACGGAAACTGGCCGGCCTTGGAAGCGGTGCTTGCGGCCGAGCCGGAACATGACACCGTGGCCTTTTGCGGCGATGTGGTCGATTACGGTCCGCAACCAGTGGAATGTCTCCGCTGGCTGGCGGAAAACGCCGACCACAGCGTTCGTGGAAACCACGACAACGCTTTGGGGTACGACGTGGATTGCCAGTGCATGGGGACATTCCGCGAGTATTCGGTGGCGACCCGTGCCTGGCACCGCACCATGTTGAACGCAACCGATCGTGAGTTTCTCCGCACGATGTTGATATGCGACTGGTTTGAGTGGGAAGGAAAACACTTTCGCATGGCCCATGCCACGCCCCAAGGCGATTTGTTCGAGTACCTGGACATGGACCAGTGGGGCAGTCAGGTTGCCGGGATTGATGCCGACTTTGTGCTCATAGGACATACCCATATTCAAGGTATGCGGACATTTGGCAAGCTCACGGTTGTCAATCCAGGCAGCGTGGGCTTGGCGCGCGACTATCCGGGCAAAGCCTGTTACGCGGTCTACCGCGACGGGCAGATGGCCTTGAAACAAATCGACTACGAAGTCGGGCACACCGCAGCGGCACTCCGCGCGGCACCACTGCCGCAGCACGTTATTGAAGGTCTGATTCACGTCTTGGGCTACTGACCAACGAATCAGGGGAGAGAGACGGAGTTCTCGTGACCGAGCCCGTTTCGCACTCGCAGAGGTTGCGCCTCCCGTCCGTTCCCATCCGTCCGCGGCCCCGTGCCGTGGCCATGCTCGAAGCCAGCGGGCTGGTCAAGACCTACAGCGGGCGGCGGGTGGTCGATGGCGTCGGTTTCGAGGTCTATCCTGGCGAGATCGTGGGACTCTTGGGCCCGAACGGCGCTGGCAAAACGACCAGTTTCCGCATGACGTGCGGGATGATCGCGCCCGACGCCGGCACGGTGAAACTGAGCGGCATCGACGTGACAAACTGGCCGATGTACCGCCGAGCCCGCGACGGCGGCATGGGCTATCTGGCCCAGGAGTCGAGCGTTTTCCGCAAGCTCTCGGTGCAGAACAATCTGCTGGGCGTCATGGAGATGCTCGGCATGGATCGCAAGACCCGGCGCAAGCGATGCGAAGAACTGCTGGAGCAATTTGGGCTGACACGAGTGCGCAAGACGATGGCGATGTCGCTCTCCGGCGGTGAACGTCGCCGCGTGGAGGTCGCCCGAGCACTGGTCTCCAATCCCAAGATCATCCTCCTGGACGAGCCCTTTACCGGCATCGACCCCGTGACGATCGCCGACATCCAGAAGATCATCTGCCAATTGCGCACCCAAGGGATTTCCATCCTCATTACCGACCATCAGGTGCGGGAGGCGCTACAGATCACGGATCGAAGTTACGTCATCCATCGCGGGCGTGTCCTCTGCCACGGCAAGCCGAGCGAGGTGCTCAGCAATCCTGAAGCCCGGGAGTGCTACTTTGGCGAGGGCATCAGCCTAGGTAAGGACCGATCTCCACACCCACATTGACGAGGAGGACGCCAATGATCCGATACAGGCTCGAAATCGACAGCGAGGGAGACTTGGCAATTTACCACAAGGCTGGCGGTTCTCACTCTGATCTTTGGATCGGAGACATCCTGGAACCGGAGTCCCCCAACCCCATGCTCGCCCTGGGCATTCCAGTCGGCATTCTTGGGGTCCGCAGAATCCTCGCTCTATTCGAGAGGTGGAAAGGCGAGAATCCGCCCACGGGTGGATCACGGCGGCGTTTATCACGGTCGTCCAAACGCCCCGCCCCCACCCGAAAATGGCGGCAAACGAATCGTGCTGGGAAATGACTCTGCCCGTTTATCGCACCCGCTGTAATAGCGCCGCGCCGAGCAGCATCGCCACGGCGGCGTAGGCGAAACCGATCTCGGGGCTGAACACCCAAAGCAGGCCCACCACGACACTGGAGAGAAAGTCGCCAATGCCGTTGACGGTGCCCATCACGCCGTAGGCCGTGCCTCGGTTTGACTCGTCGGGAACCAAGTCAGCGGTCAAGACTCCTTCCAGGGCGTCTTCCACAGCGATGTACACACCCGCCAGGGCGAATAGGACACCCAGCCAGAGGATGCTGCTCGTATTGGTGAGAAAGGCGACGATAAAGCCGACCATCACGACCACCCCCAGCAGATAGCCGAAGAACAGTAGTCCGCGACGACTGAATCGGTCGCCGAGCGCGCCCACCGGATACGAGGCGGCCGCATAAAACACGTTCCGCAGTGCGTAGAGCAAGGCGGCGATCTGGGCGGCCGTCACGGCACCGTGACTGGCGGTTAGGAGTTGCGTGGCAGCCAAGATCAACAATGTGTGGGAGAAATCGCCCGCGCCAAAAACGCCGACGCCAACCAGGAAGCGTCGGAAATTGGTCGGCAGGGCGCGAACGGAGGTCCAAAACTTGATCGCGTGATTGGCTGGCCGTCGCTTCTCTTTGACCATCAGGGCGAAGGCAACTGCTGATCCCAACCCTGGCACCACGGTTAGCAGGAAGATAATCCGAAACGGCATGGAAGAGGGCTGCGGCGGCGTGCCCGTGGGGGGATAGTAGGGCTGTAGCAAGAACATCAGCCCAGCAGCCACGAGCGGGCCGATGATCGCCCCGAGCGTATCGCCGGCCCGATGGAAACCGAACGCCTTGCCCCGGTCGCTGGGCGCTACCGACTCGGCCAGCATGGCATCTCGTAGCGGCCCCCGGATTCCGCGGCCGAACCAAGCGATGATGCGTCCCAGCAGCACCAGCGGCCAGCTTACAGCCACGGCAAACAGTACGAATGCACCGCCGGTCAAGGCGTATCCGGCTGTCGTGATTGCCTTGCGGTGGCCAATGCGGTCGCTCCACCAGCCAGCCCCGAGTTTTACGAAGCTCGACATCGCATCAGCCACGCCTTCGATGATCCCCAGCGAGTACACCGGCGCGCCAATAACCGTCAAGAAACCCGCCAGTACGGCGGTGGCCATCTCGTGCCCGGCGTCACACAACAGACTCGTCAGGCCCATGCCGAATACGTTGCGGTTGAGCCAACCGCCGGATGGGGCGGGACCATTCCTATTCCCGATCGTTTTGGATTGCGGGTCCGCTTGCATACCGTAGTTCTGTCCTTATTGCTCTTTCGGAGCGGTGGCAGTCGCGCCGCGCGTGGATGGTCTGATTCCTCCTTCACCGTCCGCGGATGGAGGCGGCGAAACCTCCTCGCCCGCGCCCGTACTGATCTCCGCCGTTCCGGCCCGGTCCAATTCCTTAAGGTCGCGGATCAAGTCCGCCACGTCCGTTGCGGTGCCGGATTCCGCACCCATTGTCATCCGACGTAGTTGTTCTCGGAAGACCTCCGCCTGGGACTGGTACGGTTCCACGACTGAGGAAAGCGACTTCTTCAACCAGGCCCGAAGTTGTGTGTTGTACAACCTGACCGATTGCTGGAGTTGATCGGCCAACTGCGTGTCCACTATCCGCCGTGCCATCCACTGTGCCATCTTGGGCACCAAGGTGGCCCAACCGGGAATCGAACAGTCGCACTTTCCCGACAGCGGCGAAAGATCAATGACGGGCAACCCACCTAGCGGAGCGTTGCGAACAGCGGCCGTGTCCGCCTTTGCCAACGGCGTGGTCCTTTCCAAGGCTTCCAAGAGGTGGCCTAAAGTCTGCTGGAGTTCCTTCACGACCTCCCGTGCCGTTTGGCCAAGCCGGACCAGCGACTCCTGAATTGCTTGCATCAGCGGATTGTGGTCCTTGCCAGTTGCCTGGCGAGGGAATTCTACCAGCGTTTTCGCCGCATCCTGGAGAATGCTTTCCACTAGCGATCGTTCGTCTCTCGACCAATCCTGCTGGCGTGCTGCGGCGCGTTGAATGGCAGCGTCCGCTTCGTCCAAAAGTTGCTCTACGGCCTTCAACTGACCGCCGTCGCCGACCGGGGCTCTCCCGTGGCGTTTGGCCAACAGCGTTTCGAGCACGGCCGTTACCGACTCTCGCAACCGGGCGATCTTTCGGTGCAACGATTCCTCCGTGAGCGTCCGATGTCGTTCGCACAACGGTTCGATCTCTTGCTCGAACCAGCGATCCAGCAGCACCGCGTCCTTTCCCAGCGTGCTGACCGGGTGGACCGCCACATCCAAGTTGAGTTCTTGCCGTAGTTCGTCGCGGATGTACTGCAAGACCCGCTGCCGGTCCTCGGTTGTGAGCAGGTCGGCCTTGCTCAAGAGCACTTGGGCCGGAATGCCCGTTTCATAGAGATCGCGCAACAAGGAGAGGTCTTCCTGGTTCAGCGTCGAGCCGGCGTCGATCAGCACCACGCTCAAGTCGCAGCGAGGGAGGTAGGCAAAAGTCTCCATGCAGCCGCTAGCGGCCAACGAACCGATGCCTGGCGTGTCCACAAGTACCACTCCCTCACGCAGCCATTGGGAAGGAATCTCCACGGTGATCCCGGTCACGCGCTTGTGGTTGCCGCGATTCTTCTCCTCCGAGGCATATTCGGCCAACTGCTTGGGATCAACATTGCGAGGGCCCGTCTCCGCAAAGTACACGATAGCGCGGAGCGCATCACCTCGGACCAGTCGCGTTGGGACGGTAGTCACGGGCGTGACCCCGACCGGCAGCACGTCGCTGCCGGCGACGTGGTTTAGCAAAGAAGACTTCCCCGAACTGACACGCCCAAAAACCGCGATCTCGAACTGCGGCGATTCGAGCCGCTGGACGATGGTGTCGATCGCGGGACGAAACTCGACGAGTTGCCACCGCATCACGATCTGGTCCAAGAGGCGGAGCATGGCGACGCTGCCTGGCGCGGCCTGCAACCGTGCGAGTCGCTCGGGCAGATCGTGGCCGAGCCGCTCGTTCAGGTAGGCACTCACCCGGTCTATAAGCCGATCCAACTCCTGCTGAATGCTCAGCACCTCTTGGCGGCCGGCGTCGTCCAACGGTCCGTAGCCACGCAATCGGTCCGGTCCCACCTCGGCTATGGCGACGCTCAGAAAGTTCATGCTCGTCTGTAAGGACCAGCGGAGACTCACGCGATGCACTTCGACGGGAATCCCATGTTTCTCCAGGCAATTCACCATCGTGCCGCGGATTCGGGCGAAGTAATCCTCGACTACCTTGGCTTCGGTGGGCGACAGGTCGTGGACATGTTCGTCTAGCGGTGCGGACCGCTTGACCCGGGCCAGCAATGGCTCGATCTCGCCAAGCCGATTCTCGATGTGCAGGAACGTGGAGAGCAGGGCGTTCTTGTGTAGCGGACTCAGCATGGTCAACCTCGACGAAAAAAGCCCTCGGGAACCTTCCCAAGGGCTTCTGGTCTGCTACAGTACCCCTACCCGAGGGAAAGTCCTTCTGGTAGGGGTTATCAGCCGCGCGAGGCGGCATTTCACGGCGAACCCCATCGCCACCGATTCCATACCATTATTCGACTGCACGGTCGTGAAGTCAACGCAATCCACCGGCCTCCGGTCCAACTCATCCCACCACAATCAGCCGTTGGCATCCGCAAACAGCGCTCGCAGGCAAATCCGTGACCACATCTCGAAATCGTCGAGATAGGGAAGCATCTTTTCGATGGACATGAAACCACCATCTATGATTTCGCTTTCACGGGCAAATACCGATGGCCGCTCCACGTCGAAGAGATACACGATTCCCAAGTGAACCCGGCCCACGGGAGTATCGTCGTCGTTGATTAGCCCGACGCATCGCTGGCGGTAGGGTGTTTCGATGGCGACTTCCTCGGCCAGCTCACGCCGCATACCTTCGGAAAAAGCGTTGGCGTGGCCGTTGACCACGGTGTCTCTGGTGGCGATGTGGCCGCCAATGCCGACGCTTCGCCCGCCTCGCAGCCGCGATTCATCTTGTTTCGTGCCACGAGTGTACTGGAAGAGCGTCTTGTGCCCGCTCCCGTCTTCGTGGCAGAAGAGAACGTAGGGGATCAGTTGCTTGTAGGAAGGATCGGTCTCGACTTCATGCCGAGGTCGGTAGCTTGTGTGCGTCGAGTCCAACAGCGTGCCAATATAGCGATCCACTTCGCCGGTGAATCCCTGAAAATAGCCAAGACGGCGAAGCAACTCCGTCGGAACAACAAGCACCTGTTCGCTACCGACCTCGGACATGATGATTCCTCGTTATCTTCCGGCAATCATGGGCTTCGCAATTTCCGAGTGTTGGTTGTAACACCAAGCGACTCGGCGGGCAAATAAACGCAGTTCAAGCACCCCTACAACAGATACACCTTTGCGATCGAGAAATAGAGCACAATTCCCGTCACATCGACGAACGTGGCGACGAATGGGCTGGATGCGTATCCGGGATCGAAACCAAGCCGCTTGAACACCAGAGGCAACATCGAACCGACCAGCGTCCCCCACAGGCAGATGACGGCCACCGCCTGACCGATTACAAGAGCCAACATCCAGCGGTCGGCGTTTCCCAGCACCGATTCGGGAGTCAGCGCGGCACGGACAAAACCAATTGCGCCGAGCGTCACGCCGAGCGCAATGCCCATCGTCAATTCGTGCCGCAACACGCGGAACCACTGCCTCACGCTGATTTGGCCCAGCGCCAACGATCGGGTGATGAGCGT
>JAFGQA010000127.1 GCA_016935885.1 Phycisphaerae bacterium | reverse complement strand
GGGAAAACAGCGGATCGGAAACGCCGTTCCTGACCGTAAAAACCACCGGCGAGACGCCGGTGCCACAGTTTTGCCACGGGCTGCTAAGCTAGGGTCGTAACACGACCTAGCCTGCACCATTCATGCCGCAGAGGGCACAGAGAACGCAAGGTATTGTTCAGAAGGAGGTTATGACAGAATCAGCGCCCGTTCCATTTCGACAGCGTGTACATCAGTCGTTCCGTGCTGCGTTCGTTAATCTCCTATCTGTTACCTCTCTGCGATCTCTGCGTGCTCCGCGGTGAATAATCCGGGCTGGAGGCTGTTTCAAGACCCTGTGTGGCACCGGCGTCTCGCCGGTGGGGTCACGGGCGGGACCCCATGCCACACTTTGGTTGCGGCCGGAGGCCACGCCGTGCCATAGTTCTGAAACAGCTCCTTAGCACATTAACACGGCCGACGCCTTTGGAGACGAACCTGGCCGGGCCCTGAGCAGCTTAGCCCGGTGCCACTGGCAGCTTGCCTGCTAGTGCGTGCCACACACGCCGACTCGGGAAGACCACACGGGCGGGGACAAGCCGCCCGTGGCACCCATCGTCGAATGCCGCCAGCGGTGTCCCTCACACAGGACCCAATGCCACCGGACTCGTCACGGACCCATCCTGGCCTGCGCCCCCGGGGCCACGGTTGCCTGCTCGCGAGGATTCGGCTACCTTGACCTTGGATTGCCGTTCGGCATCCGGCGGGTGGGTTTTGCTGACGCGATCGCGTCCCATGATTGACTCTGTCTGTTGATCCACTCGTCCAGCGCCGTCGAGCCTCACAGGATGCGCCATGGCCGGCAAACCTCCGACAAAGACACGCCGCAACGTCGCCGTCGGCATCGTTATCCTGGTCCTGATCGGCGTCAGCATCCCGGTCCTGAACAACCAGCCTTTCTTTCGCAGATTCCCCAAACGGCTGGGACCCGTCGTGCAGGGCGTCCTCTACCGATCCGCCCAGCCCACAACGCGACAGATCAAGAACCTCATGGACAATCCCGGCATCCGAACGGTGCTGATCGTTCGCGAGGGAACAAGCGACGACGTTCAGAATGAAATCGAGTTCGCCCGCGAGCAGGGCCTCAATGTCGTCCATATCCCGATCCAGAGCCGCCAGCCGATCCCCGATGATCAGGTCCAGACATTCTTCGAGTGTGTCGACGACCCGGACAATCAGCCGGTGCTTGTGCATTGTTCCGCAGGGCGTCACCGGACCGGTTACCTGTGTGCCCTCTATCGGATCGAGCGGCAGGGCTGGACCGTCGAGCGAGCAATCGAGGAGATGCTCGATCGCAAGTTCGACGTTGATCGCCAAGCGGTGATCCTCGAACAACTCAGGCAGTACAAGCCCGCTCGATCGAGAACGGCGAGCACGCAACCTGCTCAACCACAGAGTCCGGGAGCTCGATCCACACCATGATCGCGGTCTTCTCCAACTTGCTGATCGCCCAGGCCCCGGCCGACGGCGTGCTCAATTTGACCCACTCATTGGAAGCTATGGGACTGGAACACGTAACCCCCGGCTGGCTGATCTTCGGATTGTGTGCGCCCGTTCTCCTTGTCGCCTGTCTCGTCGTGCAGTTGATCGCCTCGCGCCGGCGCCACATGCTCACGATTCCCCCCGCGGTCGGCTATCTGGGCACGATCGCGACGCTGATGCTCCTGCTCTACGCCGCCCGGCACCATTATCTGGTGTTTGTCATCGCCCAATTCGTCAACACGCTTATTTGTCTTCGGCTTATGATGTTGATCCGCCGCGCGCAGGACAAGCTCAAATACGAGCCTGGCACCAGCCGCGAGGAGCAGGACTCCGGTTTTCCCATCGTGTCCCCGGACTCCGCCGAGTTGAAGATTCCTTTGGACGAAGATTGAGCCGACCCGGTGCGTGCGGGTGCAGATGCTATCCGTGCCGACGCGGATGTACCAGGTCTACGGCAGTTGACGGTTGGCCCTGCTGACCCGGCTTGCAGCCCGATGAATGCCGCAGTGGCTCCGTAGTCCGGGCACACGGGTCAACAAGTTGACCCATGCCACCCCCGATGGCTGAATGCTGAAAGCCCGCGGTCGACAGCTACGAGACCGCGCGGCAATAACGTAAACGGTCGCCCCGCTGGCCTGCGGGCAGGTCCGCCAAACGGCAAGCCAGCCAGCCAGCAAGTCAGCGAGCCAGCCTGCCAAGTGGCACAATGGCTCGTGTCATTCCTACGCGTTGCCTAACGGTCAAACGATCGGCAGGGCGATCTCGAAGCGGCCCGCCCGCAACGGCGCGTGGATGCCGCCGGCGAGGACAACCTGTCGGAGAATCAGGCCGCCGACGATTCCGCTGATGGACGCCAGGAAGGCAAAGGTCCATGCCCAGCCGCCTCCCGCGGTTGCGTGGGACCCCAACAGATCGAGCACCAAAGGAACGGTCAGCCCACACGTCGCCACGCCCCACCAGAACAGCGGCGCAACCGAGCCGGTGAGCACAAGCTGGGCCGAGGCCCGAGACTCGGGGACGCGGTGCGTGCCCTGGAGGTAGAACGCGAGCACGAACATCTCCAGGATGATCAGCAAGATGTCGATTCGCGCTAGGCTATGGATCGGACCCGCGAATGTGCTGCCCGCCAGCGATGCCAACAAGACGACGGCCATGATGCCGGTCGAGAGCGCGGACACGAGGAACAGCAGCGGCAGCAGCGCCGTGCTCCAGAAGGCGATGGGCCGTGAGGCCGCCAGCAAGATGCCCGTGTAGATCATCGTGCCGAAGGCGAACACGACGCCCAGAGCACCGACGAAGTGGCGCACGCCCGCGCCCTCCGCCCCCGCGAGTCTGTCGTACGGCCACAGCCAGAAAGCGACGTGAATGGCTCCCAGGATCATGAAGACCGTAATGATGAGCGTGCCCCGGGCGATCCAGGAAGTATTGGGGCGCATGGCGGCCCGCCAGAAGTTCGCCGGCGAACCCAGATCGGCGATCAGGAAGGCGCATCCCGCCAGGACGCAGGGGAATCCCAGGCAGACGCCAATCTTCGAGATGCCGGCCCACTCGTCTCCGAGATAATCGGCCACGACGCCCGTAACGTAGGCGCCCCCGCCGAGCCCGGCGAGAAAGAGGTACGCGGCAACCAGCCAACTCCATTTAGATTGTGCTTTCAGATTGGGTAGCATTTCGAGGTTCCAACTTTCTGATGCTCACACAGCAGAGGCACGCCCATTCGCTATTCGCTATTCGCTATTCACAACTCGCTATTCACTGCATCCTCACCTTGGCGGCAAGTAATAACAGGAGGGATCCGTTCCGAACTCCGGGTTGAGCTGGAAGCCACGCTCGCGCCTGACCAGGATCGAGACCTCGCTCTCCGAATCGTCAAGATCACCGAAGTAACGGGCCTTGGCCGGGCAAGCCTCCACGCAGGCCGGCTGACGACCTTCCTGCACGCGGTCCATGCAGTAGTCGCATTTGGTGGCGATACCGTAGCCGTTTTTCTCCTCCCATTTCGCCTTGGCGTAGGCCTCGTACGGATCGAGGCCACCGTCGGCATCCGGGAAGTAGGTCTTCCACTCTTCCACCGTTTGGCGCGCGCCGTAGGGGCAGGCCATGATGCAGTACTTGCATCCCATGCAGAGGTTCTTGTCCACATGGACGATGCCGTTTTCGTCCTGCGTGGTAGCGCCGGTAGGACACACCTTCAGGCACTCGGGCTCGGCGCACTGCTGACAGACGAGGGGTATCATCTGTCTCAGGGCGGCGGGAAACGCCCCCGTTTCCGCCGGGACACACCGGGCCCAGTCAACGCCCTGAGGTGTATGGTTCGCAGCCTTGCAGGCCACCTGGCAGGAATAACACCCGTAACACCTCTTCAGATCGATGACGAATCCGTAACGTGGCATCTATCACACCTCAGAACCATTGACGAATGACTATTGGCGATTAACGATTGACGATTGTGAATCACGGCTCACTCCGTATTCCCCATTTCCACTGCCCAATGCATAATCGTCAATCCGCAATCGTCAATCATCATGCCTTGTATATCTTCACCTTCACACACGCGTCCGATCCCTGGGTCAGCGAGTCGGTGTGCTTAAGGTCAGGGTTGATCAAGTCGTCGAAGAACTGACCCTTTCCCCGTGAGATCGGTGTCCCCCGAGCCCAGTGGCCGTGGCAGCCGGCGATCCCCAACTGCTCGCGGTGCATGCCCTCGACGAGCTTCACCGGCCCCTTGATCCGCTTCCCGTCGGGGTTCTCGACGCAGACGACATCATGGTCCTTCAGGCCCTTCTTCTTGCCTGTCTCCGCGTTGATCTGGATCAGGTACACGAACGGATCGTTGACGGACACCTCGTCGAGCCATGGGTTGTTCTGCGTCGAGGACTGCGTGTGGAAGGACGGCCGCCAGCTAAACGCCCACAGATCGAACTCGGGATTCTTCTCCTCATGCGAGGGACACGGGAACCACTCGGCCAGCGGCGTGTAGAACCGGTAATCGACCATGTCCTTGCGCCCGTACGAGGCGAGGAGCTCCTTGAGCTTCTCGCCGCCCTCGATGAAGTACTCGAAGTAGACCGGCACCCGGACAGGCACGAACCACCGCCAGTACATCTCCTCGACCTTGGTGGGCCACTTCTCCAGGCCGGTCTTCTTCAAAGCATCGAGGCCCTTTTCCGACCCGAGCCGGTCCTTGAGCACACGGTCGACGATGTCTGGCCAGGAGTAATCACCACTGGTATCGAGCTTGTACTCGTCAGCCATCTCCCCACCATAGCGCACCGGGATGATGTCGTTGATGGCCTTGTAGTACTTGTCCTGGATGCCAAGCCGTTTGGCGATCTCCAGCATCATTTCGTTGAAGTCGCGTCGCTCGTGGAGTGGCTCGACCACCGGCTGTCGTATCTGCCATACCCAATGATCCATACCAGTGGGATGACAGAACGTCGACGGGAAGGTGACACACGGCGTGTACCGCTCGAGGAAGCAGGCGTCGGGCAGGACGACATCCGCGACCGCCTCGGTGAACTCGTTCTGGTAGATGTTGAACGAGAAGATGAAATCGAACTTCTTCAGGAAGTTCTCCGTCACGTCCTCGGCGTTGGCCATGGTCATGACGGAGTTCGAGCCGAAGTTGATCATGATCTCCGGGCGGTAGTCGATCTTGAAGTCCTCCATGTACTTCTCCCACTCGGGCGTGCAGATGGTGAATGCGTTGTAGACCGAGCAGGGAAACATGTCCTGGAGGTCGAGCCGCTGTGGCGGCGCCGGCTCTCTTAAAGGGTATGGCTTATGGTCGTACACCCAACCCTTCACGGTCATCAGGCCGTCGGGGCAGGGGTACGGGACGGTGTTTGGCTTGCCGGTATCGGGGTGACCATGGGAGACGGGCGGCCCGTGGCCCATGGCCCCGCCCGGCACGTCGGCGGCGCCCACAATGTGGTTCAGCAGGTCGATCTCCAGACAATTCCAGCCGGAATTGACGTGACCCTGGCTGCCGCGGAAGAAGATGGCCGCTGCGGGCCTCAACGGAAGCTCCTTCCCGTGGATCGTGATCGTGCTACCGATCTGGGCGTGCTCAGCGAACTCCTTCGCCACCCGGCGGATCGTCGCCTCGGGCACGCTGGATATCTTCTCGACCTTGTCCAGGGGATAATTCTTCTTTACGTGCTCCTTGAAGAGCTGGAACGACGGGTGGCAGTCGGTGCCGTCCACCTTGTATGTTCCTTCGAGGGCGTAGTCCTTGATGGACTTGTCGTCGAAGGTCTTTGCCTTGCCGTCCTCGGTGTCCCAGACGAGGGGCTTGTTTGTCTCGGAATCCCTCGCGTAGTGTCCATCTGGCTTGATCAGGTATGGGGCGTTTGTCTTCAGCTTAAGATATCGCGCATCCCACACTCCTAGTTCGTTGAGGATGACGTTGATCATCCCCAGCGCGATCGCGCCGTCGGTTCCCACACGGCAGGGCACCCACTCGTGCGCCTTGGAAGCCTGGGTGGATAAGAACGGGTCGAAGACGACCGCCTTCATTCCGCGTGCCCGCGCGTCGGCCACCCACTGAGCGCTTTGGAGGGCGGCGTGTCCCGCACCATGCCCCTTGGAGCAGCCGAAGTAGATCGTGTAGTTGTTGTAGTTCCAGTCCGGGATGATTGACCACGCCGCGTGCATAATGCCATTCATGAAGTGGGCGCCGTTGCCGCACCACAGCCCGCCGCCCGATACCCAGTAGTTCTTGAAGCCCCAGGCTCGCATGAAGGCGATGACCGCGAAGCGGATCTCACTCGTCTGCACCGTCGTGGCCTGGAAGTAGGTCCCACGCGGGTCCTTCATGTTCTTGAACTTCGTCACGATGGTATCGAGGGCTTCCTCCCAGGAGATCCGCTGCCACCTGGGGTCGACGCCGACACCCTTTTGGGGGTTCGTTCTCTTGACCGGATAGTTCACGCGGTGCCGGTCATAGAGTGTCATCAATTGCGCCGTGCCCTTCGCGCAGATCCGGCCGGAGCCGGCGGGCGTGTTGGGGTTCCCCTCGAGCTCCACCACCACGCCGTCGACGACGTGCGCCTTGATGCCGCATTGGGCGTAGCAACCTCCACAAGAAGTGCTCACCCACTTGTCTTCCTTGGTCTTCGTAGGCTGTGCGATCATGTTCCTGCTGCCTTATCCCGTCATCAACTGTCAAGAAACCGGCCGCTCATTCCAATCCGAGATCTTCTAGCTAATCCTTACTGGCTTCGCCGTCAAGGTATCCGGCAAGGAGGTTACCCAGACTGACCGTTCAACGGAACCCCTCCGCGCCGAGTCGTGCCGAACGGAAGAGAGTTCCGCCGGTCTGAACATCTGTAGTACGGCCGATTGGAATCTTCGCGTCCCGCGAAGAAACCTGTGACACCGGCGCCAAAGCCGGTGGGGTCTCGGGCGGGACGCCCGTGCCACGCTTTGGCTGTGGCCGGAGGCCGCGTTGTGCAACCGCTCTCGGATAGACTTCCAAAGGCGGTCTCGTTCCGGTCACGCCGCGTGGCAATTGGCATCTTCAATTGGGGATTGACGTTACGTGCGTCCCGGAAGATCGCGCCGACTGCTGCGTCCGGCGGCGCCGATGCCTGTTACAAACCGCCGGGCAGACATGGGAGCGCGGAGTCAAGACCGGAGCGTCGCCTTCCGTAGCGTTCGAGCCCTCACCCATTATCCGCCGAGCATCGCTCATCGAGCGTGCCATCAAGGGAGAACTCGGCACCCGGCGGTACCGTCCCGTCCGTCTCAACAAACGCGATGCCGCCGTGGTGGGTATGACCCAACACGCCCTCGATTCGCTCCGCAAGTCGATGGACCGCCTTGGTGCATCCACCCGAAGCGGGCAAATGAGGTCTTGCAGGAACCCGCCGGTTTTGACGAGTCTGGACTTTGCTATAACATCGGGCCATGCGCCAGCGGATTGATACGACTGAATCTGGCGCGCGAAGTCTGAAACGTGGAAGGAGATACGCTTCACGAATCTCGCTTCACGAGATACGAATGGCCCTTCACGAGAACTGAGCCCCGATGGACCCCATTGCCAGGCATCCGGAAGACACGGCAACCTCAACGACCCTACCGCGAAACCCAACGCCGCCTGTGATCACCGAGGACCTGGCCATCCTCATCCCGGTCTTCAACGACTGGGTCGCCCTCCAGGAGCTATTGCGGCAGATCGATGCGGTGTTGTGCGAGTGTGGTCGCGTTGCCCGCGTCCTGATCGTTGACGACGGTTCCACGGCGACCCCGGCGGTGGACTTCCCCGGGCAGGTGTTCAAGGCGCTTCAACGCGTGGACGTGCTGGCACTGCGCCGCAATCTCGGTCATCAGCGGGCGATCGCCATCGGACTGGCCTACGCAGAGCGCAAGTTGAGATGTCGCCTGCTCCTGGTCATGGATGGCGACGGCGAGGACGATCCGCAGGACATCCCACGCCTGCTCCTCAAATGCGAGCAAGGAGGCGATCGGAAGACGATCTTCGCCGAACGCACACGCCGATCGGAAAGTCTGTTGTTCCGCGTGTTCTACCAGCTCTATAGGGGTCTGCATTGGATCCTCACCGGTTACCGTGTCCGCGTGGGTAACTACAGCGTCATCCCCCGCTGCGTCCTCAAGCGGCTCGTCGTCATGGCGGAACTCTGGAACCACTACGCCGCGGCGGTCTATCGATCGCGCACGCCGTACGACAGCATCCCAACGCACCGGGCCGAGCGCTTCGACGACCAGTCGAAGATGGACTTCGTCGGCTTGGTCACGCACGGGCTCAGCGCCATATCGGTCTATGGTGACATCGTCGGCGTGCGGTTGCTGATCGCCACGACGGCCCTGATTTGCCTGGCCCTCATCGGGCTCGGCTGTGTCGTGGCCGTCCGGCTGCTGACCGAACTGGCCATCCCCGGATGGGCGACGTACTCCTTTGGCTTGTCCCTGGTCGTCCTGCTTCAGGCAGTCATGTTCGCCTTCGTGCTATGCTTCGTCATTCTCCGCAGCAGGGAGAGCTCGAGCTTCCTTCCTCTGCGTGACTATGACTACTACGTCGATCGAGTCGAGACGGTCTTCGATACGGACTAGTACCGCGTTTCACGGGAAACGCGACTACGATTGCTGGACCGAGAATCCCTTCTCGGTCCTGAAGCCCGTGCCGAGAAAGGATTCTCGGCAGAGCGTGTCGAGACGGTCTTCGAGACGGACTAGTACCGCGTTTCACGGGAAACGCGACTACGATTGCTGGACGATTGCTGGGCCGAGAATCCCTTCTTGCTGGACCGAGAATCCCTTCTCGGTCCTGAAGCCTGTGCCGAGAAAGGATTCTCGGCAGAGCGTGTCGAGACGGTCTTCGAGACGGACTAGTGATATCAGTTGTCAGTCGTCAGTTATCAGTTGCCGGCTCCTTGACAGATGACTGGATAACTGCCAGCTTCCGACGCACAAGCGATGATACCTACGTATGAGTGACTACACCTACATCGGCGGGGAGTTGGAGCTGTTCGCGGCGGCGACACATTGGAAGCACTACGTTCGTTCGCGGCTGGCGCAGTACATCGGAGACGAGGTTCTGGAAGTCGGCGCCGGGATCGGAGGCACGACAAGGCTGCTTTGCGACGGCAGGCAGAAACGCTGGGTGTGCCTCGAGCCGGATGCCGGGCTGGCGGAGCGGTTGGCGCGATCCATCGACGCCGGAGAGCTTCCCGCGTGCTGCCGGATGATCGGGGGCACGCTGGCGGATGTCGAGTGCGCCTGTTCATTCGACACCATACTCTACGCGGATGTCTTGGAACACATCGAGGACGACGCGGCCGAACTGGCGCGGGCCGGCCACAGGCTCAAGCTGGGCGGGCACGTCGTCGTTCTCGCCCCGGCCCACCAGTGGCTGTATGCGCCCTTCGACAAGGCTGTCGGGCACTTCCGGCGGTACAACAAGGAGACGCTCGCCGCCCTGACCCCACCCGGGCTCGATCTCCACCGGCTCACCTACCTCGATTCGGTCGGCCTGCTGGCCTCGCTGTGCAACCGGCTACTGCTGAAAAGCACGATGCCGACGCGATCGCAGATCGCCGTCTGGGACCGGTTCATGGTTCGGCTTTCGCGAATCGTCGATCCGGCCCTCGGCTACCGGGTCGGGAAGTCGGTGCTTGGCGTATGGCGGAAACCGCTCGGAACGATCTGAAACCACGCCGGAGTCTTCTCGTCTCAGAGCCCATCCCAAGACTGCGAAACCACCCGAAGCACGAGATACGCCTCGAAGAGCGACGTGCGCAACACGCATCACGCTTCACGAGATGCGAGCTACGTTCGTAGTTGCTGAGTGGGACGCCGCGCGGCTTTTTACTCCATCGGTGCCCGCCGATGGCCGATAACCTTGGTCGAGGGACTGTGCGAGCGTGGTGAGCACCGAAGGGACCAACCCGTATCTTGACCACCGACGAGACGACACCGACCACAGCTTACTATTATCGGACGATGCCCAACGTAGACCGCCGCACGAACCTGCCGCGGACGCCGACGGCAATGCGTCCACAGCGTCAAGACGGTTCTTCCTGGGCCAGTGCGCTCGGAAGCTCGCCTATGTAGCGCCGGTGGCGCTGCTGTTCAGACCCAAGCAGGCGATGGCAGCGTCCGGCGGGACCCAGGTCAGCGGTCTTTAGGCGGGGAGTTCACGAGGACGTTGTCAATCGTCAGTTGTCTGCATTCAGTCATCTGCCAAGGCGCCGACAACTGATGTCGCTGGTCGTTGAGAGATGTCGGCTGAGTACATGGTCCAGGCAACGCACGATGCCCCCGCAAGACGCGCCGGGGTCCGCTTGTATCGGGTCGACGACGAGGCGGTGCTCTACGACCCCGCGCACGATGGTGTCCATTACCTGAACGCCACTGCGCTCTTCATTTGGGAGCGGTGTGATGGCCGCCGCGCCGTCGAAGACATCGTTGAAGACCTGACCGACGCCTTCGAGCAAACCGATGGAGGCGCTCACACACGCTGTAACATGGTCGCCGACGTCCGAAACACACTGATGGATCTGTCCAACAACGGACTACTCGACTACGCCGGCCGGTGAGCCCATGTCGCAACTGACGCTGCCTGCCACGATGAGTATACGCGATAGGGCCTCCTCGGCCGCGCGAGTCGAGCCGCGAGCCGTGCAACGGCGTCACTACCGCATCGGTCCCGTGTCGGTGACGGTTCGCTCCAACGTCCCCGGCGTCGAAGAGAGCTACCACGAACTTTACCGCGCCTATGAAGTCGATTCCGCCCTTCCCGAGGAGTTCCGGGTCGACGTCATCGCCGGACGTTCCTGGCGGACCGGGCGTCGTTACTACCATGTTCTCTCCAATGGCGAGGAGGAATTCACGACGCGTCGTCGGTGTCGGATCCTGCCCCTCATCGAGGGCACGATCAATCTGCTCATCGTTCGGCACCTGCCCGATTATCTCCAGATTCACGCCTCGGCCCTGTCGCTCGACGGCACGGGTCTGGTGTGTGCCGGCCGGCCGGGAATGGGCAAGTCAACGCTGGCCGCCGCGCTGCTTGCCCGTGGCTGGTCCTACGCCACGGACGAGTTTGCCCTCATCGATCCCCAAACCCGTCTGCTCGTACCGTATCCCAAGGCGCTCAGCATCAAATCGGGTTCGAGGGACGTCCTCAGGCGATTCGGCTTGCCGATCGATCTCGGCAGGCCGTATGAGAGGCTGAAGAAGGGTCATGTATGGTGCCTTGATCCCATGCGCGTTCGACCTGACGCGGTGGCCCGAGCGTGTCCAGTCCGCATGATCGTGTTTCCGCAGTACGGGCAGGGCCAGCCGCCGACGATCGAGCCGATGTCCCGTGCCCAGGCGGTCTTCGAACTGGCCCACTGCTCCTTCAACTTCCTCAAGTTTCGTAGCCGTGCGATCGAACTGCTCGTCGAGGTCGTTCGGAATGCGCGGTGCTACCAACTGCGCACGGGCGACCTGACACGCTCCTGCCGGCTCATTGAAGATTGCTTCAAGGGAATCCGACTATCCCGCGCGATGCGCCGAGAATGATGATATGCACCACCGGCCAAGCCGCTGCGACTCAGAACACCTCAACACGCTCATCGCCCGTCTGCTGATCGAGCGACCTTGCGGAGCCGTCGAAGACATCGAGCGTGACGGCCTTTGGGAATACGTGGCGGCGCACGCGTGGCAGTCCCGCATCGGCGGCATCCTCATTCACCACCTTCGCTGCCACCGGATCGACCTGCCCAACTCGGCCGCCTCGCAACTCGACGCCTATCGCGAACACGTCCGTGCCGCCAATGCCTATCGCCTGGCACGCGTCGAGCCGGTCCTCGCTCGGCTCCAGTCCGAAGGCGTGCCCTTTCTGGTGCTGAAGGGAGCCGCCCTCAACGCGGTCCTTTACCGCGATCCAGGTATGCGCCCGATGGTAGACGTCGATATCATGATCCACCCGCACGACGCCATGCGTGTCGATCGCCTGATGGCAGATGTGGGTTGCACTCCAGGCGCGGATCTCGTCCGGCACGATTTCTATCCGCGTTACCATTACGAGCGGGAGTACTTCACGCCGCACCAGCCGCCGGTCAAGACCGACCTGCACGTCAGGCCCTTCCGGCCGCTGCGTTACTCCCGGACCGTGCCCGACGACGCGCTCTGGGGTAGCCCGCGAACGGTTCAGCTTGGGAATCTCCGCGTGGCGATTCCCGGTGCGGAGGACATGCTGGTCCACCTAGCCGTTCACGCGGCCTGCCACGGCCTGCGCGAACTGCGATGGCTCTACGACGTCAAGTGTTGGCTCGATCGCTTCGGCCCACACATGGACTGGAACCGCGTGGCGGAGCAGTGCCGGCGCTGCAAGCTCGATCTTCCCGTGCGGCGCGCCCTCCAAGCCGTCTCACTGACCTTCGGCGCTGCCAATCCTATGGTGGCGCGGGCTCTGGAAGCCGTGACGTGTCGCGCCGGCCTACTCGATAGGCTCGCGCTTCGACAAGCGCCGTATGGAGAGAAACGCCCGGTCGCCGACGTCCTCACCAACTTCCTCTGCACGCCCGGCTTAAGGTTTCGGCTCGGATATCTTGGGGCCGTGTTGCTGCCCGGCACGTCGCACATGGGACAGCTTTACCGTTGGCGACATCCGGGATGGCTCCTCGTGGCGCACGCAGTCCGAACTGCTCGCGGCTTGACGCGACCGCTATTGCCCGCCACGCCGCAGAACACGTAACCCCACAGCGCAAGGTCGTCGTGTCGAAATCCCAAGAGCCCCCGACCTTGGTCGGGGGGCACACTCAGACAGGCTGCACAGCCACCCCCCGACCAAGGTCGGGGGCTCTTCTCGATGATCTGTTTCCATGCGCTGTAGAGGTAACAGTCAAGTCCGAACTCGCCGCCTACGGATACCGCCACTCCTGTCCACTGCTCGAAGACCACTTGTAACTGACGTGCCGATCCATCGTGTACAGTGGATGTGAGGAGTCCTGCCCCGGGTCTACGCCGAGCCCGTTCCACATGCTGTTGTCCTTGTATGCCACACGCGGGTCGACCGACTCGCCATGCCCGTCAGCGAAGATGGCCGCGGACCTCCCAAGGTGACGGTCGGAGAGATACGTGCGCCAATTGTGCCAAGCGTATGGCTCGAGCTCGCCGCCACTGTAGGAGCTTTCACTATAAAGTGGAATGTACGTCGGATCCAGGAGGTATCCGTGGTTGCCCAAACGCTCCGGGTTATTGTCTCCCACCGGCTTCTCCGCGGCCCACGGGAGCTTCCATCCCGTGCCGTCGCAATCGGCGAAGGCGATCGTGGCAGACGGCAGGCGCACGTGCGTGACCGGGAATCGCTCCCACGGACGGTAAGGATTGTCCTCTCGCTCGTTGTCGCGCACGCTGCCCAGGTACTTGTAGTTGTACCCGTAGGAGTTGTTCCGCCCCACCTCCCAATCCGGCGTACTGGGGCAGCTCTGCACCTGCAATCCGGCCAGAACATCGGCCATCGCGTTGAACCACCGGACCCGCGTGTCATTCGCGTCGCCCACCCGCCACTGATGGGCGGGATAGCAGTTGCTGTGGTTCATGTACAATGTCATACCCACGCCCAGTTGACGGCATCGTGACAAACACACCGCCGTGAGCGATTGCTTCCGCGACTTCGCCAGCGTGGGAAGCAGGATGCTGATCAACAGGGCAATGATGGAAACGACCACAAGCAGTTCTATCAGCGTGAACCCGTCTCGCCGACCTTTCGACTTCGAGCTCATCCCCAGCTCCTTGGTGGCGCGGGGTTCCGGCCCGTGACCAAACAGTTGCGAGACACCGGTGCCAGACTGCTGAGACAGGCTCTCAGACCGTCCCCTCGTCCAGGAAGTGCACGTGGCCATGATCAACCTCCAACAAAGCGAAACCTATCATTCCTGCCCGCGGGCGCCCGTACATCCCAGGGCCGCTGCCTTCCTGGCAGCACCGAGCACCGTTCGGAGCTCGCCGAAAGGCAGCAATCGTCAATATCTTAACATTATGTAAACGCCAAACGAACCCTGTCCGGTGCCATTCTCGGCTCAATTGTCCCGCACGGCTTCCGCCTCTTAGGAGGGCGCCTTCAAGCCCTTGTGGCACAGGCGTCCCGCCGGCGAACACAAGCCTTGATCTATGGGCGAGGCACCTTGTCCGAATGCACTTCAATGGCAAGTGTCAATCCAGAAATTCGCCCTCAATATAATCGGCCGCCGAGGCGAATTGCCTTGCCGCATCCGCAAAGTCCACGCGCATTTGTCGCAACTCGGCAAGTCTGCACGCCCGCGATTCCACGCGCGTCTGGCTGTGCAGCGGGATCTGCGCCGAGGGCCCCTCCGCCAGCCGTGCCTCCACCTCCGGCGACAGAAGGTACTCGATCAACTTCCCCGCGGCCTCCGCGTGCGGGGCGCCCTTCACAACGGCCAGCGTGTTGGGCAGCAGCAGCGTACCCATTCCTCCCTCCGCCGCGTCAGGGAAGACGATGCGCACGGGCTTGCCCGCCTCCAACTCCATGACTGCGTCGTCCGTATCCGTCAGGCCGAACGCCAGTTGCCCGGAGGCTACCATCTCCGCGCACGTCTTGTTGCCGGCCACGACTTGAATGCCGTTGGCCTTGAACGACGCAAGCAGTTCCTTCGCGCCGGCGCCGCCGAGCTTCGCAAACAAGCACGCCACGTGTGAAGCCGTCGTCCCGAACAGCGGCTTGGCGATGCCCACTTGGTCCCGCCATCTCGGATTCGCCAGGTCGCGCACGGAGGTGGGCATCTCATGCGGCTTGACCAGCTTCGTGTTCACGATGATCACGCGCGCTCTGGCCGCGAAGCCGTACCAACACCTGTCGGGATCGCGGTATTGAGGCGGATAGTGCTTCGCTTGCGGCGGATCGCACGGCTGGAGCAGGTCTTCGGACTTCAGTCGCAAAGTGTTCAGGATCTCGTTGTTCCAGAAGACGTCGCAGCGCGGCCGCTTTGCCTCTTGGCGGATGCGGTTCACGAGCCCGACCGTCTTGGTTGACTCCGTGTCATAGACCGGTCGTACCTTGATGCCGGTCTTCGCCGTGAAGTCGTTGAGAATGGGCTCCGAGAAGTGGCGATCGAGCGCGGTGTAAACGACTACCTCATGATTCTTGGCTGCCGGTGCATCTGCCTTGTCGCCACAACCGGCGAGCGCCCATCCCAGGCCCAGGAGCCCCAGCAGACCCACAGTGACAACAACGTTCATTCGCCCACTTGAAGACACAGACACCTCCTCACGCCTGATTCCGGGCCGTTGACTCTACTCTTACCAGATGCCACCGAATATTCCCGGCATCCGGCTCGAAGAAGCCCTAACAGCTCGGGGCAAAAGGGAAAGCGGCGGTTCGGAAACGCCGTTCCTGACCGTGAGAACCACCGGCTTTGGCACTGGTGCCACAGTCTTGCCACGGGCTGCTAACTCGCTGACCTTCCGGTTTCTTGACTTCTCCTCAGGAGCACCACCAACAGCAACCACGGAAGCACAAGGCTCCCGACGGACAAGATGGCGAGCACGGCCAGATCACGGTACACGCCGTAATGGATCAACGTAAACGCTCGAACGGACGCAGTTGCCCAGCCCGGCGGCGCCAAGAGCACGGTGGCGCCCACCTCGGAGAAGCACAGGATGATGACCACCAGCCACACCACCACCACGTGCCTCGCTATGGCCGGCCAGTATACATGCCATTGCGTCGCAAGCCAATGGCACCCGTCGATCCGCGCCGCCGACTCGAGATCCCTCGGCACACGCTGAACGGCCGGCAGCAGCAGGAGCACGCCGATCGGCAGGAACCGGACGACGTAACCCATCACGATCACGACAGGCGAATCGTAGACCACTCCCGGCCAACCAGAGCCTGCGATGTCACGGTTCAACATCCCGATCAAGCTGATCCCGGCCGCCGGCGCCGGCAGTGCCAACAATAAGACCACCGCTGTGCAAACTGGCCATCGCAACCGCCCGCCGCGCACGGCACTCCAGGCCAGGCCCACCGACGGCAGCACAACGATCAGCCCGCCCGCCGTGGCGAGCAATGCGGATAGAAGCAATTCCGGCCGTAATCCCCTCGTCGCCGCGAAGAACCCGTTGATCGAGTCGATTCGCCTCAACAGCGAGACGGTGGGCAAGCCGACCAGCACGGCCGTGATCAGGACACAGGCGAACGCCAACCCCACACGCCAGCGGCCCAGGGCCACAACGCGCGGTCGGGCTCCAAACTGCCACGGCGTGTTCTCACCCAGCAAGCGGTACCGTCCCTGAAGCCCCACCAGCATCCCCGCCATGGCGATGAATACAGGGGTGGATGTCATGAGCGGCCCGGCCTGAGCGCGGCCCATCGCGAATTGCGTGTAAACCTCCTCCGCAAACGTCCGAACCATCAGCATGTCCGTAATCGTGTAGTCCGTTCCGACCAACAGAACGATCATCATGCCGAGCGTCACGATTCCCCAGCCGGTCTGCGGCAACGTCACGCGCAGGAAGACCGACGGCAGGCCCGCATCGAGCAATGCCTGTTCTTCGAGGTCGCGGTCCACCGCGCGAAACGCCGCACCCAGTATGACAATCGCCAGCGGCGTGTAGAGCAGCCCGTACAACACCCCACATGCCATTGCGGACCCATGGAGCCTCGTGACCGGAATGAAGGAGAAGACGAAAACGACGCTTATGTAAATTGGAATGCACGCCCCCAGGATCGCCCCGCCGACAAGCAGCCTTCGCCCCGGCATGTCGGTCCGTGCCGTAATCCACCCGAACAGCCCCCCCAACACCATGGTGGTCACAACCGCCGCGCCGCAGACGATTGCCGTGTTGGCCAGCAGCGCCAGCCACCGATCGGCGCTCACGATCTCCGCCAGGGATTCGGAAGCGGAGTCGCTCAGAATCGCCCAGATCGCACCACCGATCGCGTAGCCAGGCACACTGACCGCCGCGACCAGCACGAACGCGTGCAGGAACACAACACCGGTCAGGATGATTCGACGTGGCATCGGCGGGCGCACCATCGAGGGTCGGGCGAAGGTGTTCGACACGCGGCGTGGACGTCGAGCGCACGGTTCGATCGCCGCACAGGAAGTGCCTTATAGCACGACCCCTCCGTGGATTCCAGCCGATCACCCCGGACCAGATTCCAGCGTGTCCATGACACGTCCGGCGGCATTGACTTTGCGTGCCACGGGCGGCTTGTCCGCCCGTGCGGTTTCTCTGGTGGGCACATGAGGCATGCACACTGGCAGGCGAACTGCCAGTGACACCCGCCCAGACTGTTACGGACACGATTCCAGCACGGGTCTTTCCTGAAGCAGTGGCACCGGCGTCCTGCCGTGCTGCGTCACGGGCCGGACCTGGTGACCGCACCGCCTTGAGCGGCGTGCCAGAAGGGTTCTGGGACGCACACCAACCAGCGAATCATCGAAGTCCGTTGCGTTCAGAAAGATATCGCGGAGGCGGCAAGCCTCGTTCACCAAGGTGATATGATGACCCGCGTCAACTTCCGGCCAGAAGCAATTCGACGAAGGCGCCCACATCGTAGCCGTTGATCTTGCCGTTGCAGTCGCAGTCGGCGTTGTCGATGTCGGCATCCGGATACGCAGCGGCGTAGGCCGCGGCATCGCACAGGGCAAGGGTGAACGCTTCGATGTCGTTGAGGTCAACCGCTCCGTCTGCGTTCAGGTCGCCTTCCGCCGCCGGTGTCAACTCCACATGGCCCAGCGTGCCGGTGACGTCTTCACCGGGTTCATCGCCATAGACAATGGTGTGCGCGACGGGGTCGCTGGGGTAAGTATCGAGAATCGCCACCGTCGTGGGGATGCCCACGCGCAGCTTCTCAAAGCGAATCCTCGTCACCCACAGCCCTTCGGGCGTGGCATACGCGAGGCAGGGAGGAAAGCAGAGCCGACCCAACGCCGTGTACAGACCATTGCCATCGGTCCACGTATCGTTCAGGCCAAACGGGTCAGGGCTTGGAAAGCCGGAGGAGTACCACTGGTAGGGATACGTCAGCGTGTCGTCGATCCCGAGAAGTCCGAGGGCGACGGGGTCCCATGAGAGGATCACATCCATCGACGAAACGGGCTGATCGGTCTGGTCATCCGACACGGCGTAGAGATCGACCTCCAGCACGCGCGTGGCGCACCCCTCCGGGACAGCCACCAAGACCAGATTGACGTATGCGAATCCTGGCCGGGCCGCCGCCAAAAGCGTCAACGCCAAAACAGAGACCGCCAAGATCCTGGGCATTCGAAAAGTCAACATGGCATCCCCCTCATTACCTCTCCAACCAATCTACCGAAATCCAACTTGTTCATTATACACAAACCACCACCCGCCAGCCAGCGCGCGGCCTTTGGGCCACGCGCTGCGCCGGCGGGTGTTCTGTGATGGCTTCACATCGCCTTCATACGCCTCGGGTTACCGAGCCAATTCCGGACCTTCATGAACGGAGGTCGGGCTTGAAGGCGTGTTCGTCGGGTCACCGGGCTTCTTCGGCCGAGCACCCTCCATAAACGCCTGCATATCCGCGGTATCCAGCCAACCGTCACGGTTCAGGTCGCCGATGGCCAGCGTGCCCAGCCCGCGCCGGTACAGATCCTTCACCGAGATCCTGGTGATCGGACTTTGACCGTCGCCACCTCGCCCCCGCTCGCAGCAATTCGGCTCACTGCACTGACCGAAGTTGAGCTGGATGAACGTCCAGTCTTCGGTCCACACGAGGCCGTTGCCGTCGATGTCGCCGTGAGGCCCGACCGTCGAGCAATCCGTGTCGCCGGTGCCGTAGTTCAAGGGCCACGTGCCGATGTAGGCGCCGAAGTCGAGGATGTCGATGCAATCGCAGGGATCGGGCGGGGCGCTCATGATCAGGTTGCCACCGATGAGCTTCCTGTCGCCTGTGAAGTCCGCCACGTACTCATCACCTACGATTGGAAGCGGGTCAAGCGTCCGTCGCAACGTGTGCAGCGGGTCGCGAGCGGTGATGCAGGTGTAGAACCCGCACGGCACCTCGATCGTGTCCGTTGCCAAGCCGTCGACGAACGTGAAGGTGTGCTCGACGACCGCCGGCACCGGATCAGGATCGCTGCAGTTCCACAATTCGAATCTGATGCAGCGATTGTGCGAGGCACTCGTTGCGCCCTGAAGCTCGACCGACACCGTCATCTCGTTGACCGCGTACACCGTCACCGTCTGCATGCACGAACTCTCGTTCCCGCAGTTGTCCGTCGCCGTCCACGTAACCACGGTGGTCACGCCAGCCGGATACGGATCCGAACACAGGTCCAAGAAGTCGCTGCGGACGCCCGCGATGACCACGTTCTCGTCGCAGTTGTCGGTCGCCGAGGCCGGGCCCGGACAGAGCACGGCTTCGCACGTACCCACGTCGGCGTTCACCTGAATGTGCGGCGGGCACGTGATCACCGGCGCCGTGGTGTCCTCCACGGTAATGACCTGCACGCACGTGCTCTCGTTGCCGCAGTTGTCCTCCGCCGTCCACGTACGGGTCAGCACGTAGCTGTCTACGCACGAGCCGTCGGTTCGGACTTCCGTGTAGATCATCTTCGGGAACGAATCGCAGTTGTCCGTGGCCGTCACAGCCGCCGGACTTGGCACGGCGTCGCACTCGACCGTCGTGTCACACGGGCAGCCGATGATCTCCGGCGGCACCGTGTCCTCCACCGAGATGAGCTGGACGCACGTGGCAGAGTTGCCACAGTTGTCGGTGAACGTCCACGTGCGCGTCAGCGTGTAGCTGTCCTCACACGCATGGTCGGTCTGAACCTCCGTGTATTCGAGGTCCAGGTCCGTGTCACAGTTGTCGGTCGCCACCGGATCCACCGCGGTCGGCACGGCGTCGCACTCAACCGTAATGTCCTCGGGGCAGGTCGCCGGATCGATCACCGGATCCGTCGTATCCTCCACGGTGATCTGCTGTGCGCACGTGGTCCAGTTCCCACAGCGATCGGTTGCCATCCACGTCCGCAGGAGCGTGTAGGTGTCCTCGCACGGGCCGTCGATCCGAGTCTGGAAGAAGTCGACCACCGGATCCGGATCGCAGTTATCCTCCGCCGTCACATCCGCCGGATCAGGCACCGCGTCGCACTCGACCGTAATGAAGGTCTGCGGGCAACCGCTCATCGACGGCGTCGTCGTGTCTTCCACGTGGATGATCAGCTTGCACACGCGCTCATTGCCGCAGAAGTCGGTCGCCGTCCAGGTCCGCTCGAGCGTATAGATGTCGTCACACGGGCCGTTGGTCCGAACCTCGTCGAATTCGACCAGCGGGTCCGAATCGCACCCGTCGGTTGCCGTCACGATCAACTGGCTGAACTCATCATAAACGGGATACGTATCCTCCAACTCGTCGCACTCGACCCACACTTCCAGGATCGGGTCGCCCGGAAGGACCGTGCCCGGGCAGTTGTCGAACACGGGCGGCGTGCTGTCGATCGTGATCGCCGGCAACTCCCACATCGTGGCGTACACGGCCCCCCCGCCACTGATGGTCAGCCGAGACGGCGGACAATGCTGGCGGAAGTTGATCAGATTCGACGCGTCGCAGATCTCGTGCGTGGCGAGGAACGTAAGCACGGCCATCGTCGTGTCGGCGGACGTGCCGGGATTGCCGTCGGGCACACCCACGACGTAGTCGATCGTACCGGCGGCTTCATGCACATCCTCGAAGATCTCGCGCGTGAACGGCGCATCGCCAGGATCCGCGCTGACAAAATCCAGCTTGTACGTATCGAAGCCCAAGAAGAACTGGCCGCCGACGATGAGCTGCGTCGCATTGCTCATGTCCACGTTCACGGTGATCAAATCACCGACATGATAGCATGACGGGTCTCCCGGGTCTGGTACCAGCGTCAGGTCCGCCTCGTGAGGAGCGTAGGCGGCGTCGACCCGGACGTTCGCCCACGGGGAGCCACCGGTGACCTTCCATTCCCAGCGCGCGTCAACGGGATCCCAATCCCATGTCGCCGTCGACTCGCCGACCATGTTTGTCCCGCTCCACCACTGAAGGTGGAACATCAGCGGATCGGCGGATGCGCCCGTGAAGTGAGTCGTGAAGTACAGCGTGTTCGTGGCCGGCCCATCGGCAAGCATGAGCTCGCCATCGTTGAACGTCTGCACCCAGTCAACCACCGTGAAGCCGTCGATCCCATCCGGCGTCGCGAATGCGTCGCCCGGGCTCACCATGAGGAACTGGAGGTGGTCGAAGGCGGTGTCGGAGATCATCCACACCTGCGACCAATCCCTTGCGTAACCCTTTGGCCCGTCGACGGGTCTGAGGGCAAAAGCAAATGCACTCTGAGCCAACAGGGCCAATCCGACGGAGGCTACCACAGCCCCCAACACAATTCTCTTTCTCGATTTCATCGTGTCCTTTCCTCCTGTCAAAAGCTTGGATCGCAATGTCGGATCACCACTTCAGATCACAACCTTGGATCACAAATTCGGACAAACACCATTCGTTGAATCAGCGGCATTCCACCCATATGCCCCGTCTCGTCTCGTACGACCTGCACGACGTCTGCTCGCCGAACGTAAGCACATCTGTCCCAAACACCGTTTCGCCTGTCTCCCCTTGCGCCCAAAAGAGCCTGACGGGAAAACCACCCGGCCCTTGACTCAAGCCGTTCATTCATGGACCCATGAACACCTCCTCTTCCCTCAGCAGCTTATGCGAGTATCCTCACGGCCTTCTCGCGGTTCCGAACACGCGCCGAGAATCCAGTCCGGAACACGCGCACCTCCACATGGCGGGCTTGCTCGTTATCCCTATATCCCCGTTCCCATTCCCTTGGTCACTCCGTCAAGCAGTGCCAAGCCCAGCGATCGTGCCCTCTCACGATACGGCTATCACACAACGACCCCGACACGTTGTGCCGCGTCCTCCGGCAGGTGCTTCCCGGCGCCTTCCCAAGACCTGGAACTGGTCACGGACTCGCGGCTCCGATATTGGGCAGCGCGCGTCCCTCTCTCCGCTCCATCAAGACAGCCGTCCCTGGCCGAAAGCGGATCAGACCACAATGTCCGGATCCGCTATCCCTGCATAGTTTCTAAGGTTACCAGACACCAGGGACGCTTTCAAGCCCTTTCCGGACTTTTTTTGGTTCCCATAATCCAGGCGTTCCCACAACCGTCTCCGCACACCCTCTGATCCCCCCCGACTTTGTGATGATGAAGACGATTGGAGCCCCAGTTGTGAGGCGCTGCGCGCCGCAACGGTCTGGTGGGGCACCCCGACCAGCGGCTATGCCGGGAAGTCCGCTTCAAGCCTCGCATCGCACGGCCGGGGAGTGTGCCGGTTCCACGACCGCCACGGACCAGCGCTCACGCAAGGCGCCTTTATCGGACGCCTGACTCCCGACCGACCCCCACCGCGGCCCGAGGTCGGCGCCACCTCCCCGACGCTCATGGCACACTCATTGACCGGCGACGTCGGCGTCCCAGGCCTGAGGACCTCCGAGGATCACGCAGGAACAGTGGGGCACCAGCAGAAGGTGAAAAAGCCCCGATTTCCCCTGGGGAGAGAGGGGCACAAGCACCACGCCGACCTGCGGCAGGCGGAGAATGTTGCTCACCCGACGTCTCTGTTCCGCGTCGAGGTGCAGTCGGCTTTCATCCCGTTTATCGGCCGAGACCTCAGGACAAGCAGGCATGTCCAGCAAAAGGAGAACCGAGCGTGCGAAGAGCGGACTCATGAAAGGACGACGACTGATGGTCTCTCCGCGAACGCCTGCTCTGTTTCCAGGCTCACAGCCACGACAGGACCTGCCCCGCCTCACGCATCGCGCTTGTTCCATGCACGACCGAAGCCGATCGCCTTGCCGGTCTCGGAGGCGTTGGTATAATGCCGGCTCGTCCGAAGGGCGCCCGTGCGATGCCCGCCGGTCGCCAGACAGCGCCGTGGGGGCCGGTACCAGTGTCTGGCCGTATTGCTACCGTGACGGCACCTGGCCCGGTTGCCAACAGGATTGGATCTGGCCCTGCTAACATCAGAACTGGGTTCGGAGTTTTTGACATCAAGATTAGGTTCTGGCTCTGTCAACATCAATTGGGAGAGGTGTCCGAGTGGCTGAAGGAGCCGCATTCGAAATGCGGTCTGCGGGTAACCGTAGCGGGGGTTCGAATCCCTCCCTCTCCGTTATTCTCCGCTTAGCAAGCCGAAGCAAGTCGAGCCGCCGAATTGCGGCAGCTTCCGCAACTCTCCTTCGGATCTGACAGAGCATCCTTTGCACAAGCCTGCACACGCTGGCGGACAGGGTGTTGTCCTGGTGGGCGCAGGGTCATTCTGCCAAGTGCGCGGGGTCTTTGCCAAGACAATGGGCGCATACGGACACCGTCCTACACCGCGGCCGGCGCGGCGTTGGGAAGAGGTGGTTGGCTCAGCGGCAAGCGCGTCCGCACCTTGGTCGATCGCTGTCGAGCCGACAGCTTCACAGCTTCGACGGACGCCGCGGCGAAGGGATGGCCGCCAAGGCCTCCTCGCCTTTCTCCTCATGCGCTTGCCGCCAGCGTCGGACGCTGCGCGGGCCGCTGCCCACCCGCTCGGCCACCTCTGTCGTGGAGTATCCGTCCTCCAGCGACGCCACGGCTCGTCGTCGTCGCTCCAGTTCCGCGGCATTCCCCATTGGTCTCACGGACCATGATATCGACCAACACGACACGCGGACAATGGGAACGCCGGAGTCAATGAACCTGAAACATGAACTTACGAGAATCACGGCGATCGTAAGGAGCCGCGCAGGAATGACGTAAACGATTGATCCGCCTGCCGTCGGGCAGGTCCGCCAAACGGCAAGCCGGCAGGCCAGCCAAGTGGCACAATCGGTCATGTCATTCCTGCGCGCCGCCTAACATCGATGATCACGATTTCCGTTTCGCCTTCTCCCACGGGCCGCGTAGGTCGGTAGCCGGTCTGTCTTGATGATTGCCTTGGCAAACCACCGCCTCTGGCGGTGAGAATCGACAAGGCTCTGCCGTTTCAGCGTTTTGTGGTGCGCGCCGCGCCCTTGGGTCACGTGTCTGCAGGGTGCGGGTCCGCTTCGGCCCCAACGGGGCCGGGGATCGTAGCCGGGGGTGGAGCGCAGCGGAACCCCCGGTGAACGGCCACCTGGCCACCCTCGCCCCGAAGCGACGGAAGTGTCACCGCTGTGACACCTGTCGCCTCCGCCCCTTTCGGGGCGGGAGGTAGATCAGCGCGATCCGCAACCACGGGTTTCGCTTCACTTCACCCGTGGCTACCATCCTCCGCCCCCTTCTTCGGGGCGGACATGATCGCCAGGACCCCTCCGGACGCTGCCGCGCCATCACTCGCCCAAACCAGCCTCCCATCCGCATCTCGCTTCGACAGGCAAAGCACTCGGCGCGGCACACGCGCGGCCCAACCAATCCTGCGGCGAGGCGCCTCGTCCCATAGGCTTTTCGCGTCGGCTCCGCGACGCAAGAAGGCATACCTGTTGCCCTGGGGTAGTCAGACGGCAAGTCCACTGTTATGGTGGGCCGGGAGGACCGATGTCTGGAGCGGGCGAGGTGTTGAGATGATGATTCGCGAACCTGCTGTCGCCGGCATGTTCTATGCTCGCGACGGCGATGAATGCCGAGCTGAGTTGCGCAGGTGCTTGCAGCGGGCCGAGGAGAAGGCCGCCGGGCGGGACGCTGGGGCGGATCTCCGCAACATCGTCGGCGGCATCGTGCCCCACGCCGGTTGGATCTGTAGCGGTGCGGTCGCCGCCGGCGTTTTCAACGAGATCGCGCGGCGCCAGGAGCCCGGCGTGGTGGTCATCTTCGGTGCCGTTCACGTGAGGCACGGCCCGCGGGCGTCCGTTTTTCCGTCTGGTGCCTGGGAGACGCCGTTGGGCCTGGCCGACGTTGATGGCCGGCTCGCCGAGCGGCTGCTGGGCCAGACGGGCCTTTTGGATGCGGACCCGCACGCCCATGAGAGGGAGCACAGCATCGAAGTCCTGGTGCCGTTCGTTCAACACTTGCTGCCGGCGTCGCGGATCGTCCCGATTATGGTCCCGGCGAACGATAACGCCGCGACATTGGGCACCGCCATCGGCCGGACGTGCAAGGCCTATGGCGTCGAGGCAATCTTCGTCGGCTCCACGGACCTGACGCACTACGGCCCGAGCTACGGCTTCGCCCCGAAAGGCGTCGGCGCTGCCGGGCTGGCCTGGGCGAAGGACGTGAACGACCGGCGAATGGTGGATTTGATTCTGAGCCTGCGAGCTGACGATGCCGTTGGTGAGGCCTCCGCCAGTCAAAACGCCTGCGGCGCCGGCGCGATCGCCGCCACGATCGCTGCGTGCAAGGCGTGTGGCGCCACACGCGCGACACTGCTTGAACACACGACGAGCTACGAGGTTCTCAGCGAATTGGTCAAGGAGCCTATGTACGATGCCGTCGGATACGCCGGCATCGTGTTTGACTAACCGCTCAGCGCAAGGTTGTCGTGTTGGAGTCCCAAGAGCCCCCGACCGAGCGAGCCGGCTTGTGTCGAGCCGGTCTTTCCGTCGGGGGGCACGCTCAAACGGGCTGCACAGCCACCCCCCGACCAAGGTCGGGGGCTCTTGGGCCCGACGGCCAACTACTTTGCGGTGTAGAACTGAACAACTGGACTTCCGCGAAGCGAGGCTTTCGCATGTCATCGACCCCGTTTTAGCGTAGAGAAACGGGGGGCAATCACGGCGCTTTGCCCATTTTGCAGAACTCCAGTGGACAGCATGGGATGAAGATGCCAGACCCGGTTCAGCACTTGGTCCACCCAGAAGTCCGCAACCTGCGCCGGCTGCTGTGCTTGTGCATCGTGGTCGGGCTGGTGGCAGGGCTGGGGGCCGCTACGTTCTATGTCATGCTGGATGCCGGTTCGGCATTCTGTATGGGGTACCTCGCAAACTACCACCCCATGGGGCCTGGCAACGAGCAGCCGGTGTTCGAGTTCGGGACGCTGCACGAAGGCCCATCCATCCTCCGCTGGCTGCTGCTGATTCTGCCGATGGCGGGCGGCCTGGTGAGCGGCGTAATCATCTTCAGCCTGGCGCCGGAAGCCGAGGGGCACGGGACGGACGCCGCGATCGAGGCCTACCACTTCAAGGATGGAGCGGTGCGGACCCGTGTGCCGTTGGTCAAGGCCATCACGGCGATGATTACGATTGGCACGGGCGGTTCGGGTGGCCGCGAGGGGCCCATCGCCCAGATCGGCTCCGGATTCGGATCGATACTCGGCCGGTGGATGCGTCTGCCGCCCGACGAGCGGCGGATCCTGATGGCGGCGGGGATGTCGGCAGGCATCGGGGCGATCTTCCACGCGCCCCTGGCCGGGACGCTCTTTGCGGCGGAAGTTCTCTACCGGGAACCCGACATGGAGCACGAAGTGATCGTGCCCGCTTTCACCACGTCCATCATCGCATATAGCACGTTCGGGGTGATATTCGGCTTCCATCCGCTGTTTGACACGCCGGCCTACGGATTCAGCGATCCGAGGATACTGTTTCCTTACCTGTTGCTCGCCGTGGTCGTTGCGTTGGGCGCCATGCTGTTTGTCCGGGCGTTCTACGGTGTCCGGAAGATCATGTTCAAGCACCTCCCTATTCCAAACCACTTCAAGCCGGCGATCGGAGGCATCTTCGTCGGCGTGATCGGTTTCTTCATCCCGGAGGCATTGGGTGCCGGCTACGGCATCGTCCAGGCGTGCTTCAACAGTGACGAACACGTTTTGCCGGACATCATGTCGCTCCCGTCAGCACAGGCCCTGCAGGACTTCATGCCAGACGGGCTGGGCTACGTGAGCGTGGCCGCGCTGCTCCTGGCGATCATCGCCCTGGCCAAGATCGGCACGACCGCGTTTGCCATCGGCAGCGGCGGCAGCGGCGGGGTGTTCGGCCCGGCCGTGGTCATCGGTGGCGCGCTGGGCGGAGCCATGGGGATCGTCTGTCGTGAGGTGTTCCCAGGCGTAGACGTTCAGCCGGGGGCGTTCGCGCTCGTGGGCATGGCCGGCTTCTTCGCCGGCGCCGCCAACACGCCGGTCTCGACGATCATCATGGTCAGCGAGATGACCGGAAACTACAACTTGCTCGTCCCCTCGATGCTCGTGTGCATGGTCTCTTACATATTGTGTAAGCGCTACACACTTTACGAGAAGCAGTTGCCTTCGCGTCTGGATGCCCCCAGCAAGCTCGGCAACATGGCCAGCGCCATCCTGCGCAGGCTGTTGGTCGAGCGGGCCATCGGGAAGCGGGCAGACGCGGACCTGAGCATCGTGCACGAGGACATGACCTTCCACCAACTGGCAAAGGTCTTCACGGCGTCGACGCAGGCCTGCTTCCCCGTGGTGGACAAAAACGAGAAGCTGACGGGCGTGATCGACTCGCGCGAGATCCGCCGCATTGTCACCGAGCCGTTTGTGGCCGATCTGATCATCGCCGGCGACATCGCCGTGCCCGCCGCCACCGTCACAGCCAGCGATTCCCTTCTTGCCGCCACCAACACGATGGTCAAGGCCGACAGCAATGAGATCGTGGTCGTCGACGAGAAGGACCCGCGGCGAGTCGTCGGAACGCTCAGCCGAAACGACATCATCGCGGCGTACAACCGGCAAATCGTGGAAAGCCCGCGATGAGCGAGGAACTTCCAGAAGATGCCGTTTGCATCAAGTGCGGCTACTCGCTACGTGGCCTCGCCGAGCACCGATGTCCCGAGTGCGGAAGCGAATTCGACCCGCTTGACCCGAGTACATTTGTGCGGCGGCGAGATGTGTGGTGGCGAGGCTGGGCACACCCGCCGGGCAACCTCACCGTGATCGGCACGCTGGTGCTTGGATCGATTGCGTTCTTGGACGGCAGTTTGCCAGGCCCCCTGTTTCCTTTCATAGCATGTTTCTATGTGTTCATCGCATCATTCTTCCTGCTGTTTTGTGTGGTTGACTATCTCGTTCGGGTCGTCGCGGTGCTGTACAACCGGCGTGCAGGAGCAGAAGCGCCCAACGGTTCGGTTCGCCGTGGCCGCTGGCGTTGGGGAGTGCTGCCACTGAGTATCTGCCTGATCGTGTCCGTCTACGTCTATCCCTGGCCGACGTTCATTCGCTTTAAGCTCAGCCAGTCGGCATTCGAGGAGGCGGCGAAGGCTTGCCTACGGGACGCCGCCAACACCGGGCCAAGTGGCGAGAAGAGGGAATCCAAGGTCCTTGGCTTGTATTACGTGCAGAGGGTGACGAGCCGGGACCCTGGCTTCGTTTTCTTCAGGGTGTCCCACGAATGGTTAGCGGAATATGGATTCGTGTATAGACATGACGATGCAGCAAGAACGCCGGGGATGTTGTCTCTGAAGCAGTGCTTGGCACCACGCTGGTACATTGGCCGTGCGTACGATTGAACGGCGCGAGCAGTGTCTGTTGGTTCAATTGACTTGTTGCCTGCGTCGAACCCATAATACCGTTCAGGAGCGTGGGCACGCCACCTCGACGGCCCGGCATTGCTGCGGTACGACCTTGTGTGGGTGCCAGAAGGCGGCTACCACCGCGTTTCTGAAGTCCTGCGACTACTGTGGCGTGCCACGGGCAGCTTGCCTGCCCGAGCTCACTGGCGGACGAGCCGCCAGTGGCACCCTCCTGGAGACCTGTTGAAGATCCACAGTCGGGCTCCTTGGGAAACACGGTGCTAGGAGGAGTGGCTGCGCACATGAACCCGTCCAAGGAAGACGCCAAGGCGGCGAAGAAGGCGGCGAAGGCCGAATTGAAACGCCGGAAGAAGCAGGCGAAGCAGCCGGCCGACACGGTGGCCGAGGCGGCGAGGCCGCCCGTCGGGCCGAGCAGTCCTGATGCGAGCCATCCGGAGCCACCGTCGGACACTTCACCGGGCGGAGGGCCCACGCCGTCCGAGCGCTCTGCCGCGGCGGCGGAGCGACAGGTCAGGTTGCAGCAGCTTCGCGTGTGGATCGCCGTGTTGGCGCTTCTGGTAACGCTCGTGACATTGCTGTTGACGACAAAGCCGTGGCAGAAGGGCGAGTCACCTGATACGCCGTCGGGCGACGTTTCTGCCACCCGGCCGGCGAGGTTCCCGGGGTGATGGACGTGTCCGGGCGATAGCCCGTTTCATCAAGTCTCAAGCTCGGACATGGCTGGGCCTATCGGGCCATGACGAGCTCGGTCGTGTTGGGCGGCGACAGTGACGGGTGGGGATCCTGGGGCGTTGGCTGGAAGCCTGCCTCGCGGCCGGAGCCGGTCGGCCGTCAAGCCCACAGGACCCGGACCACCCGTCCGATCTTCGCTACCTCTCTCCTCTTTCGTTTACCACGGCGTCATGCGGCACAGCCGCGGGTAGCTATCTGTGCAGAGTGAAGGCTGGCTACCCGCGCTGCACCGCACCAACAGCATCAGCGCCGCCGGCGTAGCAGTGCCAAGGCACCGACACTTAGCAGTCCCAGCGTCGCGGGTTCGGGAACGACCACCACGTCGTCGAAGCGGGCATGTGATTCCCAGAGCGTATCGAAGCCGATGCCGCCGTACAGAAACGGGTCCGGATCGACGACGTCAATCATTTCGTCCTCGGCTAACCACACGCGAATTCGCGGGCCGAGGACGTCGATTGTCACGTCTACCGGCTCGTGGGGCACATCGCAAGGAACCTCGGCCAGCATATAGCCACCGGTGTAGTGGTCAGCATGTGACAGGTAAAGACCCGGCGGATTCGCCTCGTCCCCTGCCCCCACCACTTGCAGGGTGTAGCCCCGCCACTTGGGCCAATCTGAAGTCCAGATCGTGTCACTGGTTCGAAAACAGACCGCCGCCCGTTCGTACCACGCGCCGGTGTACGGGTCTTGGGTGGGCAGACCGTCTACACACGCCGTCATGGTGTAGTCTGTCCAGCTTGAGTCCGCGTCGTGCGTCACAATGTGCCCGTGCCGAGGCCAAGCTGGGTTTTGATCGTGCAAGTGCAGCCACCCGTCCTCGATCCACGCGCTACCGCTAATCAACGTCCATTCTGGCGATATGCCATCATCGAAATGGTCTTCGAACAGAACGCCGGCCAGGACTGGAGTTCCGGCCAGCAGGGGGACCAGTATAAAGGTGACGACTAGAGCATTCATCGTTTGTCCAAACGAGGTCTTCATCGGATTTCTCCCTTTTCAAGAAGGTTGCACACTCCCCGGCGCGCCGTGCGCCGGCGTTTGACGATGTTCGAACACCAAACGGCCGGTTCCGGAACGGCAAGCGGCGAGCCAACCATGATTCACTGCACGCGGGCGCGCAAGCGAAGCCTCGACGCATCTTTGCCCCGTATCGCAACGGCCGCGTGCGGCCGACTCACCTCAGAGAAATGCCCAAGGCCCGCAATCTGAATCCTCGGACCCGCGGGGCGGCAACAACAAGTGGAAGGTGCCTGGTAGCGGCGCCCGTGCGGTCTGTTTGCCCGCGGGTTCGATGGGTGATCCGGCCAAGTCCCGACACCTGTCGCGGCCGACCTTCAGCTTGGGGTCCACGGCCAACTCCGAGCAAGGCGCTAGCGCCGCGCCTTACTGGGAGACCATTCCTGCACAGGCCAGGAGCCCACAAGACCCGCACAGATCACCCCTTCTATCTAACACGAGGCGCCCGATAACCGATCCCCGACCCAGCGGTCTGCCCGTCGGATTGACAGGCGAGGCGTCCGTGCCACAAGCGGGAGTTTACAGAGAAGATGCGTGTGCCGCAAGATCCTTCGCCGAGAGGGCCGTCTGGGGCTTTCCTGACACTTCCGGCGGCGTTCGATTCTGGGTGACACGGGCGGCTTGCCCGCCCGTGTGGTCTGTCTGGTGTGCGTATGGCTATACACACTGGCAGGCAAGCTGCCAGTGGCACCCACGGGATCTTCTTGGTGGGCACGTGGGGATACACACTGGCAGGCAAGCTGCCAGTGGCACCACTTGCGGCATGTAGAGGCGGGCTGGCAAGAAAGGGCGCGAATGCGAGACAGATTGTCTTGACAGATATGTGAGTTGGCGTGTACGATATTATTGGTCATGGCGCTTCAGTCCGGCCAGGCCGGATGCAAATGGGGCGGAGGCGAAGCGGGGCTCACAGGGC
>JAFGQA010000011.1 GCA_016935885.1 Phycisphaerae bacterium | reverse complement strand
GAACCGCGACCGTGAGGGAGCGGTCAGCCTTCACCCTTGAAGAACGTCGGCAGACTGGTCATCCCCGTCGGCCACAGGGGGGCGACGTTACAAGGAAGCGTCAATGGAGCATGCACGCTCAGCCCTAAAACGCTCTAGGAGTTTGAGTAGCCGTTAACACGGTCACAAAGGGGGCCTACCCATCGTGTGTGCCCTCCTCAGGGAGGGTTCCTCAAGCCGCCCGCTCTGCGGGTGGTACGTGGCATGGCCAGGAGATTCAGGACGTACATTCCAACGATGCCCTTCGGCAAGCCGCGAAGAAGGGCGCGAGCGAAGCGGCTTTGAATGCCCTTCAAACGTCACTCCTGGAGGTCACTGCCGACGGAGTTCATAGCTCCAAGGCTGACGAATGGGTCTTCGAGGCCGAGACGCAGCCCTTACTCCCGCAGGCCGGGTGTCAGGATCCCTTCTGCACAATCGAGCGAGAGATTGCGCGGAACCGCACCCTGTTGCACTTCTCAGAGAAGCGCTAAGGCGCAAGGCTTCGGTCTCAAAGAGCGGGTACCCGGCAGCCGTCGTGATACAATACTGGCATGGATTCAGCAACGTTACGAGTCCTCGATGCAAACCTGAACCGCGCCCGCGAGGCCCTGCGCGTCCTCGAAGAACACGCCCGCTTGGTCCTCGGCGACGAGGCCATGACCGCTCGGATCAAGTCCTTGCGGCACGTGTGCCGGGAAACCGCTGAGGCATTCGGCACCGACGCCCTGCTCGCGGCACGCGACATCCAGCACGATGTCGGCACGCGCGTCAGCACCGACTTGGAGCGATCCCGGAGCAGCACAAGCCAAGTCGCCGCCGCGGCCGCCAAGCGCGCCGCCGAGTCCCTCCGCTCCATCGAGGAGTACGGCAAGATCATCAACGCCCAGGCCGCCGCGCGTGTCGAGCAAACCCGCTACGAGCTCTACGCCATCGAACAGGACATCCACATCGGTGGCCCGCGACGCAAGCGGTTGAGATCAGCCCGGCTCCATGTGCTCGTGACGGAGGCCCTGTGTGGCGGGCCCTGGTTGACCGTCTGCGAGCAGGCGCTCGCCGGCGGGGCCGACGTGCTTCAATTGCGGGAGAAGTCCGTGAGCGACCGCGAACTCCTCGACCGCGCCAAGCAGCTTCGCGACCTCACGCGCCAGCACGACGCCCTCCTGTTCGTCAACGACCGCCCGGACATCGCCAGACTTGCCGACGCCGACGGCGTCCACGTGGGTCAACACGACCTGTCCGTCGCGGAAGCGCGCCAGATCGCCGGGCCCAACGTCCTGGTCGGCACGAGCACACACAGCCTCGAGGAAGCCAACGCCGCGATCCATCACCAGCCCGACTACATCGCGGTGGGGACCGTGTTCGCCTCGCCGACAAAGCCCGACGTCCCGGTGCAAGGTCCGGCCTTGTTGGCGGAGGTCGCGCGTCTGACGGATATCCCGCTCGTTGCCATCGGCGGCATCACGATGGGGAACATCTCAAAGCTGAGCCCACATACCCTCCTCCAGATCGCCGTTTGCCGCTCGGTCATCGGCTCACACGACCCGGCTGCCGCGGCGCGAGACCTGAAGCAGCGACTCCCGAGCTTCGGGTACACCCTGAACCCGTAACCCTGTACCGGGGGCACCCGAGGGCTCTGCGTGCCAGTGCCATCTTGGTCGGCGGGCACATCCACGCCGCCATCCACGTGGCCAGCAAGACCCGCGTGACGTCCCCTGACACCGATGCCCCCTGCGGCGCGGCCGGACTTCCCGTCTTGACACACCGGGGGCGTGGCTATCTAATATCTCGTTAGAGACTATCTCAAAACTGTGGCAGGGGTACCAAAGCCCGTGTATCCAACGCCTTTGGCGGCGGTGCCAGACGGTTTTGAGCGGTGAACCAAGGGGCCCAGCTTACGTTGGGACGGCCTCTTGGTCGCGGCGCGGTCGAAACCACAACCCAGGGGCCGTAGCTCAGTTGGGAGAGCGTCTGCATGGCATGCAGAAGGTCGAGGGTTCGAGCCCCTTCGGCTCCATTCATGCGAGCGGTTGTCAGCACTTGACGGCCGCTCGTTATTCTTGTCCACAGCAACACTTGCAACCGTCCGAGCAAGTGTCGGGCTTCCCACTGTTTGTCTCGCCAACTTGCCAACAATACCCACAGATTGACCCGAATGGCCCGCAGTAGGTGCAACATTTGGGGCAACGAAACAGAGCCCGTGTGTCGCGGTGCTGTCATCCGTGCCTGTTGCCCGGACGCGCTCGGCATCAGCGAAACGACGCAACGGGAGCGCCGGTAGCTTATCGAGAGCACCGCGCAGGTCGAGCACCTTCGGATCGGAGTACACGTCATCGGTGAGCGTGCCGCTCGTGGCGTGCCACATGAGCACTTGCCGTGTTCTCAGCGGGACATCGGCCGCCGCCAACAGCGAATTGAACGTGGTCCGAAAGCCATGCACGTCGAAGGATCGCCCCCGGCTGTCTCGCTTGGCGATATGCCGCTTGCCGTCTCGCCGCTCAAAACGAGCAATGCCCGCCGCCACCATGTCCCGATCCAGAATCTTCACAAGCCCTTGCGGCACATCGAACACGGGCGTATCAGCCGGCAGCCGCACGGGGATAGGTCGGTTTTCGCGTCTTGCGGCTTGCTGTGCGATTTCCAGTAGTTCGGCAAGGTGTCGAGCCAGATCGGCCCGTAGCGGGATTTCGGCGGCTTCACGCGTCTTGGCATTGACAGCGGCAAGCACCGCGCAGGGGTTCGCCGGGTCCAGGTCCAGCGAGCCGACCGTCAGTGACCGCGTCTCATTTGCTCGCAATCCGGTCAAAGTCATCATCTTGTAAAGCAGCGCCCGATGTTTGCCGCGCCGCACCAACTCGGCGAGCTTGTGCCGCGCCGCGTCCTCGGTCCGGCAGCCCGTCGGAATCTCTCTCACTTCGCCGTCAATGCGCAGCTTGGCGTAAACCGTCCGGGTCTTGGTACGGATACGCGGTTTGCCGTCACGTCCGAGCATCAGCCGGCCATCATCGTCGAGCACCAACGGTGTCGTTTTCGTTCGGCCGTGCCGGTCCTTCCACTGGGCGACGCGCCCGCCCTTCCGCTCGACGGTTTCCGCGCCGTCCGGCAGCGGTCGTGTTACGGTCTTTCGGTATAAGGTCGCCATGAGTCACCGCCTCCGTCGTTTGGTCAGGTGCAGCCCCAGCGCGTCACAGATGGCGGAAGCGGTCCGTAGCCCTAATTCTGTACGTTCCTTCGTCGCGAAGCGATGCACCGTGCCGTAAGGCAGCCCGGCATCCTTGGCGAGCCGATACAGACTACGCGGGTCCTTGGCGATTGCCGCTCGGATTGCCCTTATCAAGCTGTCCTTTGGCATGGCTTGTCCTCACTCAATGTGGACCACATTAAGTATACGCCACGATTGCCACTCATGCAAGTTCTTCTCCTAGGCGTCCCGCCCATCAAGGGCGCGGACGCCCTTCTGGTCCCTTTATGGGATACCAGTCACCGGTGCATATGGTTTTTCGCACAGATGACCGGTAGACAGCCGGTCACGGGTGACTGGTTAAGGTTGGTCGGCTACGACCCCAACAACGCCACCACGAACGGCTGAACATCGGTCCCGTTTGCCAAGCCGTCGCCGTTCATGTCCGCCTTCGCGTCACGACAGGGGTCCGCGTCGGTGCCGAGCAGCACAGCCACGAAGGTTTCCAGGTCGTCGAGATCCAGGTCGCCGTCGAAGTCGAGGTCGCCGCCCACAATCCCGGTACCCAGGACGGAGTAATGATATCCCGTGTCGACGATGCCAGCGTCCGTAGCTTCATCCGTTCGGGTCGTCAGCGTGTTGAGCCCCAGGTTGGCGGCCGTGTCGCTGCCCGCGTCCAGGCAAGGGCTCTGCTCCGCTTGTCCGGAGGCGGTCTGGCTCAGGTAGTTGCATCCACCGGGTCCGAGCACGAACAGCGGATCAGCGTCGATGTTGCCCTCGCCGGGCCAACCGCCCTGGACGTCGCAGTAGGTTACGCTGGGGCTGCCCGAATCCACGAGGATCTCCACTGGCGTGTCGGCCCAGAGGATGCAATTGGTCAGCGTCGGGCTGGAATACTCGGAGCACGCCATGCCACCGCCGGCGCGGGCCCTGTTGCCGGTGACCGTGCAATTGGTCAGCGACGGATCGGCGTCGTATTCGCAGCACATACCACCGCCGCAATCGGCCGCCGTGTTGCCGTCGATCGTGCAGTTGGTCAGTGTCGGACTGGATTCGTAACAGAGCACACCGCCGCCGCGGCAAGTGGCTGTGTTGCCAGTGATCACGCAGTTGGTCAGCAACGGACTGGAGAACGAAAGACAGCCCACGCCGCCGCCGTAAACAGCGGTACTGCCACCGACCCTGCAATCAGTCAACGTCGCCGTGGCGTCCCCGCAGTAGATGCCGCCACCCCAGTTTCTGGACGTATTACCCGTGATCGTGCAGCCGGTCAGCGTCGGGCTTGAGTCGTACCTGCTGCATAGACCACCACCGCAGTAGCCGCCCGCGTTGTTCGAGATTGTGCAGTTGATCAGCGTGGGGCTGGCATTCCGGCAATGCAGGCCGCCACCGCCGTAGTCGGCCGCGTTGCCGGTGATGGTGCAGTTGGTCAGCGTCGGATTGGAATCGTTGCAGTCGACGCCGGCACCGAAGTCGCTGTACGCGTTACCGGAGATGGTGCAGTCGGTCAGCGTCGGGTTGGAGTCCTGGGAGCACCACAAGCCGGCGCCATAAGCGGCGATATTGTCCCTGATGGTGCAATGAGTCAGCGTTGGACAGGCGTGCTGGGAGCACCCCACGCCGCCGCCACAGCCAGCCATGTTGTCCTCGATCGTGCAATTCGTCAGCGTCGGGCTGGAGTCGTAATCGCAGTATACGCCGGCACCGTAGGGGGCCAGGCCGTCCTTGATCGTACAGTTTACCAGCGTCGGACTGGCGCGCTTGCAGTACACGCTGCCGGCGTCACTGTTCGCGTTCCGGATGGTGATGTCCTGGACGACCGAACCCGCATCCTCCTCTCTGTCGAAGCAAAATCCCCGCCCGTTGCCCTCGCAGTCGATGACGCACGTGGCCGGATCGCCGCTGACCGAACGCACCGTGACAGGCTTGCCGGTAAAGTTGAGGTCCTTGTTGCCGACGCCGGTGTAGGTGCCGTCGAGGACGAGTACCTCGTCGCCACCATCTGCCGCGTCGATGCCTTCCCGGATGGCGTCGAAGGGGTGTGCAGCAGTGCCGTCCTCCAGTAAATCGCTCACCGTTGGGTCACGCGGACCAGGATCGCCTGGGGCATCGTCGTCCACGTACCACGCGGTCTGGCCGTAAGCGCCGGTGACCAGTAGGCAGACGATGCCGCAAACGATGATCTGACCAAGTCGATTGGGAATCATGGCGTGCCTCCTTCTCCCGCGTAGGACATGCAGAACATTGCATTCTGTGTCGTTACGTACCATAACCTCAACGCTCCCGAAATCCAAGCTCGATCTCCGCCCTTACCCGGTACACGGAGGCGCCCGAGTTGACCCTGCCACGGCGGACCAGCGTCAACAGACCAAGTCGCGTAAGTCGTCGCAACGCCCGGTAGATAGAGCTGATCGAAAGCCCGGCGCGGCGCGCCAGGTCTGACTGTGACGTGCACGCCAGTCCGTTCGGCTTGGTGTCGCGGTACAAGATCAGCCACACGACCGCCGCGGTTGCGTCCAGTTCACGTAACGTGACATCAACGAAGGCGTTGAGAACCTCGAAGCGCCCGGCAGTTCGGCGTTTGCCGGCTTTCTTCGAGGCTCTCTTTTTGCGCGCCGGCTCAGGCTCCACAGGCGATGGCATCGCCGGCAGCACGTCGCAACCTTCGAGAATAGGCGGCTTCTGGCTCATGCGTTGCCGTCCCCGTCGTCAGGTGCTGGTGTGGTCCGGTTCCACAACGACGCTAGCGCAGACCTGGTCTTCCGGGTGTCTGCCTGTTTCACCTTGCGCGTGTGGTGGCCGTCCTCGCCTTGGTCATCCGCAGGTGTGAACCTCTGGCGTGGCTTGTCGAAGTCGAGAAACAGGTCCTTCGCTTCGCTGTGCCGCGACTTCAAGTGACGAAGCACTACGCCGTCATCGTCACCCTTGTTCGGTGTCAGAATGAAGGCGTCATCAGCCCCGAATTCCAGCTCGGACGATTCGCGGAAGCTTGCCAGATTCAACCCGTCGCCGGCATACGTGTTGCGGCCTCGGCCATCCTTCGATCGTCCCACCGCCGAGACGACAATCACGGCCACACCGACATCGCCAAACTGCCGAAGATAGTCCATCGTCGCATCCACAGAACTGCGTCGGTTATCGTGCTGTCCCGGCGGCGCGATGCGCTGGATGTAGTCGAGCAGGATTAGGTCGGCGTGAAAGTCGTCAGCGGCTGCGGCAACGTTGCCCAAGCCAAACGGCGGTCGAACAAAACAAAGCCTTTCGGCGAACGCCTCCATCGTGTTCATCGAGTGGTCGATTCGGTCGGCGTGTTCAGCACCGAGTCTGCGACAGCGGATCGTCGTCAGATCAACGCCGCTCAGCCTTGCGAGCTGGCGATCCAGCAGCACCGCCACCGGCATCTCAACATTGCACACCAGCACCCGGAGCTTTGGCGTTAGTCGCAACGCATCGACCACCAGTTGCATTGTCAGCGCGGTCTTGCCGCTGCCCGGCGCACCGCCGATCAGCGTCACGAGTTGCGGACCGACTTCGAGCCACGCCAACTCACCAGAGCCGACGGAATACAACACCGGAGCCTTGCCCGTCAGCACATCATCGCGCCAGTCGCCGAGCGCATCGGCAGCTGTCACATAGCGTGCTTTTGCGGTCATTCGGCACCGCCTTCCGACTTGCCCGCGGGCGTCGCCTTTGGTGCCGCGCTTGCCGGTGCCGGTTGCACGTCAACAACTTCGCCGCTCACCGCCTCGCATACTTCGGCAGCGTCCGGCTGTACTGATGCCCAGCCGCATTGGATGCCGCGCCGAACGTCCCTCGGTGACAAGCCGCAATCGAGCGCGGATTCTTTCAACAGCGCCACGTACAGCGGTAGCGGTGCGCCCAACTCGGCAAGGTTCGCCGCCGCCGAGTACAACAGCCGGTGTCGGTCGCCCGTCGCAGCACCGTCGCGGATGGAATCGAGTGTTGCCCGATTGAGCCGCGCCGGCGTGTCGCCGTTGACGAGCCGTCCCGCTCGTGCATCTGCTTCGGCTTGTACTTGCTCGGCAGCCTTGGTCCACAACGCCGCCGTCGGCTCGCTTCGGTAGCTCGGCGCCGGCAGTTCAAACGGTGCCGGGTGTTCCGCGAGTTTGAGAATCGCGTCTATCCGCAAGTGCAGCTGTTCATCGACAGGGAGCCGCCGCTTGTGCAGCGCCGTGCGCGGATGCCGACTGTTCGGTGCCCGCCAGCATCGCACCTTGTCATAAACGCCGGCGTCAATCGTCGCCCCGGCTTGCTCGGCGACAATCTCGGCGAACCGCCGCGCCACCTTGTGGTAGTCCCGTCCAGGGTCAGGAGCCCAAAGCGCAGCCGGGATGCCAACGTGAAAGCCTTTCGAGCCGCTAAGAAAAACGAGCGTGTCATCGTCGCGCACGTCGAGCTTGTCGCCGACATGGACACATAGTCGCCGCGCATCGTTGAGAGCTGCCGGCAAGTCGCCGTCTCGGTCAACATCCCACCAGGGCCACGGTGCCCAGCACGCCCCGGCGAAGTTAGCCGTCGAGCCGGTGCGTTCTAGGTGTTCTCGAAATCCCCCGCCGAATTGAAAGGCACTCAGGTAAGCTTCACGATGCAGCTCGGCGCGTTCGTCACAACTCGCATACGCCGCCAACGCCGCGCCGGCATCCACCAGCCGGCGCGGTTGGCGGCAGTCGCCGAGCACTCGAAACCCGAAACGAAAGTCGGTGCTGTTCATCATTCACCGCCTTCCACCGGTTCGGTAGGAGCGCCGGTATCAGCAGCAGCAGCAGCGGCTTCGGCTTCTATCGCTTCAGGATCAAAGCTGGCATCGCCGTCCGCCTCGCCGCCTTCCAAGTCCGCCGGCGAGTCTTCGGCTTGTCCCTCGGTCTCGGCGTCCGGGGCGAATGGGTCGCGCTCTGGTTCGTCGATGCCGAGTACGTCGAATCGTCGAACGCGGTTGTACTGCTCGCCGTCATCGTCAGTTCGCAACGCGACGCGCACCCTGCACCGAATCCGCCCCGGCTGGACAGTCGCCGATTCGAGTTTGTCCAGGCTGTCCAGCCCCAGCTTACAGCAGTCGCGTTTCGTCTGCGGCAGCGCCGCCGGCGTCAGCCAAAGATCGTGAAACACGCACCGCCCGGCGTGCTCACCTTCGGCGACACGGAGTTGAATCTGGACGCCCGCCGTGCCGGTCTTGGCGTTAAACAGCTCGACGGCTTGCACATGCGCTTCGTACGTCCCGCCGGGCAGCGGCGCAAAGTCCGCCGCCGCCTCAGTCGTGTCCCATTGCTGTCGAATTGTGTCGGTGTCGCCAGCCAGAATGTCCGAAAGCCGGCGTCTTGCGGTGTGATCTCTGTTCATCAGTTCGAGTCCCTTCGGATTCGGTGACCGCCCAGCGTGCCAGCGCCGCGTGTGGCATTCTGGTTCAAGTCAAACAAGGTCGGTTCGGCATCCGCCTCGGCGTTTACCGGCGGGTCCGGCCGGCCTGGGTGAGCAGCGAGCCAGTCGATCGCGGCGGCGCGGTCCGCCAACCGCCAGATTTGCACGGGTCGTGCATGCGCTCTGGCTCGCCGGCTTTTCGTGAAGCCAGCCGGCTCAATGATGCCGGCCCGCGCCAGCGGCACCGGCACCACGCCCAGACAGACGGGATTGATTCCTTCCGGCAGCTTCAGAGCATTGCGAACGTGGTCCGCCGTCGCTTCGCCGTTTTCCAGCAGTGCGACCAGCAGCGCCCGCCGGCCGCGGAGCACCTACAGTCCACGTCGTGCGGCGAATAGCGTGTGAGCATCGAGCTTGCGCCGCTCGCCGTCAGCCACCGGAAGTGTCAGAGGTGTGGCAGTCATTACACGCCCCCCCTTGCCGTCCGTACCGACCTGCACCCGCCCGCGATCCAATCCAGTACTTCAGCCCGCCGCCAGCGCACGAGCTGGCCGAGTTTCAGCGGGCGCGGCATTCGTCCCGCGTCGCTCAATCGGTAGATGTGCCTCGATGAACAATCAAGCAAGCTCGCCACTGCCCGCACGTCCAAAAGTTCCGCGCTTACTACTGGTCGCGGGTCCAGTCCGACGGTGCGCCCGCCGGTGGCATTGGTTTGTGTTGTCATCTGACAAGCTCCGATTTATGATCGCCCGGTGTGCCAACGGCTTCGAGCCGTTGCCATCGCACGCCCGACGTGAACCACAAACCGGACAACCGGACAGGCTTCCCGGCCTCACGAACGCGGCTAAAAAAACTCGCACCTGTCCGTTTCTGTCCGTTTGGTATGTACTGAGATAGGAAAGTCAGGCTTCATCCCGCCGCTTGAAATGCGATATGCGGCGGGTCCGCTCACCTTGCGTGTTGTATCGCTTAATGCCGGCATCCCGAAGGTACTTGCCGAACGTCTCGGAGTTGGTGGGCAGCGAATCGCGGAGTTCTTGCAGCCTTTCGGCTTCGCCGGCTCCCGGCGGTGCCGCGGCAATCGTCGCGTCGAGCTTCTTCAGAATCTTCTGGTACAGGTCCCGAATCGGGATTGAGTCCGCTTCGGATATCGTCTCAATCGCCCATTCGCACACTGCCACGGCTTTTAAGCGGGAAGGTGGCAAGTCGGAGCTGTCCACCGCTCCCGAGTCCGCTGCGGCTTCCGTTAGTTCCTGCGGTGTACTTCCTTGCGGCGTCGTGGCTTCGTCCGACTGCTTCACTTGATTATTGACTTGCGGTAATTCGTCGGATCCGACGACGCAGCGAAGTGTGTCTTGGCAGCCGCGAAGATGAATAAGAGACGGTCTAACAGACTGCAACTCCTTATCCGTGATTGACACACCGAAGGAATACGTACCGCAGCAGACCTTCCACGCAGCTTCTCGAAGCTTGAAAGTCCACACGCTTGAATCGTGACCAGGTACTTCAATCGGAACCCTCGTTAATCGGTCAATCGTCCTCCATGCTGACTCGACGTACGATCTTCCGTCAAGCGTCTTCGGCTGGTGACATTGGAAGAACACCAGCTCTTGAACGGCGTCGCGAATAGCCTCAGCGTCGTCTCTCGGAATCGACATGATTCCTACCTTTCCGGGCCGGCCCCGACGACGCGCCGGAAAGGTAGGCATCCGCCGCGCCGCCGGGATCCGCTTGACCGGTAGCTAACCGGCCGTCCCGCTTATTCAGCCACACAGTGTACCACGAGCGCGGCCCGTTCGTCCTCTGTCGGCAATCCATGCCGGTCTAGGTACTCTGCTTCGGCTTCGTAAACCGCGTGGAAGTCATCGAGGACCATCAGGCATCCAGGCTTGCCAAACCAGAGCTTGTAAGCTTCGCGGTCCGCCACGTCGGTGTACTTCTGCCGCCAGTCATTCACCTTGGTGTTTCGCTCGATATTGTCGAACGGGTGGGGCCTGCCGTCGGTGCGCCGCCGCCGCTCTGGTGCGTCGAACACCCACCACGCATACGGCCGCGTGCCGGGATGCGCGGCAATCCACTTCGGCAGTAGCTCAGCACGTAGCGTTTCCCACGCTCCCCGCATGGCGTCCGGGTCGAACGTGCCCCGGTTGTCGCGGCCGAATGCATCGTCCATCCATTCGTGCCCGCTCAATAGCTGCCGGATATGAGCATCGGTGTATCCCGTCCTCCGGCGCTCTGTGCGTCGCCTTACTCTTGGCATTATCAGCCCTCAGCTACTTTCAAGCCCGCTTTGTCCCGAATTCCCGGCGGTCGCGAATCTTCCGCCGGCTCGTTCACGTCAAGCGCCAGTTCCCGCACCAGCCGCGCAAACGCGATGCGTGAATCCCGCTCTATGCTCACTTCCGGCCGGGATCGCGGCTGGCCGAAACGGTCCGCGTAGATCGTGCCGTGTTCGGCAAGCGCTTCGCGGGCCTCACCGCAGCGGTCCCACGCTTCCGCCGCCAGCGTCAACAACTGGATATGGTGTGGCTCAAGATCGTATTCATCGACCACCGATTGCCACCACCGCCGCGTCGCGGCTCGTAGGTGCTTCGGCGGTTTAGGTCGCTTCGTGCCTCGGGTCATCGGCGGTTCCTCGGAATCTTGTTTGAACCGGGTACGCCCTCAAACGTGCATAACTGGCGGCACGGTTCCCCTATGTGATCTACAGAAATCCGACCTGCCCCCCTGCCCGACGATGTGCCATCGGTCAGCATCGCGGTCGCCTTGTCGTGAAGGGGGGAGCCAGACATGCCATCTAGCCGCCGCCGCACTGCCTCAGCTCGCTCGGCATCCGTCAGCGGCAACCTGTCGAGCATGGCAACCGCTTCGGCGAAGTGCTCGCCAATCGGCCCGGCGTCACGTGTGTCGGATGTGTCTTGTTTGCGGGAAGGGCTCTTCGCCAGCTTACTGGTGCAACATTTAGCAGCCCGTGGCAAAACTGTGGCACCGGCGTCTCGCCGGTGGTTTGTACGGTCAGGAGCGGCGTTTCCGATCCGCTGTTTTCCCTTTTACCACGGGCTGTTAGGGCAACCGTCGTTTGCAGCGTTCGTAAGCTCTTCTGTTTCAGTCGTTTGCAACTCGGTCTGTTCTGCATGGCATGCAGAAGGTCGAGGGTTCGAGCCCCTTCGGCTCCATTGATTGAGACCCGTTGACAGGACCTGTCAGCGGGTCTTTTCTTCCCCAGTCGCATCTGTCACGAGGCGTCCTACAGGCCGTTCGCCGTTCCACTCGGGGTCGGCCCTGTTGCCGTCTGAGTTGTTTGTACCTCTCGGGCCAGAAGCTGGCACGGACCCAGGTGCAAGCTCCACGCGCGCCCCGTCACGGGGGACCACGGGGTATGAATGCAGCGAATGATCCTGTCGCAGTTGGCTTGTCGGATCCTGGTTCGCGCTGAGCGCATCCACGCGCTCTCACCACCCTCCCTGGCCGGTGATTCGAGCGCACGGGCGATGCTACCCACCCAACGGGGCGAATCGGAGAAGATCTGCCAGGAAATCAAGGCCGGCGCCGAGGTTGGATGCTGCTTGGCTGTTGCCGCCCAGGATCCCGGTCGCGCCGGTGATGGACAGACCGGTCCCGACCGTATCCGCCACATTCTGTACGCAGGTCAATGAACCGAATACGAAGCCCGCCCCCAATGCGATGGTTGTGCTTCTAATCCAACGAAATCTTCGGCGAGTCATGTTGGTTGGCTCCTATCTGCGGCGCGATCGCTGCCTCCGCTCATATTCCGAGTCCGTTCGGACCTGCTCACCGCAGACAAGGTCATACCCGTATGATCGGCACCTGTCAATGTTCAATCTTAACACATTATCAATAAAGACTTTACAATCATCTGGCCCGACCGCTGTGTTTCGGCCGCCTTGGGTGGCGGGAGCGCGCTGGGTGGAGGTGGCATCGGTCAGCCCCAATACGGTTCACTCTGGGGATCATCACTGATTGCTCCAACGGCCTTCGCGGTTGCGGGCCGCCGAGAGGCAGCGACACGGACCGGCGTGTCGGCCATCTCAAAACGCACACCATCAATCGCCATCAAACGCATCCCTTCGTGCCCAGTCTCATCGGCTGCGAAGGGGGTCACGTTCACGATGGTCAGGTCGCAAACACGTGCACGGTTACGCCGTGGCGCAACCAGACGTGGGTCCGTGACGCTTCAGGGGGCATTCGATCCTCGGTGCCACGGGCGGCTTGTCCGCCCGTGCGGTCTCTCTGGTGGGCGCATGGGGCATAGACACTGGCAGGCAAGCTGCCAGTGGCACCCGCCTAGACTGTCATGGAACCCACCACACGGGACTGCGTCCGAACCGGGTTTCGCTTGGCTGCTGATTCTGGTACCCTTTGTGGGCGAACGATTAACGATCACGCTTACAGAGTGGGCAGGGGGGGCTCGATTCAATCCACGTGCGAGGACAACCACACGTGCAGACAAAGTCCACGCCGGCAGCGCCTTCGACCAGTGTCCGCGACCATATCGCGCGGACGTACCTCGGCCTGGTCGGGGACGAGGAAACACAGGTGATTGCCCGCGCGCGGATCGACTGGCTCGCTGCCCAGGCCCGCGGTCCGAGTGTGCTGGACATCGGGTGTAGTGAAGGTGTCCTTCCTCTGTTGCTGGCTCGACGTGGAATCGAGGTGACCGGGGTCGATCGCGTCCGAGACGCACTGGCATTCGCGAGGGACCTGATCGGCAAAGAGCCCGATGAAGTCCGCGATCGCGTGCGACTGATCGAAGGAGACATCTTTCATTCGCAGCTTCCTGAGGCGTCGTTCGACACGGTCGTGCTTGGTGAGGTTCTCGAGCACGTTGAAGACCCGGCGGCGCTGCTTGGCGTGGCCATCCGCTGTCTGGCCAAGGCGGGGCGATTGCTGCTCACCGTGCCGGTGGGGTACTTGCCGAGTGCGGACCACTGCCAGATATTCTCGCTGTCGTCCATCGTCGAGTTGCTGCGCCCGTGTTTCACACCCGGAGTGCTGGAGGTCGTCGACGGTTACCTGCGGTTTGCCGGATCCGCCGGAGCGACGGCTGGCGACGCCTGGGACGGGGTTGCCTCCGCGCCAAGGTTGCTGAGCATCGTCGAGCACAGTCTGATCGAATCCCAGAAGCGCTCCTGGGAACGTCTTGATAAGCGGACCGCGATGTGGCAGCAGGGCCTGGAGAACATAGAGCGATGGAAGGCGGCGGCGGAGGAGCTCACAGAGAAGTGCCGACACGCACGTGATGACGCGAAACGCTGGAGGTCGGCCGCGGAGGAGCTTGCGGAGAAGCGTCGCCAGGCGCTTGATGATGCGGTGCGCTGGAAGTCGGCCGCGGAGGAGCTTGCGGAGAAGCGTCGCCAGGCACTTGATGATGGCGTGCGATGGAAGACGACCGCGGAAGAGCTTGCGGAGAAGCGTCGCCAGGCGCTTGATGATGCGGTGCGATGGAAGTCGACCGCGGCAGAACTCGCCGAGAAACACCGAGAGGCGGTTGACAACGCGCATCGATCTCAAGCGACGGCTGAAGTGCTCGATGCGGAACGGCGGGCAGCGCTGGAGGATGCGAGGCGGTGGCGGCAATCCGCCGAGAGTATCGAGAGCGAGCGATCGCTGATTGAGCGGCGACTGCGAGGCAAACGGGGTGAGCTCGATCGATTGACAAAGAAGGCGGGGCAACTGGGCCGCGACGCACGAGCCCTCTCGGCTCGGAACAAGGAGCTTCAGCAAGAACTGGCGGTGACATACCAGTCGAGGCGTTACCGCATCGGGGACGCGATGGTGGAGGCTGCACAGGGGTCGCGGAGTGCGCTGCGGCTTCCGGTCAGGCTTTGGCGCCTCTACCGAGAGCCTCGCGGGCCGCAATCACCGCCAGCGGGCGTCACGGCGGCGGAGCCCGCTCATCGCGATGTTGTGGCCGAGCGCCACAAGCGGTTCCTTCAAGACTTCGGCAAGTTCGTGTCCCGCGTGTCGGCCGGCCATTCCAGCCACGTGGTCGTCATGTTCAGCGGCACCACGTACATTCAGGATATCAGGGCCAACCGCCCCATCCGGCTGACACAATCGCTCGCTCAGATGGGCACGCTTGTGTTGTTCAACTTCCATCGGTGGCGGGAGGCCGACCATGTTCCCGCTTACGACGGTGGCCTTGTCTTCCAATCCCCGGTCGATAAGACACCCGACCTTGTCGAGCAGCTTCTGCACTGTGACCTCGGCCGGGCGCGGGGCGTCCTGGTCGTATCCTACCCCCACCCAAGCGTCTGCCGTTTGATCAACCTGGTCAATGCCGGCGGGTGGGCAACCATTTACGACGCACGGGATGACTGGGAGGCGTTCGAAAAGGTCGGAATGGCCGAGTGGTATCGGCCGGCGGTCGAGAGGTTCGTCGTGAACAACTGTGATGCCACCTGCTGCGTTTCACGCCCGCTCCAGGCCAAGTTGTCCGGCTTCACAGCGACGCGGCCGGTGCTCCTTCTGCCCAACGCTTATGATCCGGCGTTCCTCGCCGAAGGCTACCACCGCCGGCCCGGAGCGCAGGTCCGCGTGGGATACTTCGGTCACCTGACCGATCGGTGGTTTGATTGGGAGTCGCTGGCGTGGATCATCGCCCAGCGGCCCGGTTATCGTTTTGAAATCATCGGACACGGCGCCCCCGAAACGCTTGATCTCCCGCCGAACGCCTCGTTGCTGGGGCCGAAGACACATGCAGAAATCTGTCAGATCGCGGCCAAGTGGCACGCGGGAATCATTCCGTTCCGTGTGGGTCCGCTCGCTGACGGCGTCGATCCGATCAAGATCTACGAGTACTTCGGGCTTGGCCTTCCGGTTGTCTCCTTTCGAATGCCACAGATTGCGGACTACCCGTACACAACAACCGTTGACACACGTGAGGCCTTCGCTGAAGCGCTCGATCGGGCGGTGAAGTGCAAGTGTGACGAGAAGGTGCTGGCGGACTTCCTGGAGCAGAATACGTGGGATACTCGCGCTCGGCAACTGCTTCGATGGGCCGACGAGGCGGTCGATCGAGCACCTCCCGAGAAGACATTCCACGTTCTGGCCGCAGCAGGTGCCTGAACATGAGGACCGTCGAGATCGAGCATGATGTCGCGTGTGCGTCGCCACGTCGGAGGGTCCATGTCGACACAACGGACACCGCGGCACGGTGGTGCGATATCCCGGGCGATTGCTGACTTGAAGCCTGATCGTGCGAGCCGACGAGAGCAGTTCAATCGCTGGATGAGCCGTTCGCCCGGGGAGATGGACCGTGATCAACTCGGCCAACTCATCCGCTTCTACGGCCATTTTATGTTCAAGGTCACCCAATGGGAGGATGATCCCCACAGGCGCGGTGACGGGTTCCGAGACGTCGTGAAGGACTGCCTGGATGAGTGGCGCCGGCGTGGCTACGAATTCGGCCCGGACAAGGTGTGGGCGCAAGACATGATGAAGCGTTACGAGGAGTATCGCCAAACGCGGAAGAAGATCGTTGAGAAGCCTTCTGCGGACGCTGAGCCAATTGCCACAGATATCATGTCGGTGATGCGAAGCCGGCGCAGCGTCCGGTTCTGGAGGAGGAAGCGTGTTGAGCGACACAAGATCGAAGCGATCGTCGCGGCCGGAACGGAAGCACCATGCTCCTGCAACCGGATGACGTGGCGATTCTACGTCGTCGAAAACGACTTGGATCAGATGAAGGACGGTGCCGCCGACACCGAGAGCATGCTCGACAAGGCCCCCGTGATCATATACGTGGCAATCGACGAGCGACTCTACCCACAGGTCTATGCACCGGCCGTGGACGCGGGCTTGGCGATACAGAACATGCTCCTGGCGGCGCACGCCCTTGGGCTCGGCGCGAGCCTGATCTACGACACCGAGGTTGTGGAGGAGAAGTGCAATCCGAAGGGTCTTGATATCCCCGATCACTGTCGGATCTACTGCGACATTTTGCTAGGCTACCCAGGCGAGGTGCCGCCGAAGCCTGAGCGCGTGAACGTGGACGAAGTGCTGACCTACGTCAAGCCGACCAGGGAGACCGACGAATTCTGACCCCCTGCAGACAGTCGGCACATCACTACCGGTGAGAACCCGCACGATGTGTAATCCACACGCGGACGGCGACACCCCCACGAAGGCGAGCATGGTTGGCCGACGTCGCCTGATACTCGATTTCCTACCGGCGCTTGCACACTGGATCGACCCGGCGACCGGAGAGATGAAGGATCCGTACGAAACGCATTACGCCGAGGGGTATGCCCCCGGGACGTCGGCGGTCCTGTTCGCACGGGGCTACATTTGGTCCGGAGAGCCGCGATGGTTTGAGCTTGCCGTGTCGGCGATCGACCGAAGCCTCGACATCGTTGCATCGCAACTGCCACACAACAACGCCTTGATTCATCTGTTCGGCGTCTACTATGCCCACTACGCGCTTCACCTGCTTGCCGGCGACCTGGACGACCTCGAGTACGCGCGGCTTCGCGAACGTTTCGTCCGTACGACACCAAGTTACTATCACAACTTGAACGGCCTCCTGATGAGCGTATTGCACAGGATTAACCTCGATACGCTTGGCCACGCCGCGTGTGACTGGCATTCACTGGCGCCCTATCTTGCCGAGATTCAGAGGCAACAGACGGCCCACGGTTTCGTCAATGATGACTTGAGGGGCAATAGCTGTCCGATTGCGTATCACCTGTATTCGTGTGTGGTGACGTGGCAATCATTGGCCTTGCGATCGCGGTTCGCGGACAAGTGGAATGATGCGCACTTCCAGCGTGCGAGACAGGTGCTCGTAGGTTTGATCGAGCGAGAGAACGGCTGGACCACGCAGTTCACCGGGGCCGACGGCTCGCTCGCGATGGCGGAGAGAAGCCGGGATCACTTCTGGACGGCCGGCGCTTACGTCGCCTACTGCCTGGAGCGCGGCGTGCCCGAGGAACACCCGCTGGTTCAGGACCATCTGCGCTACTGGCTGAGCTACACGCGATGCGGTGGTGACACGCCGATCACCCCCACTGCCTTTGCCGGTGCCTACAGGGTCGGCTTCGAGGATTACGCCACGATGCTCATGTATAGCACATTGGGCTTCGCACTCATGGCACTGGCGGAGGGTGATTTCCTGCCGAATCGGGCCATCCTTCCGGTGACGCCCGATCCGACGGCCCTACCAACGGGTCTCTTCACGGATTCGGAATCAGGTTACGCACACTGGCGCGCCGGCAGGTCTTCGCTGGGCGTGTCCCTGGCCGCGAGGGAGAGCTCGAAGTGGGGCGGCTACACGCTCGCGGGGGGATTGTTCAACGTTTGCCTGAACCGTCAACACCACCGGATCATTGCAAACTCGGCTGCCTTTCCGGTGGCGTATCAACTGACAAACCGGCGTACGTGCATAAACAGCGAAGGCTTCATGGCGATCGGCGCGGATAACAGGCCGATTTGGCCCAAGCCGGAGAGGGCCACAACGGCCGAAATGGATGAGGGTGTGCTGAGGATTGAATGGCACCAGCCGGACATGTCTGTTCGGCGACTGCTGAGACTCGGCGATGCCGGCGTGGAATCGAGATGGGATATACGGGCCAACCGCCCGCTGAAGACCGTTGAATTCACGGTGCCGCTGGTGATCGACGACGGATCGGGTTTGCGTCGCCTGGACGTCCACAAGAATGCCGCCCGTGTGACACTTCCGGACGGCCAGGAATACAGGCTGGAGACCAGCGGCGAGTGGGAGCTGGACCTCGGAACGTCCACCGAATCCACGAACGGCGTCACGCGCTCGCTACGAATCAGGGTCCCCACTTCGTTGATCAGTGAGGGAGCATCGGCATCCGTCGGCTGGCTTTTGAGGCGGATATCATCCGGCGGCAAGGATGTCGAGTCAGTACGGGCTGGCACCGCGACCTTCTCGGCTGACGACGTCAGCGCGTGGACGGTGAAGTTCGGCGAAGAAAGCTGGGTGTCTTTTAGGGAGGGATGGGTCTACTACGAGGTGCCGGATGGGAAGAAGGTCTATATCGTCTCCGGCGGCGACATGGCCGATTTCCGGACGCCCCCAAGCCATCCCCACGATCGGATGCTCAGATGTGGCCTACTCTATTCGCTTCGCCTCGACACGGAATACCAACCGCGAGACGTCGGATCGCAAGTCAATATCGCGTGGCTGAACTACGGCGCCGGCGGTCCTGGCAAGACCGTGTTGTACAGCTTCTTCAGCGGTGTCAATTGTATTCCCGTGTCTTCACAGATCGATTCGCCGGGATTCCGGATCGCATTCCGACTTGTGGGCGCCGGCAGGCTCCTGGTCAAGCGGCTGGCAATCGTCCCGTTTGATGTTTGCTATGCGGGTGGATCGAGAAACGCCAGGTACATCGAATAGTACGGACCGAGGGACGCCGAATGGAGGTAACACGGGCGCCGATCGAGTCGCCGTACGCGCGGGTACGGCCGCACATACCTTGTCACGTCCCAACTGTATGACGCTCGCGTGGAGGGACGCACGTCTCCGTGCTTGTGGTCGAAGTGCCGCACGACTCTGCCTTCGACCGGCAGGGTGACTTCCAGGAACAGGGCGTTTCGCGCGGCACAGCGCAACAGCGACTGGCACACCTCGCGGATATCCGAGATGTGGTCGAGGACGGAAACCGTGAATACGAGATCGAACTCGCCCTCGGCGAAACCGGCCAACGTCCGCTCGTCGCCGTGCCGAAGATCCATCCCGGTGTGCTCGCGGCCCCACTTGACTGCTTCCTTATTCACGTCGACGCCTGCCAAGCGGATGTTGGGAAACACCTCGGCGAGGGCGTGCATGTTGCGGCCGACGTTGCAGCCGAATTCGAGGATGCTGTGTGGCTGCAGGTCTCGGACGATCTCGACGAGCATGCCCGTCCAGGGCTGATAGTCCTTGTAGAACGTCCGGATGCCGTAGTCCGCCCAGAAGCCCTTCGCGTCCTCAAACTCGTCCTTGGGGATTTCGGCTGGATCCACCAACTCAAAACCCTGAGCAGTCACGTCTCCCGGCGTGGCCGGCAGCGGCGGAAACATCAGGTCGGTCCCCGCCAGCAGCATCTCCCAGCGATGCCACTGGACGCGTTCGGTCAGGAAACGCAAGTTCTCCGAGGTGGCCAGGACATGTGTGTCGATGGAAACGCCGGCCCCCTGAAGCGTGCCACGCTGGGCCCACCACGAAAGCGACGCGTCGCCCGAGCCGAGCACGACGCGCTGCGGGAATCGTCGCAGGGCATCTTCGAGATGTGGGACCGAAGTGAACAGCGACGTCACAAGATAGACCTCTGGAAACTGCTCGGCCAGGTCGCGCACTGTGGCGTAACGCGCTTCATCCAGGGGATGGCAACCAAGGCCGGACAACAGAACGGGAAACGAGGAGCGGGCGAGTACTTCCTGCCTTAGCCAACCAAGGGCCGCCTCGTCGGGCAACTCCCAAAGGGTGAGCACCTGACGACGCTCGATCCAATCGAGCGCATCCCCGGTCGGGGCTTCGGCTTGGTCAACGTTGACTGCGAGGCCGAACAGGCTGCCGGCTTGCCAGAGAAGCTCGAGTTGGCGTACCTGGAATTCGACATCGGTCGGGCGCGCCGTCGCGGCCCACCTCATGCGAAGGAGCGGGAAGATGCGCCCGGGCCAAACACGTGAGACGTCGGCGATCTGGTCGAACGCATCAAGTGGTCGTTGGGAACCAGGTGCCATCAGAAGGCAACGGCCGATGTCGTTGTTCCGCAGCGCGGCGCCGAGCACCCCGGCGTCGATATCGGCTGTCGGAGCGTCGTCGCCGCCGTGTGCGCTCATGCACAGATGTGCATCACCACACGGCTCGATCGGCACGACCGCCGGCTGCCAAACGTCGACGAAATCCACCTGCATCGGTGGTTCGCCTGGGGGGCACCGCACGGAAACCGCCAGCTCACGCGGGGCGAAGCCCACTGCCCATTGCCAATCGACGACCAGTCTTCTCCCATCCCAGACCTTTAATTCCACCTCGGCGTTCGCGTGGCGCGCTTGAAGAACGCGCACCACACATGCCACGGCTTCTTTCGCCTTTGGGAGCCCGTCGAGCGGGCAGCCGTTCTCCATGCAGACGCCGTCGGCACGGATCCCAAACTCCCAGCAGCGGCCCGTGGCCTTGAGACGGACACAGACGGAACCACCACCTGGCGTTTCGCGCGCGATCCGAAACGAGGCCTGCACATCCCGTTCGACCGATAGTGTGCGCGACAGTTCCTCGTCCTCGTCTTCGGCGCCGGGCTCGGCGATCACGTGGTCATCGGAGATGCGATAGAGGCCGGCTCGCTGCGTTCGCCATTCTCCGCCGACCCAATCAGACTCCGCGTCGGCGTCAGCCGTCAGCACGAGACTGGAGGATTCGGTGCGCGACGTCGCGGCACGAAAGAAATACAAGCGTTGATCGCCGCGCTGCCAGGCGTCGCGAGTGAGAAAACACGATTCGATGCGGTATTCACCGGTTGTGGTGCATACGACGGGATTCGTGTCGATCAGCCTCCAATTGCGCGTATCGTTGCTGACGGCGAGGCCGAGTTGAAAGCGGAGCGAATCATCGGCACCATTGAACCCCAAGAGGAACTGCCCATCAGCAACCTCGACGCATTTGGGATTCGCGGCGTGGGTCCCGGCCCATTGCACCTGCTTTGGGTCGATGACAGGATCCAATCGTGAGGGGCGCCAGTGCAGACCGT
>JAFGQA010000126.1 GCA_016935885.1 Phycisphaerae bacterium | reverse complement strand
GTTCCTGGCTGGTTTCTTGCTCGCGGGCACACCATTTCGTCACCAACTCAGTGGTCAAATCGGACCGCTTCGGGACATCTTCATCGCCGTGTTCTTCACCACGCTTGGTATGAAGCTCGACCCGAGCATCCTGGCCGAGTGGTGGTGGGTCATCATCGCGGGCGGAGCCCTGATGATGGTACTCAAGTCAGCCCTGATATCCGGAGTCTGTTGGGCGATAGGCACCAGCGCGAGCATCGCCGTTGCGGTTGGGTTCTCGCTTGCCCAAGCCGGGGAGTTCAGCCTGATTGTGCTAGACACGGCGAATGGCAAGGGAATCGTCGACGATGCCACGACGGCGAGCGCCATAGCCATCGTTGTTATATCGTTGATCTTGACGCCTGCGTTGGTCGAACTCGGCGGCCGTCTCGCTCGGGCAGCTTCCAGAATCGGGACCGCCCCGTGGGTCAGGTCATCGCCCCTTCGCGACCCAAGTGACACACGGCTACCTCCATCGCGCCGTGCGAAGCATGTCATCATTGCTGGATACGGTCCCATCGGAAACCTCATTGCAGAGGAACTCGAACGCAAAGGCATCAACTACACGGTAGTCGAACTCAACCCGGCCACCGTACAAGAGCAATCTCGTCGAGGCAGAAGCTTCATCTTCGGCGATGTCCGCAACCTTGAAGTGTTGGAGTCAGCAGGAATCAGAGAAGCCCATGCACTTGTCTTGACCATCCCGGACGAAGAGGCCGTTCTGCGCACCTGTGCGGTGGCACGACAGCGAGCACCGGATGTTTTCATCGTGGCAAGAACGAGAGTCGTCAGCAAACGGGCAGGCCTCATGGAGATCGGCGCCAATTCGGTGACGGTTGACGAGACCTCCGCAGCAGCCGAGATGCTGCGCGCAGTCGTGGCTTGCATCGATGCCGGCCCAGAGGAAGCGCCGCTGGGAGTGGAACCTGAATCCGAGCTACACACCGTTTCGGAGAACTGCGATGAAGACCAGTAGACCATCCAGTGCCATTCGCAGGTTTCTGGAGCTGGAAGCGGCCGGTGGTATCCTCCTTCTGGCCGCCAGCGGAGTGGCACTGCTGTTCGCCAACATTCCCGGTCTCGCAGGCTTGTACGAGTACTTCCTTGATGTGCCGATCGAGATCAAGCTCGGTGGACTCGAGCTCAACAAGAACGTGCTCATGGTCATCAATGACGGCTTGATGGCCGTCTTCTTTCTGCTGGTCGGGCTCGAGATCAAACGCGAAGCCCTTGAAGGAGAGTTAGCGAGTCCGAGTCGCCTTGCGTTACCTGCCCTTGCCGCCTTGGGGGGTGTCGCGCTCCCAGGCGCGATCTACGCGTGGATGACCTGGGGCGACCCGGTGGCCGCGAAGGGTTGGGCGATTCCGGCTGCGACCGACATCGCGTTCTCGCTGGGCGTCTTGTCACTACTTGGCACTCGCGTGCCGCTGTCGCTGAAAGTGTTCTTGACGACTGTGGCCGTCGTAGATGACCTTGCGGCGATCGTCATCATCGCACTGCTCTACACGAGTCAGCTATCGCTGACCTCGCTGCTCCTCGGAATCGGAGGGCTTGTGATCCTCGTGATCCTCAACCACCTCGGGGTGAAACATCTCGGAGCGTACTTCCTGGTCGGGGCGATCATGTGGATCTGCGTGCTCAAATCCGGCGTGCACGCGACACTAGCGGGAGTCGCGCTCGGCCTCGCAATTCCACTCAGAGTACAGAACGACCGCGGCGAGTCATTGTTGCGTCACCTGGAACACATGCTGCACCCGTGGGTCGCGTTCGTAATCCTCCCACTGTTCGCGTTCGCCAATGCAGGTGTCAGTTTCAAGGGTGTGTCATCCGAGATTTTGTTTGGCCCGATCACGCTCGGTATCACGGGAGGCCTCTGTCTTGGGAAACCGGTCGGAGTGTTCGCGTGCTCGGTGCTCATTGTCAGAACCGGCTTGGCTAGGTTGCCCAAGGGTGTGACGTGGTCAATGATAGCCGGAGTCGGCCTCCTCGCCGGGATCGGCTTTACGATGAGCTTGTTCATTGGGATGCTTGCTTTCGAGGGGCAGGGAGTTGAGTATGGCGTGGCGACACGGACGGGCGTGTTTGGCGCGTCGATTATCTCCGCGATTGCAGGGTTCCTCGTGCTCCGGATCATACTCCCTAGAAACGCCGCCGTGGATCAACGGCCACCGGCGGTTGATGGGTCGAGAGTTGGCTGCGATGGCTGAGCCATCTGGCGCGCGACCCGCCTCGCCGTTTGGTCGTCCCGGCGAAGGAACCTGTGATCAAAACGATGCTGCAGCGGCGGTTGACTACTGGTCAAGCGCTCGCGGCGACCCTGAGTCGCTCAAGTCGCGCTCGGATTGCGCAAGATCCCATGAATGAACAGCACCAAGATGCGACACACACCCATTTCACAGCCTCCGAGGCCTGGCTTGCGGTCCGAAGACGATAGCCGAGGCGCCGAAGTCGTCAAACCCTAACTTTTTGTCGGACAGGGCGCGCGGTGTTTTCGGGAGGGACAAGCCGTGGTGGTAGATCACTACTCGCGACGCGCGCTGGGCTTCTGGATCTCCCCGGGACGGCTCGTCATGCGTCCATACGTTGAAGACGCGCGACTCAATAAGAGCGATCTCTACGAACTGCTGGATCTGTCCATGCACTGCCACGAGCCACTTATCTCGGAAAGCCTGTTGGCCGGAATCGGCTTGGGCACTATGATTAGGCTCAAACCGCTCGGTGTCGTAGCCGGGATGAAGTCAATTGGGGAAACGCGAGCTGACCAGTCCGCATCACAAGCGTTGAACCTGGACCACAAGCCTGGGAGAGATCATGAACACTGCCGCTAAACTCGCTCGTGTAATGACGACTTGCGCGGTGCTGTGCCTCGCCACTTCCTGTGCTCAGGACGCGCGCACTTCAGGACCGCATGGGAAAGCAAGTGGCCGGGAAGGCAAGTGCCCAATGACGGGCGCAGGCTTCGAAGCCACGGCGGCCCGAGCCATGTCGATTCGGGACTGGTGGCCGAATCAGTTGGACCTGCAGATGCTCCATCAGAATTCGCCCATGAGCAGTCCGATGGGTGAGAGTTTCAGCTACGCTGAGGAATTCAAGAAACTCGACCTGGATGCCGTGAAGAAGGACCTCAAGGCGCTGATGACCGATTCGCAGGACTGGTGGCCGGCCGACTACGGGCACTACGGACCGCTGTTTATTCGGATGGCCTGGCACAGTGCCGGTACGTATCGCGTCAGTGATGGCCGGGGCGGCGCATCTGATGGCACGCAGCGCTTCGCGCCGCTCAACAGTTGGCCCGACAACGCGAACCTCGACAAGGCCCGTCGGCTGCTCTGGCCGATCAAGCAGAAATACGGCCGGAGAATCTCATGGGCCGACCTGATGGTCTTGACCGGCAACGTCGCTCTCGAATCGATGGGCTTCAAGACGCTCGGATTCGCTGGCGGTCGCGAAGACGTCTGGGAGCCACAGACCGATGTTTACTGGGGGCCCGAAGCCAAGTGGCTTGGTGACAAACGTTACAGCGGCGACAGGGAACTCGAGAATCCCCTCGCCGCCGTGCAGATGGGCTTGATTTACGTGAACCCGGAAGGGCCGAACGGTAATCCCGACCCAGTCGCTTCGGCCCGCGACGTCCGCGAGACCTTCGCGCGCATGGCGATGAATGACGAAGAGACGGTCGCGCTGGTCGCTGGCGGACACACCTTCGGCAAATGCCACGGCGCCGGCCCGGCGTCCCATGTCGGCCCGGAGCCCGAGGTCGCCCCCGTCTAGGAGCAGAACCTCGGTTGGAAGAGCAGCTTCGGAAGCGGCAAGGGCGGCGACACGATCACCAGCGGCATCGAAGGCGCCTGGAAGCCGAACCCGATCAAGTGGGACATGGGCTACCTCAAGGTGCTGTTCAAGTACGAGTGGGAACTGGTCAAGAGCCCGGCCGGCGCGCATCAGTGGCTGGCCAAGGACGTGGACGAAGAGAACATGGTGGTTGACGCGCACGACCCGTCGAAGAAGCACCGGCCGATGATGACCACGGCAGACCTGGCGCTGAAGTCCGACCCGATCTATGAGCCGATTGCGCGGCGCTACCTCGAACATCCTGATGAGTTTGCGGACGCTTTCGCCCAAGCATGGTTCAAGCTGACCCACCGCGACATGGGCCCCCGCTCGCGCTATCTCGGCCCGGAGGTTCCGAAAGAGGTCATGATTTGGCAGGATCCCGTACCTGCGGCTGATCATGAATTGATCGGCGCGCGCGACATCGCAGACCTCAAGGCAAAGATCCTCGACTCAGGACTGTCTGTTTCGCAACTGGTCTCGACCGCCTGGGCGTCCGCAGCCACTTTTCGAGGTTCCGACAAACGCGGAGGCGCGAACGGGGCTCGTATTCGCCTCGCGCCGCAGAAGGACTGCGAAGTCAACGAGCCGGCCAAACTCGCTAAGGTCTTGCAGACCCTTGAGAAGGTCCAGCGGGAGTTCAACAGTGCGCTGTCCGGCGGCAAGAAGGTCTCGCTTGCCGATCTGATTGTCCTCGGTGGGTGTGCGGGCGTTGAAGAAGCTGCGCGGAGAGCCGGGTACGACGTTGAGGTGCCGTTCTCTCCCGGGCGTGCCGACACGTCGCAGGAAATGACGGACGTGAATTCCTTTGCCGTGCTCGAGCCGACCGCGGACGGGTTCCGCAACTACCTCAGAGCTGGACACAATCGACGGGCGGAGGAACTGCTCGTGGATCGGGCGCAACTGCTGACGCTGACCGCTCCTGAGATGACGGTGCTTGTCGGCGGCATGCGGGTCTTGAATGCCAACTTCGGGAATTCCCAACATGGGGTCTTCACCGAGCGACCCGAGACGTTGAGCAACGACTTTTTCGCGAACCTGTTGGATATGAGCACGCAGTGGCAGAAGTCCGACAACAGCGATGGCGTCTTCGAAGGACGCGACCGGAAGACGGGCGAAGTCAAATGGACTGGCACTCGAGTCGATCTTGTGTTCGGTTCGAACTCGCAGCTTCGAGCCATCGCGGAAGTCTACGCCTGTGACGAGGCGTGTGAGAAGTTTGTTCATGACTTCGTGGCGGCTTGGAACAAGGTGATGAATCTTGATCGTTTTGACCTTGATCCGGCTTTGCGCAACCAATCTAGGGGACGGTGAAGTGGCTTAGCGGTGATTTCGCGGCTAAGTCCTTGCCAATGACCGGCTTGGAGGCTCGCCCGGTTGTGCCACAACCACTTGCCGACCGGTCAAGCTGGCTGGGCCGGTACGATGCCAAATTGGCAGCGGAGCAGTAGGAGTCGTAGCTGGCAGAAGGAGCAAGTCGCCGAGGCACGCGTGTGGCGGGCCTGCGTTGGTTGGACTACTGACAGCCCCGGAGTTGACTTGAAAGCTGGTTGGAAGGTCTTCACGCCGACCGCGTCGTCCGGACGAGGTCGGGAAGCCGATGGCAAAGATCGTGGGCAGAGCATCGCCGCGATCGTACGCCGGCTGGAGAAGGCTTACGGGCCTCGACCGTGGCGTAAGCACGCGTCAGGGGTTGAAGGACTAGTGCAGACCATCCTCTCCCAAAACACTTCGGACAAGAACTCGGTGGCAGCACTCCGGGCGCTGCGCAGGAGATTCGCGAACTGGGACGAAGTGATCGAAGCGCGGACGGCGGCTGTGGCGTCGGCCATCCGCTCGGGAGGTTTGGCGAGGATCAAGGCTCCACGAATTCAGGCGGCATTGCGCGCCGTGCGGGCCAAGACAGGCCGGCTCTCATTGGCTTCTCTGGCGCGGTGGCCGATGGAGGAAGCAAAGGCATTTCTCCAATCCCTGGACGGCATTGGACCGAAGACGGCGAGCTGCGTCCTGATGTTCTGCTGTCAGCGGCCGGCGCTGCCAGTGGACACGCATGTGCATCGGGTGGCACGCCGCCTGGGCTTGATCGAGCAGCGATGTACTCCCGAGCGGGCCCATGATGTCCTGGGCCTGCAATGTCCTCCGAAGCTCGTCTATCCTTTTCACGTTCTGATGGTAGAGCATGGTCGGCGTGTCTGTAGGGCGCGATCGCCGCTGTGCGGAGAATGCGTGCTCGCCGACCGTTGTCCCTCGCGTGCTTCCTCAGTTTCCTAGTGTGACGACCTTCCGGGCAATCGGCGGAAGGCTTGCGTCACAAACTTGCGGGCTCGCTCATGGTCGATGATGGGAGGCGGATAGTCGGTCGCAGCCAACGACTGCTCGTCCAGCCGGTGGACTCGGCTGTCGGGTAATCCGGCCAACTCGGGCACGAAGCGACGAATGAAGCTGCCGTCGGGATCGCAGCGGCGGCCCTGGCTGAGTGGGTTGAACATGCGAAAGTAGGGCGCTGCGTCGGTACCGGTTGAGGCCGACCATTGCCAACCGCCGTTGTTGCTGGCGAAATCGCCATCTACCAAGTGCTGCATGAAGTAGCGTTCGCCCCAACGCCAATCGATGAACAAATCCTTGGTCAGAAACATCGCCACGATCATTCGCAGCCGGTTGTGCATCCAACCTGTTTGAGCCAGTTGTCGCATGCCGGCGTCCACGATGGGAAAGCCCGTCCTGCCCGCACACCATGCGGCGAATTGCTCTTCATCGTCGCGCCATGGCAAGCCGTCGGTCTCCGGCTTGAATGGTCGGCCCCTACATACTCGCGGGAAGCCGATGAGAACGTGCCGATAGAACTCTCGCCAAACCAGCTCGCTGATCCATGTCGTCACACCCTGCTTGCCGGAGTCGAGCTTTCCATTGTTGGCTTCGAGGGCAGCTCGCAGGCACTGCCTGGGAGACAGCACGCCGACCGCCAGGTAAGGCGAGAGCGAACTGGTGTCGTCACCAGCCGGGAAGTCACGAGCCCGATGGTAGTCGCCGATCTTGCGCGAAACGAAGGTTCTCAGACGCTTGTGTGCCACCTGTTCGCCCGCGGGCCACAGATCCTGACGCAGATGGCCTGCGAATCCTTTGAGTGTCGCCGGTATGGCGGCAGGTTCAATGCCGATTCGTTCCTGACGGCGCGGCCTTGGCAACGCGGTCGGCAAGCCTTCTTCCTTCAGGACGTGACACCACTTACGCTTGAACGGCGTGAATACCGTGTAGTAGCCTCCTGTTCCCGTGCGTAGGCGGCCAACGTCCACAATCACTTGGTCGGTGATTGTGTGAACGGCTCGGTGATGCTCCCGGAACCAAGTTGTGACCTCGCGGTCGCGTTGTTGCTCGTTGACCTCATATTCCCGATTGAAATACAGAGCGTCACACGCATAGCGTCTGGCGAGTGCGAGGAGCTTGCCCGGAACCTGTGCGAAATGCTCAGACCGGATTAGTACGAGCGGGATGTTCAGTTTTGCCAGTGCTGCGGACAGCGCGCTGACGCTACGGAGCACGAAATCCACCTTCATGCTGCCCCAGTCGTGGCTGGCCCACTGCTTTGGGCAGATCACGAAGACCGCTATCGCGCCCTTGTCCGCGGCCTTGCAGGCATGGTGGAGCGCCGCGTTGTCCTGAACCCGCAAATCGGATCGAAACCACATCAGCACCCGCATGCCTCAAGTCTCCTTGGTCGATGATCTCGATTTCGAGGCAACGTCCGCTGCTACCGGTCGATTGGGTCGTAGCCCGCCACTGGGATCACCGATTCGCTCCGCAGTACGTCGGATTCCCCTGAGCATCCCTTCGAACACGAGGCCGTGCAGCGGCATCACGGCGTACCAGTAAGCCAGCCCCGTCAGCCCCTTCGGTTTGAACCGCGCGGTCTGGATAAGCGTGCAGGTCTCGCTGCTGCGTTCATCCGAACGAATCTCGAAATTCAGCACCGCCTCGCCGGGCAGCTTCATCTCGGCTCGCAGTTCGAGTTGCCGGTTGGGCTCGACGCAGGTGACGCGCCAAAAATCCAGCGCCTCTCCGTACGAGAGCTGCTGGGGGTCACGCCGACCGCGGCGCAGTCCCGGCCCGCCGACGAGTCGGTCGAGCCGGCCGCGCAGACGCCACAACCAATCTGCCGCGTAGTAGCCCTGGTCGCCTCCGATCCGAGATACGGCGCTGTAAACGGCATCGGGCGGTGCATCTACTTTGGTTGAGCGACAGTCCACAAAGACCCTGCCGCCCGACCAATCGGGATCTCCCGGCATGGGACCCGCATCAAACCAAGCCGTTTCCACCTCGTGGGCTCTCGTGTCGCCGAGCGCTGCGCCGATGGCATCACGTGTTGTCAGAAGATGCTGCGGCATCAGGCGAACAGCCGAATCGTCTCGACAAACCACGCGATTGCGCAACCCGTCTGCCAATGGGCGCGCGATCCGGTGGCTGATCGGCGTCACAAGGTGAATCCAGAGCGAGCTCAGTCGCGGCGTCAGGACCGGCACGGGGATGATTAAACGCCTGCGCAATCCGAGCGCATTGGCCATGACCTGCATGATCTCCCGGTACGTCATGATCTCGGCACCGCCGATGTCAATCGTCCGGCCCACTGTCGCAGGACATCTCAGGCACTCGACCAGATAATGCAGTACGTTCTGAACGGCGATTGGCTGTGCATCGGTACTGACCCAGCGGGGCGTGATCATGACCGGCAACCGTTCTACCAAATAGCGCAGGATCTCGAACGAAGCCGAACCGGAACCGATGATCATGGCTGCGCGGAAGACCGTCACGGGAACCGAACTCGACGCCAGTGCGTTTTCGACTTCGCGCCGGGAAGCCAGATGCTCGCTGAGTTGTCCGCCTGTCTCCCCGAGTCCCCCGAGGTAGATGATCCGCTCCAACCGTTCGGCGGCCGCTGCCTCGGCAAATGTCACCGCCAGCATCCGGTCGCGCTCACGATAGGCAGGCCCCGCCGTCATCATCGAATGGACCAGATAGTACGCAGGTCCACAACTGCTCATCGCCTGTACGAGCGTCTCTCGATCACTGACATCGCAGCGCACGGCCTCGACTCTGGGGTGGCCCGCCCACGGACGTGAATCCAACTTGCGCGGCTCACGCACCAGGCACCGGACGTGATGCCCTGCCGCCAGAAGCCGTGAAACGAGCCGGCCGCCGATATAGCCGCTCGCACCGGTCACAAGCACAGGCTTTTCTTCCTGGATTGCATTCATTACCGGGGTCGCCATCCTTTGCGTGATCCGATCTGGCCACGGGACAGACTGCCGTCTACGGTGATCTGGGACTCACCAATTCGAATCCCTCCATGTACTTGAACCGGCTCATTCCGTGCTCGGCGCAACACCCATCGCAGGGTGGATTCTCTCGGCGGCTGCCAAGCCACTCAGGAACGCCCCCTCGACTCGCGCATCCTGGCACCAGTCGCCGCACACCGCGACCCGGCTCGTACTGTCCCACAGGCAGCCAACTGAGAGCGGCTCAGGGGGCAAGGCATACAGCCAGCGATGGGCAGCCGTGTGGAACGGGCGCAGGTTGCCGAGCCTTGTCGTCTGTTGCAACGCCGCAAGCAGTTCTTCACAGATCGTTTCCGGCGCATCTTTGACATGCTCTGCCGACCATTCTGGGGAAGCGTGGAGCACCCAGCACTCAGGCCGGGGTCGGCCGGGCTTGGAGTTGTTTCGCGCGATCCAGCTCAGGGCGGAGTCGTGCACAAACGCGCCATCGAACGAGAGTTCGAGGCGCGACTCGAACGCGGCCATCACAGCCCAGCATGGCTGAAGCTGACACATGCGCACCCGCTGGACAAGCTCAGGCAAAGGGGACAGCAGATCTGCGGCTTGGGTGGCTGGCAGCGCGACAATCAGCACATCAAAGACGCCGAGTTCGCGGTCTGCGTCATCTCGAAGGAGCCACCGATCGCTTCGGCGTGTCATCGAGGCTACTCGCGTCTGCGTTTCCAACTGCAGTGTCCTCGACAAGTGCTTCGTGACAGCATTCATGCCGGGAACGCCGACATACCGTGTTTGTGGGTCACTGGGATGGATTCGGCCGTCTTCAATGACGACGACCCGGCCCCGCCACTCTTCTACGGTTCCGGCGTCCATCCATTCGGTGACGTACCGCCGGAAGCGCTCATCGTGGGCCGTGAAGTACTGAGCTCCGTGGTCAAAGTGCAGGTCTTCCGCACGGCGAACAGAGGTGCGCCCGCCCACGCCTCGGGCCTTGTCGAATACGCGAACGCATAGGCCTCTGTCAGCCAGCATTCGGCCGGCGGTAAGCCCACCAATCCCGGCCCCGATGATGCCAACCGACCTATCCGCTGTGCGGGCTGGGTATGACGCCTTTTCCTGCGATTCGTTCATGTCCCGTTCCAGAGCCATCCTGAGGAAAATACCGCGACGCGCGCGTCTAGGCGTTGAACACTTTATTCTCGCGCCAACGCCCAAACAGTCTGTTCCGTAGCGCCGTCCGCAACGCGGAGCCTTTGAGGTTATCAACGAACTCCAGCATCAGAATGCTCACGTCGTCATGGTGCAGTGGTTTCCCGTTCGTGTGCTCGCCCAATTCCTCGATGATCGCCGTGACCAGGGCCTGGGTGGAACGATCGTGAGCGGTTTGCAGAACGTCCGCGACACGCTCTCGGCCGAACAACTCGCCGGCCTCGTTGGGTGTTTCCAGCACGCCGTCCGTGATCATCAGCAAGCGATCACCAACCGCCGTTCGACGCAATCGTCGTGTGTAGCGTGCTTTCGGTTCCGCTGCCAGAACAATGTCAAACAGGCCTCTTTTCTCGACGCGCTCCAGTCTCGACCAGTGTTGACGGGACGCCTCGTAGTACCAGGCGGGTTCGTGACCGGCATAGCTGATCGACAGACGGTGCGTCGGCGGAAAGTATGTGAGCATGCTAGCCGTCGTGAGAGCGCCATCGCCGAGCTCCGAGAGACGACGATTCAGCCGCTGCAGAACTTTGCGTTCGTCCATCCGATTGACGGAGCGACGCAGCAACTCGTGCATGGATTGGCTGACGGCTGCCACGCTCTCTCCATGTCCCATCACATCTGCAAGACACGCTCGGGAGATCAGCCCAGAGCCGCAAACGGACAGGTAGTGAACATCGCCACCCCGGGAACCATCACAGGGTTGCGAGAACAGAACACCGTGCAACCCAGGCAGTTCGATGGCGCCGAAGAAGTTGTGGTTGCCTCCCCAGACTTCATTGCACGCCAGGCCGACAGATTCAGCATCGGCCCGTGGAGCCAATCCGATCGGCGGAGTTTGGGGCGTATGGCTGGAGGCCTTGAGCACTTATTACCGGGAGCAGTAAATAATTGACATTTTTATCCCGCCGCGTAGAGGACAGAATCGGCTTGGAAGTAGCTTTTGACAATCTCTG
>JAFGQA010000125.1 GCA_016935885.1 Phycisphaerae bacterium | reverse complement strand
GCGGCGTTGCCCAGCCATCGAACCACCGTGCGGGCCCTGGCGTAACGGCCACGGCCATGCTATACGCAATCCTTATCATGCCGCCATGCCCCAAGTGCAATGGAACTGAGTTCACCAAGGTTGGATGAACGCGGCGGGTGGAGCGGCACGGCTGACCTCCCAGGGACGTTGGGAGTGTGTCACTGCTCTTGAGCAGTGCATTGGCGTAATCGATCCACATCTCCGGCGAGTCCGTCAGAGCGGGCAGGTTGTCCGGCACCATCGCACCCATTCTGCCGCTGCTCGAGAACAGTGGCACATCCGCCTAACGGTATCCGGGCGGCGACGCGATCGGAGCCGCGACCGTCAGGGAGCGGCAGATCAAATGCGCCGCACCCATCGCGGGCGACCGCTCCCTTAGGAGTCGCGCAAGAATAACGTAAGCGGTTGATCCGCCAAACGGCAAACCAGCTGGCCAGCCAAGGGGCACAATCGGTCATGTCATTCCTGCGCGATGCCTTACGGTCGCGGCTCTGAGTCCACCTGCCATCATTGCGCACACCTGTTGTCCGGTCCGCCTTGCCAAACGCCGCGAAGTCTGCACAATCGCGGGCGTGCAAGGACATCATGTGACAGGGCGGCTCGAGGTGATCCACGGCTCGATGTTCGGCGGCAAGACCGAGCACGTGATCGCGCGGTTGCGGCAGGAGCAAGCCCGAGGCAAAACGGTCAAGGCCTTCAAGCACGCCATCGACAACCGGTACGATCCCGAGCATTTGGTGACGCACAGGGAGGACCGGTTTGAGGCCGTGCGCGTGTCGGACGCCGAATCGATCGTGGACCATTGCGAAGGCGTGGATGTCGTGGCGATCGATGAGGGACACTTCTTCAAGATGGCGCTGGTGCCTGTGGTGCGGCAGTTGCGGGATCGCGGCGTGACGGTCATCGTGGCGGGCATCAGCCACGACGCCTGGGGCCGGCCGTTCGAGCCGATGCCGCAGTTGGCCCAAGTGGCCGACGAGGAAGTGCTGTGCCAGGCCCCGTGCCGCGTGTGCGGCGATCCGGCGCCGTTCACACAGCGGACGACGGCGGTGAACACACTGCACATGGTGGGCGGTCTGGACGACTACGAGCCGCGGTGCGCGAAGCACTTCACGCCCTTGCCGGATCCACCGGAGGAGCGATAGCAGCCCGTGGTAAAAGGGAAAACAGCGGATCGGAAGCGCCGTTCCTGACCGTAAAGACCACCGGCTTTGGCGCCGGTGCCACAGTTTTGCCCCGGGCTGATAGCTGTTCTCGGTCTGGCGGGGCGGCGGCGATGGTCGCCGGCCTGACGGAGCGGTGACGGCCGTGTCCGCTCTGGAGGCGCGCCGATGATGCCCTCCCATCCACCGGAGCCGTAGTGACATGCCGATGGCACGAGGAGTTCTGGGCATCGTCGTATTGATCGGCCTGGCCTGGCTGCTATCGTCGGATCGGCGGCGGTTTCCGTGGAAGATTGCCGTCAGCGGGCTGGTGCTGCAATGGATGCTGGCCCTGCTGGTTTTGAGGACGAACACCGGCCGAGCCGTCTTCGACGGTATCGCCCGGTTCGTGACGACGATTTTGCGCGGCGCCAACGCGGCGGCGGCGTTTGCGTTTGAGCCGTTCGAGTCTGATCCCGGTACGGTTCCGTGGTACGCGAACGTCGGCATCACGATCGCCACGACGATCATCCTGGTCGCGACGATATCATCGATCGGCTATCACTACGGCATCCTCCAACGTGCCGTCGGGGGCATGGCTTGGGTGATGAAGCGTGCCATGGGCGTCAGCGGCGCGGAAAGCCTGGCCGCGGCGGCGAACGTGTTCTTCGGGCAGACCGAAGCGCCGCTGCTCGTTCGGCCGTATATCTCGCGGATGACGCGGTCGGAGTTGATGGCGCTCATGACGTGCGGCTTCGCGACGGTGGCGGCCGGGATCATGGCGGCCTACGTCGGCATCCTGGCGGGGGACGACGAGCAGAAGGCCGTCGCGACGGCGCGGCATCTGCTGACGGCCTGTCTGATGTCGGCCCCGGCGGCATTCGTCATGGCCAAGATCATGGTGCCCGAGCGCGACACGCCGGAGACGGCCGACGCGGCCAAGGTGACGTTGCCTCCCGACACCAAGAGCCTCCTCGACGCAGTGGCCAGCGGGGCGTCGGAGGGCATGAAGTTGGCGATCAACGTCCTGGCGATGTTGATCGCGTTCATCGCGTTAATCGCGGTGATCAACGTGGGGCTGGTCGCGTTCGGCGAATGGTCGGTGGTCTCGCCAGCGGTCAAATGGTTGGGTATGGAGCGACTGGATCTGGACGGCGTCCTGGGCCTGGTGTTCTCGCCGGTGGCGTGGGTCCTGGGGATCGAGGGCGGCGACTGCCGGACGTTCGGGGGGCTGCTAGGCAAAGCGATGGCGACGAACGAGGTCGTCGCCTATGGCTCGCTGAGCGAGATCGTCAACAACGGTGGCATGTCGGAGCGATCCATCGTGATGGCAACCTACTCGCTGTGCGGGTTTGCCAACCTGAGTTCGATTGGCATCCAGATCGGCGGTATCGGCGGCATGGCACCGGACCGGCGGGGCGATCTGGTCCGGCTTGGCCCGCGGGCGATGCTCGGCGGGGCGATGGCCTGCTGGATGACGGGGTGCATCGCGGGCGTGTTGGCGTAGCCGCGCCACCGCCGGGAGGCCGCGACCTGCTGGCGCAGGGGCGCGGAACTGACCCGGCTGGTCCGCACCGTGAACAGTGGCCGCTCGATGCTCAATCGCCCGTTGTGTTCTGCGAAGCGCTCTTGTCCCCGAGGTAGTAGCCGACGGCCAGGGTGACCAGGGGGAGGATCGCGCTAAGCATGAATCTCACGAGTTCGACTGACTTCTCGTACGTGACACCCTCTAGCTTCAGCATGTAGAGCGCCAGAAGGAAACACAGAACGTACACCCCACCGAAGATCACCAAGACCCATCGGGCGATTTCCAGTGATGCCCGTTGATCAAAAGTGATTTGTGGAGCCTCTTGCCACTCCGCCACGCTTCTGATATCGATCCCCTCTCTTCGCGAACTGGGACCTGCTGGTAGTGGGCCGCTCATCATTCGTCACTCACCGATACCGACGATCTCCTTGACCACCTCATCATCTCGGACCACGCCGATGCGGTTTCCCGCCTTTTTCTCGCGCAGGGCGACCGTTAGCAGGGAAAGCGCCGTCTTGAGCACGCCGACCTTGGTCGTGTCAAGCTCGGCCGCAAGCTCATCAAGGGCTTCCCTCTGCCTGTTACTGAACTGGACATTGAGCCGGTGGTTGCTTTTCACGTTTCTCCCTTTCAAAACTCTGTCGAAAAGACAATATTGCGCCGTTCTATCGGACTTGCGCCTCCGTAGAGACCCGCTGAATCAGCCAAGCCTCTACACGAATGATATACCAATTTTACATCATTTTCAACACTTTCTTGGTGCCGTTTCTGCTCTTTGTGGCTGGATGTCGTGCCGGAGGGAGACAGGTAGCCGGGAGGCGGTCGGCCGTCGGCCAAGTCCCTCTGGCGCGGGTTCAGCCGCACACACCGGGCCGTCTGCGGGTGGGGGGGCCGCATGATCGCTGGCAGCCCGTAGTAAAAGGGAGAATAGCTGCTCGGAAACGCCGTGAAGACCACCGGCTTTGGCGCCGGTGCCACAGTCTCGCCACGGGCTGCTAGAGCAGTTCACGCTTGCCTGCGACTGTGGCACGGGCGCCGAAGCCCGTGAATCCACCGCCGAGACGGCGGTGCCACAGGTGCATCCAACCGTGAGGTGCTTTAGTGGGCTCCGTGGATCGCCCTCCCGAGCAGGGCGTCGGCGGCCTCGGCCAACGTTTCGCACGTCGCCGGGTGGGGGTGGATCGCGGTGGATATGTCCTCGGCAACGGCGGCCATCTCCATGGCCAACACGCCCTCGCTGATCAGGTCGCCTGCATGGGCGCCCACGATGCCGACGCCGAGGAGCCGTTGCGTCTTTGGGTCCCAGATCATCTTCGTCAGGCCTTCGGTCCGGCCCATGGTGACCGCCCGGCCCGAGGCGATCCACGGGAACTTGGTGATCTGCACGTCCAGCTTCTGCTCGCGCGCCTCCGGCTCGGTGATGCCGCACCAGGCGACCTCGGGGTCGGTGTACACGACCGCCGGGATGCAGGCCGGGTCGAATTCGGTGGGCTTGGCTGCGATGGCATCCACGGCCACCTTTGCCTCGCGCATGGCCTTGTGGGCGAGCATGGGATTGCCCGTGACGTCGCCGATGGCGAAGATGTGGCTGTCCCGCGTTCGGCGTTGGCTGTCCACCTCGATGAAGCCGGCGTCGTCCAATTTCACGTTGGTGTTCTCGAGCCCGATTCCGCGCGTCATCGGCGCTCGGCCCACGGACACAAGGATGCGATCGAACTCCTCTGTGTGGTCGATGTCGTTGACGGCGTAGGTGACCGAGATATCCGATCCCCGTTTCTCTGCACTTTTGAACATGGCGGCCGTATGGATGGCTTTCATGTGCTTGCGGAGCCTCGTGACGAGCGGCTTGGCCAACTCGGGATCCATGCCGGTCAGGACGGTCTCCAACGCCTCGACGACGGTCACCTCGCTGCCCAGTCCCGCGTAGATCTGGCCCAGCTCCAGGCCGATGTAGCCGCCGCCGATGACCAGCAGGCGACCGGGGATCTCCTCAACTTTGAGCGCGTCGGCGGCGTTCCAGCATAGCTCGCGCGGCAGGAGCGAGGCGGGCAGCATCTTGGGTGTGGAACCCGTGGCGATGATACACTGGCGAAACCTGACGCGGGACACTTGTCCGCCTTCGATGTGGACCGTGTTGGAATCCTCGAACGTGGCCCGCCCGTTGATGTACTCGATTGCCCTTCCCGCCAGGAGCGACTTCACACCGAGGGCCAGCTTTCGGATGACGCCGTTCTTCCAATTGCGCAGCTTGACCACATCGGTCTGGGGCGGTGAGAACGTCACACCGAATCTGTCTGCGTGTGCGGCATCGGCGATGATCTTGACGACGTGCAGGAGGGCCTTGCTCGGGATGCACCCCTCTCTCAGGCAGACTCCGCCGGGGACCTCCGCGACCTCGACGAGGACCGTCTGAATCCCGGCGTCCGCCGCCGCACAAGCAGCCACGTATCCGCCGGGCCCACCTCCGATCACCAACAGGTCTGCTTCCCGCGTGAATTCGCCAACGACCATTTAGCTATCCTCGCTTCTCGGTGCCACTGGCAGCTTGTCTGCCAGTGCCACGCCCGTGCCAAGCCACCTGCCGGCCGGCTTTTCGGCGTGGGTTACGGGGCGTGTGGGCTCTTCCCGCCTGGATATGCCGAACGGGATACACTTCCTGCCAGGCATTTCACGTTTCAATGTAGCGTCGCCCCTTGTGGGCGGCGCAGTCAAATGCTATCGAAGCGGGCGCCGGGGACAAGTCCCGACGATGCGTTTATTCGTTTGCTGGCCTCGTTGTGGGGGAAGGTAGATTCCAGGGACGTGAGCAGGGCGAGCATGGCTCGCGCAGAATAAAAGCCGACCCGTTACGTCTCGAGAAGGAGGAGGAACGATCCGCAACGAGCCGGCAAATAACTTCTGAAAGTTCTGTATTCCCCGGAGGTCCGCCTTCAACCCGGGCGGCCTCCCTACGCTTGGTTCACACAATCATAGTCTCGGCCAAGGCGTTCGTCGAGTCGCTTCTGGAAATCCTCGAGTGGCGAGGCCTCGTCCTCGACCGGGCCAGTCCGCGAGCCCACCTTGTGCTTGCGTCGGCCGGACGGCAAGGACTCCCCGCGCGGTTGCCTGCCAGGTCCGAGAAGAGTCGAGAAGCCCATCGAAACGCGCTGCCGGCGGCGCGGTCAGCGATCCATGAAGCGGGTCTCACGAGTCTTCCTCGTTCCGCCTCTTCACGGGAACCCGTAGCGTCGCGACGACCGCCCTATGGTCCGAGCCTTCACCGTCGAGGACCTGATAGTCCAACACGGAGATGCCGCCGCGTACGAAGATATGATCAATGATAAACGGCAGGCCGTACGTCGGCCGCGTTGCCTTGTAGCGCCGGCTTGTGCGGGCGGCCCCTCCTGACCGGGAGTCCGTCCAGTGACGGCGCATCACCCAGCAGGCCGGAGACGGCCAGAAGGTGTTGAAATCCCCCATTGCGATGACGGGATTCCGATGTCTGCTGGCGCGTGAATCCCTTCTTACAGTGCGGCCGTATCGATGTGTCAAGTCCAGCGCCTCGCGGAGGCGGTACATCTCGCTCACCGGAAAGGCAATCGCGGGAGGCCCGAGCATGTCGGTCATGTGAATGTTTATGACCGTCAACCGACCACCGTGGATCCGCACCTCACTGGCAAGACCGTACGGTTTTGAGAAGGGGACGCCGAGACGTCGGCCGGGAGTGATGAATCCGCGTGTCAGCGTCATGTTCCCGATGCGGTGCGGCGAACGATACCACAGCATCGCCGAATCGTGCGGCCAGTCGAAGTCCTCGAGGATCTGACGCGGCCGGACCAGTTGCCGGTCCACGTGGTCAGGTTCGGGAACCTCCTGCAGGCACAGGATGTCGACAGGGTTGGCTCGAATCAGGTCGCGAGCGGCCGGCCAGTTCAGCCCCATCTGGATGTTGTACGTCATGACGCTGATCGTCGCGCTGGCTGCGGCGCCGCCGCTCGGAAGCGAGGGACTGGCTTCGGCCTGAGCGGCCCCGACAGTCTTGCTCAGGTCGGTCGCGCCCGCCCGGGGCGGCACGGGTTCAGACTGGTGGCCGGTGTCCGGTAAGACTGGCTGTGTCAGTAGTGGCATACCAGCACATCGGTCGAGGTGCCGGCCGGGTTGCACTCTCCGACAGGACGGGTATAGGACCGTCGAACGCCCGAGAAGGACCTCGATGCACAGGCGCAACGCGTCCCGGCGCGGCCTTCGGCCGCAGGTGGACTGTGGCGCAGGCGTCCCAACTGTGACCCCGCCGGTTCTGGCACCGGTGCCACGGGCCCTCCTGGCGAGCCGCGATGGTTCGCAGCGTGCGTAGCACAGGACATGCCGTGACAAACTCCTGACCGCAGGGCGCCTACGGGGTCGCTTGCAGACGCTCGAATTGCTCGCGGTAGTGGCCGGAGCTTTGTGAACCGGGGACAACCGGCGTTCTCAGACTGAGATGGAGGATCAGGATACGAGCAACAGATTCATCGGGTTCTCCAGGAACGCGGCAATCGCGTTCAAGAACCTCGCTCCGTCCGCGGCGTCGATGACGCGGTGGTCGAATGAGACTGATAGCGGCAGCATCTTCCTTGCGACGATCCGGCCGTCTCGGACCACCGGCTTCTCGTCCAGTCTGCCGATGGCCAGGCTTGCGATCTCGGGCCAGTTGATCATCGGCGTAACCATCCTGCCGCCCAGCGCGCCGACGTTCGTGATCGTGAAGGTTGCGCCGCGCGTCTCGGCCGCGTCGATCTTGGAGCCGCGGGCCCGATCGGCGATGTCCCGTAGCTCCTTGGAGACGGCGACGAGGCCCTTGCGGTCCACGTCCCGCAGAACGGGCACCGTCGGACCGCGCGGCGAGTCCACGGCGACGCCGATGTGGACGTAATCCTTGTAGATAATCTCCGAGGCGGCCTCGTCGAAGGAGGCGTTAAACTGGGGACAATCCCGCAATGCGCCGGCGGCGGCCTTCAGGATGAATGCAGTCAAGGTGAGCGCGGCACCCTGGTCGGCGAGGGCCCTGCCTTGGCCATTGCGGAACGCCTCGAGCTCCGTTACGTCCACTTCGTCCGCGAGGGTGACGTGCGGAATGGTGGCCCACGACCGGGCTATGTGCCGGGCGATGGTCCTGCGAATCCGCGAAATCTCCTCGCGCCGCACAGGACCCCACTGCGAGAAGTCAGGCAGCGGCTCGGCAACGTGTTCGGCGGCAGACGGAGGATCTGGCGCCGATGCCTGCGGGGATGTTGGCTCGCTTGGCGCGGGCGCATCGAGCTCCAGCGGCGCGGCTGACGGTCCAGCCGCCGGCTGCGTGAGTGTCGTTGCGAGCGATGCCATCGTTGAAGACGCCATCGAAGTTTCGGGCTCCGGAGGCGCGGCCGGTTCCGCAGGTCTCGGCGACACGGCCGGCGTTGCCGATTGTGGAGACACAACCGAGGCTGCCGATTCCGTAGTTGCTGCCGGTTCCGGAGAAGGTGCCTGTGTTGCCGGTTGTGGAAGTACGGTGGAGGCTGCCGATTCTGAAGACGCCGCCGGCGCAGGAGGCGCGGCCGGTTCCGAAGACGGGGCCCCTTCCTGAAACGGGATCGGTGCCGCCGGCTCAGGGGATACGTCCGGCGCTTTCGGTTCCGGGGGTGCTGTCAGCGCCGCTGGTTCCTGAGGCGCGGCCGGCGTTGCCGATTGTGGAAACACAACCGAGGCTACCGATTCCGAAGACGCGGCCGGTGCTGCCTGTTTTGGGGACACATCCGGCGCTCCCGGTTCCGAGGACGCGGTCGGTGCCCCCGGTTTCAAGGGCACATCCGGCGCGATCGGCTCCGGAGGCGCGGCCAGCGCTGCCGGTTGTGGAGACACGGAGGAGGCTGCTGATTCAGAAGGCGCGGCCTGTGTTGCCGGTTGTGGAAGTACGGTGGAGGCTGCCGATTCCGAAGACGCGGCCGGTTGCGATGACGGGGTCGGCGCCGCCGGTTCCGGAGGCGCGGCCGGCGTCGCCGGCGCCGAGGGCTCGCCCGACGCGTCGGGCGTGGAAGCGGCCTCGGACGCCGGGGGGCGTGGAGGCGCGGCGCCCGCGTCGGTCGATCGCTCGATTCGATACTGCTCCACATCTCCTCGGACCACACGTCCACCCGGACCCGTGCCACGGACGTGACGCAGGTCTATGCCGAGTCCGCGGGCCAGATGTCGGAGTGCCGGCGCGGCAGGAATCGGAGCCGGCCCACGTTGGGATGCCTCGGCCACCGTTGCCGGTTGGCCGACTCTTACACGGACGGCCGCGCCTTGAATTCCAGCGGCTCCCCGAACGGCAATGTCCTGGCCTTTTCCGATCGCCGTCGGCGCCGCCGTCTGGGCGGCGCGTGCCGTGTCCGTGTCAGTCATGCGTGTGATTGGTGATGTCTCTGAAGCGTCGTCAACCACGAGCAGCACGTGCCCCACCGCAACGGTGTCGCCCGGCCTGACGTTCAGCTTCGTCACCACGCCGCTGACCGGCACGGGCAACTTCACCGCTGCCTCGCCGGTCTCGACTTCCATCACCATTTGGTTTTCGGTGACCGTGTCGCCCTCGTTGATCATCACGTTCACGACCTGGGCTTCGTGAATGCCCTCGCCCAAAACCGGCAGGTTGAAATCTTTCGCCATGTGTCGCCCTGCTCGCTACTGAAACCAATGGCCTCTTCCGCTACCTCGTATGACGTGGACCTTTGACCTGTGATGCAGCGCCGGCCCCGGCGTCAGCGCCGCAGCCTCGGGATGGGTGCCGAGCGCTGCCTTCTTCACGGTTCTGCGCCGGCGCACTGCCGGGGAGGGCTCGCGCTGTCACCCGCATCTGTGGAAGCCGGATACCGTCGCGCACGGCCGCGCGGGCCGATGCCCGCGGCTCGTCTTCGCACGGGCTGCTAGTACCGCGTTTCACAGGAAACGCGACTACGATTGCTGGACCGAGAATCCCTTCTCGGTCCTGAAGCCGGTACCGAGAAAGGATTCTCGGCAGAGCGTACAGTCGTTCTATTCGTGAAACGCCGTACTAGAAGTTAACCACTTCGCGAACGGCTGTCACCACCTTGCACGAGTTGGGCAGGTATGGCTGCTGAAGATTGAAGTATGGCGCCACCAGGTCGTACCCCGTCACACGCCGGATCGGTGCCTCCAGATACACCAGGACGTTCTCGACGATTCGAGCCATGATCTCGGCGGCCGGTCCGCACGTTCGCGGCGCCTCATGCACAACTACACACCGCCCGGTCTTCTTCACTGACGAGCAGATCGTGTCGGTGTCCATGGGCACCAGGCTCAACAGGTTCACGACCTCCGCGTCGATGTGGTGCCCGTCCTCGAGTTCGCCGGCCGCTTCGAGGACGGATCGCATCGATGCGCCGTACGAGATGATGGTGACGTCGCGGCCCTCACGCACCACGTCGGCCTTACCAATCTCCATCGTCTCCGGCTCGTCGGGCACTTCCTCCTTGAATGCGTGGTAGCAGGCCTTTGGCTCGTAAAACACGACGGGATCGGCGTCGAGAATCGACGCTCGCAGGAGCGCCCGGGCGTTCCGCGGCCCAGACGGGATGGCCACCTTCAAGCCCGGCACGTGTGCCCAGATGGCCTCACGGCTTTCGCTTTGGTGCTCGAGCCCCCGGACGCCACCGCCGTACGTCATGCGAACGACCAATGGGCACGTGTACCGCCCGCGCGTTCTGTTGCGAAAACGCGACGCGTGGTTTTCGAGTTGATGGAACGCGTGGTAACCGAATCCCGAGGACTGCATCTCGCAGACCGGCCTGTACCCGGTGAAACACAGGCCGACGGCCAAGCCAACCATCGCCGAGGCCGCCACGGGGAAACCGACCACGCGATCCGGACCGAATCGCTCCCGCAGCATCGCGCTTGCGCAAAGCACACCTTCATCCCGGCCGATGTCTTGGCCGAGGATGATCACACGGTCGTCTTCCGCGAGGGCCTCTCGCAACGCGAGGTTCAGCGCCTCGGCCATGTTTATGAATGCCATTGCGTCAAGTCCGCGGGGGAGGCCTTCTGCTTTCAGCCCTCGCCCATGTCGAGATACGCCTGGAATTCCCGCAACTGGTCCTGCAAGTGACTCGGCATCCGCGCGAAGCAGTGGCGGAACGGCTCGGTCACGTCCGGCTCGAACGATTCCGCCCGTTCCACTGCGGCGGAGATCTCCTGGGTGATTTCCTCTTCGAGCAGGTCTCGGTGCTTCTCGTCCAGGATGTTCCGTTTCTGAAGATAGGCCCAGAACCGCGGGAGCGGATCGCGCGTCCTCCACTCCGCGACCTCCTCATCCGAGCGATACGTCTCCGGGGCGTCCGCGGTTGTGTGCGCGCCCAATCGGTACGTCACGGCCTCGATGATGGTCGGCCCTCCGCCGTCGCGTGCCGTCCGCACCGCCTCGCCGGTGGCGACGATCATGGCCAGGATGTCGTTCCCGTCTGCTTGAATGCCGTTGAAGCCATACGCCAACGCCTTCTGCGCGATCGTGGCCGACGCGGTTTGCCTGGCCCGTGGGAACGAGCCCGCCCACTGGTTGTTCTGAACGATCATCACCAACGGTAGCTGAAAAACCCCGGCGCAGTTCATCGCTTCATGGAAGTCGCCCTCGCTGGTCCCGCCGTCGCCCACGAATCCGAGCGCGACGTTCTTGCCGCCGCTCAGCTTGCAACCCCACGCAACGCCCGCGGCGTGCAGACACTGCGTCGCAACAGGCATCGCCATCGGCAGATCGTTGACGCCGTCCGGAACCTGGTTGCCGTATTCGTTGCCGCTCCAATACAGGATCAGCTTCTCGATCGGCCAGCCCCTGTGCAGCATTGCCGCCGGCTCACGGAAGGACGGGATCAACCAGTCATGCTCCCCCAGGACATAAGCGGGTCCCAGCGACGCGGCCTCCTGGCCTAATGAAGGCGCGTACGTCCCAATCCGCCCCTGCCGCTGTAGGCTCAGCATCTTCTCGTCGTATCGCCGAGCCAGAAGCATGGCCTTGTACAGCCTTCGCAGGTCCTGCGCCTCGATCTGCGGCTCCAAGGCCGCATCGACGCTGCCGTCGGCGCCGAGGACGGATAGCGACTCGACGCAGTGGCGAAGTTCCAGCTTCCCTCTGGGCACACGGTGTCCTTTCGTAAGGAGTCGCGCGGGATTCTAATGTAGAAGGTTGATCCGCCAAACGGCAAGCCGGCAGGCCAGACATGTGGCACAATCGATCATGCTATTCCTGCGCTCTGCCTAACTCGAAGATCCCGGTCGTCATCCGCCCTGTTGCCGCCACCATTGCAGCCATGCGCCGGCGTCGAAACCGAAGTTCTGTCCCGTGATGGCGATCAATGCCTCCTGAACCTCCGTGCGATGAATCGAAACGGGACGGTCCTCGTACCACGTCGCCGTACCAACCATCGTGTTCGGCCCCAACACGCCGATCATCATCGGCCGGTAGTAGAACAGCCGTCTGCCGTGCGTGTACCGACACCCCCCGCCAAACCCCACGAGGACGTCGTCGAGGTATGCGGGGCGGGACACGCGGACCGTTCCGCGCGTCTCGGTCGACAGCACAGAGATCAGATCTTCCACCGCCTCGCGAGCCTTCAGGATGCCCAACGCGACCGCCGCATTTCGCAAGGTGTGTTCTTCGTCGTTGCGGAGCGCCAGTCGAAGGTGTTCGACGACCCGCCCATCCTTGCGGCGGCGCAGCTCCACGGCCGCCAGCTCACGAATCTCCGCCGAGGGGTCGAGCAGCGTCATGACGGTCAGATTCATCGTGGCTTCGTCTTCGTCGAAACGGGCCAACGCCTCGATCAGGACGCGACGGGCGGCGACGTTCCCGGCACTGAGCACGCCGGTCAGGCCCGGCAAGGCCAATGGGTCCTGAATCGCCAGGATCTGCTCGCGGGCCTGTCGGAATTTCTCCGATTTCATGCCGCCCTTCTGGTTGGCCATCCGCCCCCTGTGGATCGCCTTGATCTTGACGAACCACTCCGAAATCAGCTTCCGGAGCAGTCTCTCCTCCTCGCGGGCAATCCGCCGGGCCTCAAGCTCCTCCTTGGTGGGGGCTTTCGGTGACCGCGGCTTGATCCAGCCGCCGTTCTCCTGCACATATCCCAAGGCCCGACGCGCCTTCGCGTGATCCGGATCCAGCTTGACGACCCGCTCTAGGTGCTCGGTCTCCTCGGCGCGCAACCCGTGTTTGCGACACCAACGGGCGAGCCTGTAATGCCCCTCCGCGGTGTCCTCACATTTCCTCCGCTTCTCCTTGTACAAGAACCACGGCGACGGACCCTTCTCGTACTTGACGACTCGCTCCTTCGGGATGTCAACGATGCCATGGAGCGTGCGCACGCGATAGGCCTCGCCGAGGTCTTTCAGCACCTCGCCTTCGATCTTATCGCCGCTATTCAGATGAAGAATATCACCTTGCGCGACCGCGACAACGGCCACGGTCGCCCACAGGGCTACTGCGCTGGTTCGCCACCGATGTCGGTTTTCGGGTACCATGCTCAGCATTATAGAACCTCATGGCCGCCATTGGTTAGTCAGTCAAGCGGCCATCAGCCGTCAGCTTTGGGTCGAAATCACACAGTTGAGGACTCGCCGCCGCCGATGGCTGGTAGCTGATCGCTCAGCAACACACAATGCCCGTACTGCCCATCATCGCCGACGCCGGCTCCTACCGCCCGTGCATTCAAGACCTGCTTGCCGACGGCGAGGAGGTCCGCAACTACTGGCTCGACCTCTTCGTGGCACACATCGGCACTTTGGCCGAGCTACCCGTCGATGGCGATCGGCTCGCTGGCCGGCCGGAATGGGAGGCTTTTCGCCAGGATTATCTGGCCGGCCTGGCGGAACTCCGCCGGGATCCCGCCCGCCGCGGCCGCCTCACCGTGCTCGAGCTGACGCAGTACCGCGAGGAACGATTCGCCGCCCACGGGATCGTCGATCCTTTTGCCGACCTAAAACGCCGCGAAAACGACCTTGCCCTCCGCATGCTGCCGGACGTACTCCGAGACATCGACGCGACGCCGCCCGCTCGGCGAGATGAACGGCTGGTCCGCGGTCTGTTTGCCGGCAATCTCTTTGACATGGGCTCGAAGGCCGCGGTGGATGCATTCACGGAATCCCCCGCCCAAGAACGTCCGACCTTGGCGGGGGCATACACCAGTCAACCTGCCGCCAGCTTCGACTTCGTCGCCACGCGCGACAAGGTCCGGCCGCGGCCATGGCCCATCGATCAGCTTGACGACTGGCTGGATCATTGGGCCTCCCACTGCCTCCGTGTCGAGCAGACGCACGGCGCCCATTGCTCAACGCCTGACGCACAACACTCGTTTCCTCGCGGTGTTCCGCCTTATCGTCAGGCTCTCTTCTTCGTGGACAATGCCGGCCCCGACATCATCCTCGGCGTGATTCCGTTCGTGCGTCACTTGGCCGGGATGGGCACGTCGGTCGTGCTGGCCGCCAATAGCAAGCCGGCCCTGAACGACGTGACGGCGGCCGAGTTGCGAAGCATCCTCGACGCCTGTCGGAGGCTGGACATCGCGCTGGCGGCCCTGCTCCGCGACGGGCGCATCAGCGTCGTCGAGTCCGGCTGTACTGCGCCGCTGATCGACTTGGCCGACGTGACGCCGCAGTGCTGTGCGGCCGCGGCCGACAGCGACTTGCTGATTCTTGAGGGCATGGGGCGGGCGATCGAAAGCAACTACGACGCTTGCTTCACGATAGACACGATCAAGATTGCCCTGATCAAGGACGCGATGGTCGCCAGGATCTTAGGTGTGGAGTTGTTCGACCCCGTCTTCCGGTTCGATCAGCATGATTCGCCATGTGGCAAGCCAGGCGCAGCCAACTTGAGACAAGATGCCTGAGCGCGGCTCAGTGACACTTACGGCGGCGTCCGATTCTGGGTGCCACGGGCGGCTTGTCCGCCACTGTAGTCCCTCCGGTTGGCGAATCGGGCATCCACACTGGCAGACAAGCTGCCAGTGGCACCACCCTGAACTGTCGCGCACACCCTGAGCCCGGGCTCCGTGCCCATGCGTGTTGCCGCGTGACGGCGCACCGAGGACAATGGTCGCCACCGGATACCGGGCGCACCGCGCAGGGACTTATGGAGAACCTGATTGGGCTCCAACAAGACAAACCATGTGCCGGGCTCTGAGCGCCGACCGCCGGATCTGGTCGAGTCCCCCGCCAGCGATCGGTCCTTCGCCCGGTTTCGGACTATGTGCGTCCCCTGTGCCACCGCTTTCGTTGCCAGCGCTTGTGTGATGGTGGTCGAGATCCTTGCCGGCCGGCAGACCGCCCGGTATCTGGGAAGCTCAAACTACACTTGGACCAGCATCATCGCCGTGGTCCTTGGGGGGTTGGCTGCCGGCTATTACGTCGGCGGCCGACTCGCCGATCGGTATCGCACGGGCCCAACGCTTTCCATCCTGTTCGTTCTTTCTGCGGTAGGTTGCTTCTTCGTGCCAATGGTCAACAACTGGGTCGGCGAATGGTCGGCCCTGTGGCTTCTGACGTGGCCGCATCGGATCTTCACGCACGTCATGCTGACCTTCACGCTGCCGGCGATGTTGTTGGGGACAATCGGCCCTGTCGTGGCCAAGATGGCCCTCGAGCGGTCCACGGTAGTTGGCCGGACCATGGGTGACGTCTACGCATGGGGGGCCGTCGGCAGCATCATAGGCACGGTCGCGTGCGGCTTTTACTTCATCCCCCATTTCGGCATTCAGGCGATCAACCACACGGTGGCCGGCATTCTTGCCTTCATGGCCGTGCTATACGGCGTGAGGCACTGGCTGGCCTACGCCTGGGCCGCCATCAGCGTCTTGGTCCTCTGCACGGCCGTCGGGCCGTGGGAGTGGGCACAGACCCGAGGTGAGGAACTGGGACTGCGCGAAGCCGACGTGCCGGGGATCCTGTTCCACCACGACAGCGAGTACGCGCAGGTCCGGGTCGTGGAGGTGCCGGATAATCCAGGCGAGCGGGCCCTGCTGCTGGACAAGCTCGTCCACACGATGGTCAACGTCAACAAGCCTGACGAACTGATCTATGGTTATCACAAGGTCTTCGCCGCGGTCACCGAACACGTCGCTGCAGGGCGCGGCGACATCAACGTCCTGGTCTTCGGCGGCGGCGGGTATGCCCACCCTCGCCACATTTTGAACCACTGGCCGAACAGCTCCGTGGAAGTCGTCGAGATCGACCGCGTCGTCACCGACGCGGCCGTCGAGGCCTTCGGCCTGCGACTCGACGAGCCGCGTCTGAAGGTCGTGTCGCTGGACGGTCGCCAGTACCTCGCCGACCTCGTCCGGCGCAAAGATGCCGGAGAAGACGTTCGCGATTTCAACTTCATCTTTCTCGACGTGTTCAACGACTTCAGCATCCCATATCACCTGACCACACGCGAATTCCTTGGACTGGTCGACGAGGTCCTGGCGCCGGACGGCGTCTATATGGCCATCCTCATCGACATTCTCGACGTAGGCCGGTTTCTGGGGGCCATGCTCAACACGGCGGGCCAGGCCTTCGAGTACACAGCCTGCTTCTTCACGAACGACGCAGGCCGTGGCCTCGACCCCCGGGAGCGAAACACCTTCGTAATCGTCGCGTCGCATCGCGACCTGCATCTCGATCGGTTGGCGGGCTCTCCCACGGCCGATGAGGTCCGTGGCCAGCGTTTGTCCGATGACCAGGTGCGCGATCTGCTCAGGCGGGTCGACGGCCTTGTCCTTACCGATGACCACGCACCCGTCGAATACCTCCTAACCGGCGTCGTGCAGCAATCGGGCAAGAATGCCTACCAGCGTTTCTACAACCGCGGCAACATAGCTATGGCCGAAGGGCGTTACGAGGATGCGATCGCGGACTACCGCAAGGCGATTGAGCTGAATCCCGCGTTTCGTTGGGCACACATGAATCTCGGGATCAGCCTGTATGAGTTGCGGCGACATGCCGAGGCGCTTCAGTCATTTCAGACTGCCGCCAGGCTTCGGCCGGACGAGCCCGAACCGCACTTCAACGTCGGAAACGCCCTGATGGTTCTCGGGGACTACGAATCCGCGGTCGAGGCCTTCCAGAAGGCCGTCGCGATCAGGCCGGATTACGCCATGGCCTACGATTCGCTGGGCATGGCCTTGGGTAACCTCGGCCGCATGGAGGAGGCGCGGGGCGCCTTCCTGGCAGCGCTCAAGGCAGATCCTAACCACGCGGCCGCCCGACAACACCTCGCCAAGCTGGAGGCGGCATTGCTGGAAGCCGGAGGCTAGTACCGCGTTTTGCAGGAAACGCGACTACGATTGCTGGACCGAGAACCCCTTCTCGGTCTTTAACAGCCCGTGGCAAAACTGTGGCACCGGCGTCTCGCCGGTTGTTTTCACGGTCAGGAACGGCGTTTCCGAACCGCTGTTTTCCCTTTTACCACGGGCTACTAGTACCGCGTTTCACAGGAAACGCGACTGCGATTGCTGGACCGAGAATCCCTTCTCGGTCCTTAAGCCGGTGCCGAGAGAGGATTCTCGGCAGAGCGTACAGTCGTTCTATAAGTGAAACGCCGTACTGGAACGTTGTCGCACGTCGCCTGATGGGTTCACCTGGGGGCCGCGGGTAGCCTTGTCTGCCTGTGTGCACTGGCGGGCAAGCCGCCAGTGGCACGAAGCCGCCAGTGGCACCCTCGTTTACCGGTCATCCCTCGTTCGACGTGCGACAGAGCACCGGTGCTGTGTCAGCCCTCGATGGACGGCCCCCTCCAATGCGAGACCGTCGCACCGTTCATGAAGCACGGCACTTCAATCCACAAACTCGATTCTGCCCGGGTCGGGCACCAGGCCGGCCTCGCAAGCACGCGACAGGAGCGTGCGGACGGCGGCACGGCCCCGCTCGCCGTAGTCGAGTGTCCACTTGTTGACGTACATCCCGACGAAGCGGTCGGTGAGGTCGGTGTCCAGGCCGCGGCCGAACTCGATGGCGTAGGCGATCGCTTCGTCGCGGTGGGTCAGGCTGTAGTCGATGGACAGCTTCAGCAGGCGGGCCACGTCGCGCATGCGACGGAGGCCCAGGTCACGGCGGATGACGTTGCCGCCGAGCGGCAGCGGCAGGGCGGTCTGGTCACCCCACCATTCGGCCATGTCCACGACCTTGTGTAGGCCAAGGCGGCTGTACGTCAGTTGGGCCTCGTGGATGATCAGGCCGGCGTCGGCGTCTCCACGCGCGACGGCGGCGGGGATCTCGTCGAACATCACCACGTGATGATCGAACGTGCCAGGGCCCAGGCACAGGTTTAGCGCCAGGAAAGCGGTGGTCCGCTCACCGGGGACGGCGATGGTCCTGCCCTTCAGGTCGGCGAGCGTCATCGGTCCTCTGCTTATGACCATGGGGCCGTAGCCGTCGCCCATGCTGCAACCGCTTGCGAGCAGTGCATACTTGTCGCGGACAAATGGATAGTTATGTATGGAGATCGCCGAGACTTCGAGTTCGCCGGCTTCGGCCCGGTGATTCAACGATTCAATATCAGCCATCTCGTGGGTGAACCGATAGGCGTTTGTGGGGATCTTGTCCTCGGCAAGGGCGTAGAACATGAAGGCGTCATCGGGGTCGGGGGAGTGGCCAACGCGGATAGGGATAGTCTCGTTTGGCATTGGTCGGCTCCGCTGGGGTACCGGCGCGGCAGACCGCCCCGTGGGGGGTCGCCTTTGTCAAGGCGGCCGGAGGCCGCGTTCGGTCAAGCGTACGGATTATACGGTGCGGGACACAGCAGCCAAACGGCAAATGAGCGGGGACGATGACGGTGGGTCCGTGACACTTCCGGCGGCGGCATTCGATTCTGGGTGCCACTGGCGGCTTGTCCGCCCGCGTGGTGTCTCCGGTGGACGCATGGGGCATACGCACTGGCAGGCAAGCTGCCAGTGGCACCCGCCTACACTGTCATGGACCCGATGACGGTCGGGCACGGTCCGCCAACTTGCAGGGAGATTCGTCGGGTTCTGTTTTTGGCGGCTGACGGTCCTCGTTGACGCGTGGGCAGGAGGCTATACTAGGTGCGTGTGAAGGGAATCAACATCCCGGGGTACGTCCATTTAAGGAGCAGCGCGGATGGCCACGAAACTCGTTTACTTCTTCGGAAGCGGCAAGGCTGAGGGCAAGGGGCATCAGAAGGAGTTGCTTGGGGGCAAAGGTGCCGGGCTTGCGGAGATGACCAACATCGGCCTGCCGGTGCCGGCGGGGTTCACGATCACAACCGAGGCGTGCAAGCACTACTACGACCACGGGAAGAGGTGGCCGGTCGGTCTGGAGAAGCAGGTCAAGCAGAACCTGGTGAAGCTTGAGCACACGTGCAAGAAGAAGCTGGGCGATCCGAATGACCCGCTGCTCGTCTCCGTTCGCTCCGGCTCGGCGGTGTCCATGCCTGGGATGATGGAGACGGTGCTGAACCTGGGGCTGAACGATCGATCGGTCGAGGGCTTGGCGCGTTGCACGAGCAACCCGCGTTTCGCTTGGGATTCGTATCGGCGTTTTATACAGATGTATTCCACGGTGGTGGTGGGGCTATCGAAGGACGTTCTTGAAGAGAAGCTGGGGATGATGAAGGAGCGGCTCGGTGTGGTCAACGACACCGAACTGTCGGAGGAGAACCTCTGCGATCTCTGCGGCGAGTTCAAGGAGTTCTTTGAGGAACAGACAGGGAAGGGCTTTCCGCAGAGCCCCTGGGAACAACTGGTGGGGGCGATCAATGCGGTGTTCGACTCGTGGATGGCGGAGAAGGCGGTCAAGTATCGGGAGGTGGAGAAGATCCACGGGCTGCCCGGCACGGGGGTGAGCATCTGCCAGATGGTCTTCGGCAACATGGGCGAGGACAGCGGCACGGGGGTTTGCTTCACGCGGGATCCGAGCACCGGGGAGAACGTCTTCTACGGCGATTTGCTGATGAACGCGCAGGGGGAGGACGTGGTGGCGGGGATTCGGACGCCGGTTCCGCTGCGGGAGTTGGCGGAGAAGGACCCCGAGGTGTGGGACCAGCTTTGCGGCGTTCGCGTCATGCTGGAGGTGCACTACAAGGACATGCAGGATTTGGAGTTCACTGCGGAGCGTGGCAAGCTGTACATGCTTCAATGCCGGACGGGCAAGCGGACGGCGGCGGCGACGTTCAAGATTGCGGTGGACCAGGCGACCAAGCCGCTGTTGACCAAGGCCGAGGCAAAGCGGCTGGTCAAGAAAGGGTGTCTGCCGGAGCGTTACGCGGCCGCGGCCGTGAAGCCCGTGATCACAAAGGATGAGGCGATCCGTCGGATCACCGGCGACGACATCGAGCGGCTGTTCTACCCGATCATCGATCCGGAGACCGACGCCGCCATGCTGGCGATGCGGCGGCTCGCGAGCGGTATCAAGGCGGTGCCCGGCGCGGCATGTGGGCAGATTGTGCTGAACGCACCGGAGGCCGAGCGCTGGGCGGCGGAGGGCAAGAAGGTGATTCTGGTGCGCAGGGAGACCAGCCCGGAAGACGTGGGCGGGATGCACGCGGCGCAGGGTATCCTGACGGCGACGGGTGGGAAAACCTCGCACGCGGCGGTGGTTGCCCGCGGATGGGGCAAGTGCTGCATCGCGGGCTGTGGGGCGCTGCGAATCGACGAGGAGGAGAAGACGGTGTCGATCGGCGCCAAGACCCTGCGGCAAGGCGACTACATCACGCTCGACGGGTCAGAAGGCGTCGTCTATGAGGGGCAGATCGATCTCGTCGCGCCGCAGTTGCCGAAGGAGTATTACACGCTGATGAAATGGTGTGATGCGGGACGTCGGCTGAGGGTTCTGACCAACGCGGATACGCCGTATGACGCGGAGCACGCCATAAAGATGGGCGCCGAGGGGATCGGTCTGTGCCGGACGGAGCACATGTTCTTCGACACAGAGGAGCGGCGTTTGGCCATTCAGAAGATGATCGTCGCGGAGACGGAAGAGGAGCGACGGGCCGCGCTCGAATCGCTCCTGCCGTTCCAGCGGCAGGATTTCATTGGCATCTTCGAGGCGATGGACGGTCGGCCGGTGACGATCCGACTGGTGGACCCGCCGCTGCACGAGTTTGTACCCCACACCGAAGAAAAGCAACGGGAGCTGGCCGCAAGCCTGGGTGTTGATTATGAGAGGATACGACGGCGCGTGGAACAACTGGATGAGGTGAATCCCATGTTGGGGCACCGCGGCTGCCGCCTGGCGATCACGTATCCGGAGATTCTGGATATGCAGGTGCGGGCGATCATCGAGGCGGCCGTGGAGTGCCGCCGGCGTGGCATCAAGGTGGCGCCGGAGATCATGATCCCGCTTTGCATCGATTCGAAGGAGTTGAAGATCCTCGTGGATCGCACGCGCGGTTTGGCCGACGAGATTCTGAAAGAGGCGGGCATCAAGCTGCACTATCAAGTGGGTACGATGGTGGAGACGCCGCGCGCGGCCTTGACGGCCGATTGCGTGGCCGAGGTGGCGGACTTCTTCAGCTTCGGGACCAACGACCTGACGCAGACGGTCATGGCGCTGTCGCGGGATGACGCCGGCCAGTTTCTGCCGGTGTACGTCGACCAACGGAAGGCGGGCATCCTGTCGGGTGATCCTTTCCAGACGATCGACCTCGGTGGCGTCGGCAAGCTGATCAGCTGTGCGATCCAATCCGGCCGGAAGACCAAACCCAAGCTGAGGATTGGCATCTGCGGTGAGCACGGCGGCGATCCGAAGTCGGTGCATTTCTGTCATGAGGCGGGCATGGATTACGTGAGCTGTTCGCCCTATCGCGTGCCCATTGCCCGACTGGCCGCGGCGCAGGCGGCGATCATGGAACCTCGCAAGAAGACGTTGGGCAAGAAAAAGACGGGCAAGGCGAAGCCCAAACCGGCGTCACGCCTGACCGGGAAGCCTGTCGGCAAGGCGAAGGCGAAGGCGAAGGCGGAGTCGGATGTGACAGGGGCCGGGCGCAAGAGGAAACGCCGCTGAGGTCGCAGAGCAGGGCGTGATGACGGGCAAGCACGCGGCCTGGAGTGATGCTTCGGCGCGTGGGGCGCCCGGGTGGGATACTGCACGATTCGATTACTGGAAAATCGTCTGTATCTTTGAACGGACTTCGGCAAGGATCGCAGCGCTGAGATGCCCCAGGCGGCGCTGAGCTTGGTTCTTCGAAATAATAAGCACTTTCGTCCATTTCACATAAGACGTCCGGCGAAGCCCGGTCTCTCTGAAGTGCGTGTTATCGTGGCGGATTGGATACGCGAACGAATCGTCAGCATGAGGAGTTGAACTCATCGGTACAACAATGACGTCTTCGCCGTTGTTAAACCGATTGCCCGAAACAACAAGGGCCGGACGGAGCTTCATGCTGCTGTCGTCCGTGAAAGGGAAACTCACGAGGACAATGTCACCGCATCTCATAGGGCTTCGCCGTCTTCAAGTGAATACACGTCTTCTGCCGGGTTGTCCCAGAAATCCAAGGCCCCAGACAGCTCGACGAGCCGAAGATACTGCTTCTGGGTCGGGTCTGACGGGTCGGGAATCACCTGGAGCACAACGTTCTCTCTCGTCGTCTCAGCCTGCTCCTCACCACCGTCTACTGGCACAAGCTCCAACTGCTCACTAGTCATTTCCCCCTCCCTTTATCTCTGTAACTTCAAACGGTCTTTGGAGTAAAACATGCTCGTTCCCGAAAAAGCGGATGTAGTAACGATGTGGCTCTCGGAAGGTGACGTTTTCCAGTATGAACACGAAATCACATATGGTTGTGGGATCCGCGTTCTTCGGCGGCGGCCCCACCAGGCTTACGAGAGACTCATCCGTCTCTGAATGAACGATGTCAAGCTTGAAAGTCGTGTTCGGGCGGATATCTGTTATCGACGCAAACACACAAATACGATTATGGGTGAAGGGAAACTTCCTGGCCCTGATGTTGTTGAAAAGTCCAACCAGCGCAGTCTTGCCACCAGGCTCCCTATAGACGTTGTCGCATATAACCAGTGCTATCGGTGATGGCTTCGTCATGGCTATCGAACCTGCATTCCTGGATCTCGGAACTCCATGCCCTCAGGCAACTCCACCCATGGGGATTATAACATACTACGCGCGCGTGCTTAGCAGGGCAAGGCTCCGGCGAAGCCCTCGGAGCTCTTGGATGCTGGTCGCGACAATCCTATTACCGGGAGCAGTAAATAATTGACATTTTTATCCCGCCGCGTAGAGGACAGAATCGGCTTGGAAGTAGCTTTTGACAATCTCTG
>JAFGQA010000124.1 GCA_016935885.1 Phycisphaerae bacterium | reverse complement strand
CGGGGCCTGCTCGGTGTTCACTGCGCGTTGCGGCCCGCATGGCCTGCTGACTCCCTAACGGAGCCTTTTCTTGGAGTGCTTCAGTCCGATTGTCACCTCCTGAACCGCCCCAAGTGCTTCCGGCTGGGACGAGTATCGCCGGTCGGGATTCCCACCTGAGGATTCAACGCGCCTTCGCAAGGCACACGCAACCAGTCCGGTGCCCCCCGCAACGAGCGGTGCGCGGCCCACAAGCAGGCGGCAGGCACTCCCATCAGATACAGACCTCCGCTCCTCTCATATCAAGGAGGGAAACACTGTCGACGTCACTTCGACGCCGCCCCGCCAGACGCTACACTCTCGCTCCGCCGTCCACACATGTTACGATTCACTGGCAACGATCTCGAAGACCCCTGCAAATCGCGTGATCTCGAGAACTCTGCGCATCTTGCCGTCGAGGTTGCACAACTGTAAATGCCCACCCACCTCGAGAAGCTGTCTACCGACCTTGACCAAGAGCCCCAAGAGCGAAGACGACGCAAATCTCACCTTGGCGAAGTCCAGAGCGAGCCGCTGGTCTGGGTTCGTAGCGATGATGGGCATCAGGGCCCGCTCAAGCTGGCGGATCTGCCGGTCTTCCAGAATGTTCCGCTTCTCACGGGTCAGGATAGTAGCATTCGCGGCGTTCTCGACCGATATCTTCCGGCTCGACTCCATCGCCATCTCAGGACTAGCTGCACAAAGGCGCCAGCCGATAGGCCCCGTGGAACTCCAAAGCTCATATTCCTCATTTCGCGATGCTCGATGAGACCACGTGGCCTCATGAGTGAGAGAATAGCATATTCTCGAGAGGGGTCCAATCTCCCGCGGCTGACGGGAAAGGAGGCTCACAAGCGGGTGGCAACTATGCGGAAAGCACCCGGCGGTAAGATCGTCGTCATGAAAGGTGGCCGCGCCATGGTTTGACGCGGAAGGGTGTTGATATTTCATACTGATGGCAACGACCTTGCCGCGCCACCCCTGGCGGCCAACGGCCAGACAGCATTGAGACTACCGCAGAGTGGGGTGGTCATTACTTGACAGGCACAGGTGGTCCCGTCGCCCCTTGACAGGTACACGTGACCCCGTATCACGTGACTGATGGCTCGCAAAGTGACGCGAGTTCAACCTCTCGCGGCAGCGCGGAACACCACGCGGTATTCCCTGGCCGGATCGCAGAAGGTCGGATTCGGCACCAGGATGAAATCGTCGGTAATCGCCGGTTTGAATTCCGCACCTTCGAGGATTTGTACCTCCTTCACCCGTCGGGGCAGGAACTGGACGATCGGCCGGCCCCCGCGTTGGGAACCATTCGTGTTGATGGGCGCGAAGGTCTTCGCGCCACGGTTGGGCTTGATCTCCAACGTCCAGATGCCGTCGTTCTCTGTCAACGTCTGGTCCCATGCCGTGGGCTGCGGCGCCATGCGCGCTACCCAGGCCGGGTCGCCGTAGAAGGCCACGGTATCGCGATCGTAGAGCAGGCCGCGCGCGTCATTGGCAGTCAGGCCTGCGGCGCGCGCCTGCTCGGTGACCTGGACGGGCGTCTGGGTGCGCCCCCTGGCATCGACGGCCGCGGAGACGACATCGGGAAAGAACGTCTGGAGGCGGTGAATCAGCGCGGCATGGTTGGCGAAGAACGCCTCGGTGAAGGTATAACGGCCCGGCTGCTCCAGGAAGTAGTCCAGGCAGCCCCAACCGGCATAACCGTACCACGTTGTCACGGTATAGCCGATCATCTGACAGACGCCCGCGCTGTTCATCCAGGCCAGCGCCATGCAATCCGGGCCGTCGATATGTCCCATGAGACAGTTGCCCACGGGCAAATAGACCTTTGGGTTCGGCGACTGGATGGGCCGCTTGTGCTTCTGCGTGTCTTCGCCGTAGAGCTGCCCCTCGGCGCATTTGAAGAATCCGCTGCGGTAGCGAAAACCGATCATCCAATCATGCTCGGTGGCGTGACCGGACGTGACGAACAGGCCTGGTTGATAGTCGGTCAGTGTCTGAACGAGCGCCTCGGTCGAATCGTCAGGGCCCTGCAGGATTTGGGGCTCTCTACCTCTCTCCTTTCTCACCGTTTTGCCTTCGTTCAACTCACAGTACCAAACGCCTTCCTCGCAGCAATCGAGCGCCACCTCTGTGCCGGCCGCCACCTTGTGAATCGTGAGCGGCTCGCGCTGCTCGGCGATGCGCAACGCGTTGGCGGCGTCGTAGCCCGTCAGGATGCCCCAGAAGCAATCGGTGTGAGGATCGTCGTCGAACCGGCGCGTGAGCCGGTGGACCTCGGCCACAAACGCACGCGTGGCCTCCGTCGGTTGCGCCACGAAGCAGACGTAGCGTGGGAATTGCGCGCGTAACGCCGGCAGCGCCTCGTTGACATCCGCCTCGAAAGCGACCACCGTCGCATCGTGTTTCTCACGCAAGGCTTCGACGACCTGGTTCCACCCCGCGCCGGCGTGTGTCCGGCGGGACACCACGACCGCATAACCGGGTGGCTTGGCCGAGGCCATCGGCGTCAGGAACAGGTGAACCATGGCGAGGCCCACGCCCAGGCTAAGCAGAGCGAACCTTCGTTTCATGGTGGGCCGTGTCCTTTCGGCGCACCTGCAAAATCTGAATTTGTCGAGGCGACCCGGGACTCTGGGGCCGGGGATCAGATGGGCTGAGCGGT
>JAFGQA010000123.1 GCA_016935885.1 Phycisphaerae bacterium | reverse complement strand
TGGTGTGCGTGACGTCGTCGTTGATGCCGACGGTGAAGAGGTTCTTCGGCTTGTCCTTCTTGAGCTCGTCCAGGGTTGCCTTGACCATGGCGGGCGTGAATTCCTTGGAGGACAGCCCGTAACGGCCGCCGATGACCCGCGGCAGTTTCGACGTCGGCAGTGTGCCCTCGGCGAACGCCTGCGTCAGCGCCGTGACCACGTCCTTGTAGAGCGGTTCGCCGTCGGAGCCGGGCTCCTTGGTGCGGTCGAGCACGGCGATCGAGTGGACCGTCTTCGGGATAGCGGCCAGCAGATGCTTCGGGGAGAACGGGCGATAGAGGTGAACCTGGATCAACCCGACCTTCTCGCCCTGCTTCTGCAGGCGGCGGACGGTTTCCAGCGCGGTGTCGGCGCCGGACGTCATCAGGATCACGATCCGTTCCGCGTCCGGCGCGCCGTGGTAGTCGAACAGGTGGTAGGTGCGGCCGACCACCTTCGCGAACTTCTCCATGGCCTTCTCGACGATATCCGGGCACGCGGCGTAGAAGGGGTTGACCGTTTCGCGGCCCTGGAAATACACGTCCGGGTTCTGTGCGGTGCCGCGGATGACCGGCCTGTCCGGATTCATGGCGCGCGCGCGGTGGGCCATGACGAGATCATCGTCGATCATCCCGCGGATCTGATCGTCCGGGATGAGGTCGATCTTGTTGATTTCGTGCGAGGAGCGGAAGCCGTCGAAGAAGTGGACGAAGGGGACGCGTGAGGCCAGGGTCGCGGCCTGCGCGATCAGGGCCATGTCCATGACTTCCTGGATCGAACTGGAGGCCAGCAGGCCGAATCCGGTCTGGCGGGTGGCCATGACGTCGGAGTGGTCGCCGAAGATGGACAGCGCCTGGCAGGCGAGGGAGCGGGCCGAGACGTGGAACACGGTCGAGGTCAGCTCGCCGGCGATCTTGTACATGTTGGGGATCATCAGGAGCAGGCCCTGGGAGGCCGTAAAGGTTGTCGTCAGCGCGCCGGCCTGGAGGGCGCCGTGGACCGAACCGCTGGCGCCGCCCTCGCTCTGGAGTTCGACGACGTCGGGGACGGTGCCCCAGATGTTCTTGCGGCCCTCGCTCGACCACTGGTCGGCGAACTCGCCCATGTTGGAGGAGGGGGTGATCGGGTAAATGGCGCAGACCTCGTTGGTCTTGTGGGCGATGTACGCGGCGGCTTCGTTGCCGTCCATCAGAACTTTCTCTTTACTCATCTCGGCTACTCCAGTCGTTAGGCTTCCGTGTTCGTGTTATCTGTCGAAAACCGGTTTGCTGCCTGGCTCTGCCCGTAAGCGGTTGCCGCGGCGGGTGGACACGGCCGGACACCATAGCGCCCGGCCCGCTCCTGATCAAGACCCGTCCTTAGCATATCCCTGCGCGGGGGGACAAGGACCGAAACCCCCCGAAATAGAGGCAGATTCCGACCCTGAATCCGGTGCGCATTGCAACTGGCGCTAGATTTCTGCTGTTTCGTTGCCTAGACTGCGGATCGGGAGGCATGCACATGGCGGATTTCCGCGAAAAGGCCAATTTCCTCTGGTCCATTGCCAATCTTCTGCGCGACGCGTTCAAGCGCGGCAAATATCAGGACGTCATCCTGCCGTTCACGGTCCTCAGGCGGATTGACTGCGTACTCGAGCCGACCAAGGAGCAGGTCCTCGAGGTCCATCACAAGTACAAGGCCAAGCTCGACAACCTTTATCCGCAATTGTGCAAGGCGGCGGGCCGCGCGTTCTACAACACGTCGCCGTTCACGTTCGAGAAACTGCTCGGGGACGCGCCCAACCTGGCGGCCAACCTGCGCGCCTACATCGCCGCCTTCTCCGACAACATGCGCGAAGTGCTGGAGAAGTTCGATTTCGACAACACCATCGCCAAGCTCGACGAGGCCGGACTCCTGTTTCTGGTGATGGAGCGCTTCAAGACCGTGGATTTCCACCCCGATAAGGTCTCCAACCACGAAATGGGGATGGTTTTCGAGGAATTGATCCGGCGCTTCAACGAGGCGCTGAACGAGAACCCGGGCGAACACTTCACCCCCCGCGAAGTCATCCACCTCATGGCCAGCCTGCTGTTGGCGGCGGACGAGGCCATGATCCGCAAGGACCACATCGTTCGCACCGTATACGATCCGTGCGCCGGCAGCGGCGGGATGCTGACCATCACCAAGGACCACATCCTCTCGCTGAATCCGCAGGCTGATGTCCACCTCTTCGGTCAAGAGGTCAACCCCGAGACCTTCGCCGTGGCCAAGGCGGATATGTTCCTGATCAGTGAGGACGGCCGGGACGCGGAGAACATCAAGGACGGCAGCACGCTTTCCAAGGATCAGCATGCGGACAAGCGATTCGATTACCTCCTGACGAATCCGCCGTACGGCAAGGACTGGGAGCAGGACGAGGAGGCGGTGCGGAGGGAGGCGGAGCGGGGGTTCGGCGGAAGGTTCGGAGCGGGCCTGCCGCGGATCAGCGACGGCCAACTCCTGTTCCTCCAGCATCTTCTGGCGCGGATGAAGGCGCCGAGCGAGGGTGGCAGCCGCGTGGCGATCATTCTGAACGGCTCGCCCCTGTTCACCGGCGACGCGGGCAGTGGGGAAAGCGAAATCCGGCGCTGGATTCTGGAGAACGACTGGCTGGAGGCGATCATCGCGCTGCCCGAGCAGCTCTTCTACAACACCGGCATCGCCACCTATGTCTGGGTTCTGACCAACCGCAAAGAGGCGCGTCGCAAGGGCAAGGTACTGCTCGTCAACGCGACGGACCTCTGGATTCCCATGCGGAAGAGCCTCGGAGACAAGCGCCGCCAGATCTCCGACGACCAGATCAAGGAGATCGTCCGCCTGTACATTTCTGCCGACTCGGATGAGCGCTGCCGCCTCTTTGACGCGACGGACTTCGGATATCGCAAGATCACCGTCGAACGGCCGCTTCGGCTCAATTTCCAGGCCGCTCCTGAACGCTTGGCCCGGCTCGACCTCGAGAAGGCTTTTGCCAACCTCGCCGTCAGCAAGAAGAAGGATCTTGCGGTGAAAGCCCGGGAAGAGGCTGAAGGCCGCGTCCAGCAGGACCGAATCCGCGAGATGCTCAGAGGGATGCCGGCCGATCTCTTCAAGTCTCGCCCTGCTTTTGAGAAAGTTCTGATGGCGGCCGCGAAGACGGCAGAGGTGAAACTGACCGCTCCGCTCAGAAAGGCCATTCTCTCGGCCCTCTCGGAGCGTGACGAGAGCGCGGAGATCTGCCGCGATGCCGACGGCAACTCCGAGCCCGACCCCGAGCTTCGGGATTTCGAAAACGTCCCCTTGAAGGAAGATATCCGCGCCTATTTCGACCGAGAAGTCCGGCCGCATGTTCCCGATGCTTGGGTCAACGAAGGCGTCCGCGACCACAAGGACGGACAGATCGGCAAGATCGGCTACGAAATCAACTTCAACCGGTACTTCTACAAGTACCAGCCGCCCCGAGCACTGACGGATATCGAGCAGGACATCGGAGCCATTGAATCGGATATTATCCGAATGCTCGGTGAAGTCAGCCGAGCAAACTCAGGAGGAACGGGTGAATGACAACAGACCGGCGTCAACCTCGCGAGATAGACGGCAAAGGCCGCACCGTTCGCGAGCTTCTGAGCGGCCGCAAGTACTCCATTGACTACTATCAGCGCGAGTACAAGTGGCAGTCGAAACAGGTAGCCGAACTCATTGATGACCTCGCGGGCAAGTTCCTTGAGAGCTTTGAGGAGGGTCACGAGCGGAGTGCGGTGGCTGAGTACGGTCACTACTTTCTCGGTTCGATCATCATCAGCGACAAAGATGGCCAGAAGTTTGTGATCGACGGCCAGCAGCGCCTCACGACGCTCACACTGCTCCTGATATTTCTCCAGCACCAAATCGAAGATTCCGAGCACAAGGGGCAGATGGCGGATCTGATCTTCTCACAACGCTATGGGACGCGGTCATTCAACTTGGATATCCCCGAGCGAACCGCCTGCATGGAGGCGCTGTACGCCCGCCAACCTTTCGATGACAGCGGCCAGCGGGAATCGGTGGCGAACATCCTGGCCCGCTACGCAGACATTGAGGACCGATTTCCAGAGGAACTGAGGGGCTCTGCCCTTCCGTACTTCGCGGACTGGGTGATCGAAAACGTGCACCTCGTGGAAATCACGGCGTACTCCGACGAGGACGCCTACACGATCTTCGAAACCATGAACGACAGAGGCCTTTCGCTGACGCCTGCGGATATGCTCAAGGGCTACCTCCTGGCCAACATCGAGGACGCCGACAGCCGCAGCCGGGCAAGCCAGATCTGGAAAGAGCGCGTGGGCGCGCTGTTGGAAATAGGCAAGGACGAGGATGCCGACGGCATCAAGTCCTGGTTGCGCAGCCAGTATGCCAAGAGCATCCGCGAGCGCAAGGGGGGTGCCATGCCCCAGGATTTCGACCTCATTGGCACGGAATTCCATCGCTGGGTTCGAGCGCATGAAGAAGACCTGAACCTCAGGTCGAGCCGCGATTTCGCGACTTTCATCGAGCGCGAGTTCGCGTTCTACAGCCGCGAGTACGAGAAGCTTGGGGTCGCGGCAGAGACCCTGACGCCGGGCCGCGAGTGCGTCTACTTCAACGCGCAGAACAACTTCACGCTGCAGTACGCCGTGTTGCTCGCGCCCCTGCGCGTGGATGACACGGCGCAGATCATTGATCGAAAGATAAGAGTTGTTAGCGCGTATCTGGACATCCTGATCCACCGGCGCATCTGGAACTTCCACGCCATAGACTACTCCACGATGCAGTACGCGATGTTTCTCGTGATGCGTGATATCCGCGGCAAGAACGTGGACGATCTCGTGGTGCTTCTGCGGCAGCGGATCGATGCAGAGACGGAGCCATTTGCCAGCAACGACCGCTTCTACCTGCACGGCATGAACGGACGCCAGATCCACCGCCTGCTCGCACGGATGACCGACTACGTAGAAACGCGGTCCGGCATGGCCTCGCGCTATGCCGAATACGTTCAACGCTCCGGCAAGAAGGGCTACGAGATCGAGCACATCTGGGCCGATCACTTCGAACGACACAAGGATGAGTTCTCGCATCCCAACGACTTCCAGGAATACCGCAACCGGATCGGGGGCCTCCTGTTGCTGCCTAAGAGCTTCAATGCGAGCTATGGCGACCTGCCGTATCCTGAGAAGCGCGAACACTATGTGAAGCAGAACCTCCTCGCCCAGACCCTTCACGAGAAGGCCTATGAGCGCAATCCAGGCTTCCTCGCGCTTGTGAAGGAGAGCGGCCTGCCGTTTCGCCCTCATCCCGAATTCAAGAAGGCGGACCTCGACACCAGACAGGTGTTGTACCGTCGGCTTGCCGAAGAGATCTGGGATCCGTCACGTCTACAAGCCGAAGCGGTGTCATGACCGGTTTCCAACCATTGGAAGAATCCGAGCCGGAATTTCCAAACCTTGGAAAGAAAGCGCGCGGTTTCTCCAAGCATTGGAAATCTTACACCAGGTACAAGGATTGCGGCGTGGAGTGGCTTGGGGAGATTCCGCAGGACTGGGAGGTGAAACGCCTCAAGTACGTGGCTTCGCTCAACGACGACGCTTTATCCGAGGACACGGATGAGGACTGCGAAATCGAATACGTCGACATCGGCAACGTTGATGCAGTCAAGGGAATTACGGCAACTGAGCAGGTATCCTTTGGTAAAGCTCCCTCCAGGGCACGTCGTCGCGTCCAAGCCGGAGACGTGATCGTTTCCACAGTCCGAACGTATCTGCGTGCGATTGCTTCCATCAAGGCGCGCCCCGAGAACCTCATCGTGTCAACGGGGTTCGCCGTCGTCCGGCCACGGAAGCGACTGGCGAGCGGCTATGCGGCCCACATGCTGCGCGCCCCGTTCTTCGTGGAGCAGGTGGTCGCCCACTCCGAGGGCGTCGGATACCCAGGGATCAATGCGAGTGCGCTGGGTTTCTTTGAGGTCCCTCTGCCGGATGAAGGTGAACAGCGGGCCATCGCGGCGTTTCTGGACCGCGAGACGGCGAGGATTGATGCGCTGATTGAGAAGAAGGAGCAGCTGATCGAGTTGCTGGAGGAGAAGCGCACGGCCCTCATCACCCACGCCGTCACCAAGGGTTTGAATCCCGACGTGCCCATGAGGGAGTCCGGGGTCGAGTGGCTAGGCGAGATTCCGGCGCATTGGGAGGTGAAGCGGCTGTGGCATCTCACACCTTCTTATCGCAGGATCATGTACGGGATCGTTTTGCCGGGACCGAGCGTGGACGAAGGTGTCCCGATAGTCAAAGGAGGCGACGTTTCTCCAGGCAGGCTAAGGCTGGGCCTCTTGAGTCGAACCACCTTTGAGATTGAGGCAGGCTATGCGCGATCCAGGCTGCGCACGGGCGATCTGGTGTACGCGATACGCGGGAGTATCGGGCAAGCTGCAATGGTTCCCGCCGAACTCGAGGGCGCGAACATCACACAGGATGCGGCACGCGTTGCATACACTGGCCGCACCGACGGGCGCTGGCTGTTGTACGCTCTCCGCTCGGCTGCTGTTTTCTCCCAAGTGGAGGCGGGAGCTTTGGGCGCCACAATCAGGGGCATCAATATCCGAGACCTGAAACGTGCAGTAATCCCTCTGCCGCCACAGCAGGAACAAATGGCGATCGCTGCCTTCCTCCACCGCCAGACTGGGCGGATTGATGCGTTGGAGATAAAGGTCCGCGAGGCGATCGAGCGGCTGAGGGAGTACCGCACGGCCCTCATTTCCGCGGCTGTCACGGGGAAGATTGATGTGAGGGGCGAAGCCGCATGATTCCGAAACGGTTTGATCAAATAGTCTTCGCGGACGTCCAGTCATTGGTGGACAACGGTGTCCCCGAGGGTCGGACGCTGGAGTACAAGCGCGAGCTTCCGGGTGGCAGTGACGACGACAAGCGGGAGTTTCTGGCGGATGTGTCGGCTTTCGCAAATGCCGGCGGCGGCGATATTGTCTACGGCGTTGCGGAAAAGACGGCAGAGAAAGGCAAGCCCGACAAGATTGTGGGCTTGCCTGGTCTCGAAGCGGACAAGGAGAAGTTGCGCCTCGAAGATATCCTTCGCAACGGGTTGGATCCCCGCGTGGTCGGCATCCAGGTGGACGCGTTCGATGACGGAAAAGGTCTGCACGTCCTCGTTCTCAGGGTCCCGCGAAGCTGGAACTCGCCTCATATGGTTGTTTTCAAGAACTGGTCGCGGTTCTTCTCGCGGACGAGCGCGGGAAAGTACCAACTTGACGTGGACGAGATTCGCGCGGCCTTTGCGGTGTCGCAGTCGATTCCCGAGAAGCTGAAGCGCCTCAGGGATGACAGGCTGGCGAAGATCATTGCGGATGTCACGCCCCTGCCTTTGCTCAAGAAGCCCCGAATCGTACTTCATCTCGTGCCGCTGTCTGCGTTAGACCCGGGCGCCATCTTCGACGTGCGAAAGGCGAAGGAGATCGCCGGCAGGATAAGGCCCATGGGCATGACAATGCCGGCCAGTTGGCGGTTCAACTTCGACGGGTTTGTAGCCTACGACACAGGGGCTGAACAGGCTCGGGCCTATGTACAGATCTTCCGAACCGGGGCTCTGGAGGCCGTTGAGTCTGCAATCCTGGGCCACATGCGTGGGCAGCGGATACCCGTATCAGCGTGTGAGGACTTCATCCTGATGGCAATTCGAGGGTATGTGGAGAATCTGCGCGATTTGGACGCCGGGCCGCCGATCTTCGGGATGCTGACTCTAGTTGGTGTTCAGGGGTACACCATTTCCTACGAGGGCCGGGCTCTGCTGGTCCCCGATCTCCACCCGATCGATCGCGATGTCTTGACCTTGCCGGATTTCGTGATCGACGATTTCGCCACGCCCGTTGATCCGCTGATCAAACCCGCGTTCGATGCCGTCTGGCAGGCATGTGGCTGGGAGGGTAGCAGGTGCTACGACGCGACGGGGACCAAGTGGGTTGGGGTGCGGTAGCGCGCGGGGGGGCGGGAGGGCCCAGATGGCTCAAGAATTGGCTAGAAAAGGCGCCTGAATGGGCCATAACTTACACGTTCCAACAGAATTATGTTGAAATCGGCATATCTTGTGCCATAGTGTCTCCAAGATCCCATCAATCCTATGGCGGAGGCAGCCATGATCCACAGTTTCTCGATGCGGAATTTCTGCTCGTTCGCTGACACGGCGACCGTGGATTTCCGGGTGGGGAAGCAGGCGCCGGACAACCACCTGTTCTTCTCCGCACCGTCCGGTCAGCGTCTGAGCCGGGCCGTTGCTGTCATCGGACCCAACGGCGGTGGCAAGACGAACCTTCTGAAGGGATTCACCTTTCTGAATTGGTTCATGTTGCACTCCTTTACGCGAATCGAGGCACTGGACAGCGTTCCGATTGACACCTTCGCGTTTGCGGACCCGCAAGACCCGACTTCGTCGTTTTGCCTCGAATTCGAGATTGCCGCAGCGATCTACCGCTACGATGTGAAACTCCAGGCGGGCCGGGTGGATCATGAACAGCTTTCTCGGAAGCACGAGTCTCACTTTCGCTATCTCTTCAAGCGGACCTGGAATCCCAGCAGTCAAGGCTACGACTTGGTGGAACAGGACTTCGCAATCGAACGCGCGGCAGTGGAGCCGCTGCTCCGCAAGAACGCTTCGCTCATCTCAGTGTTGCGTCAGATACAACACCCGCTCTCGCAACCTCTGATTCAGTATCTTGAAGGCACGGAAACCAACCTTTACAGGCTCGGTCGGCGCGAACCCGGTCTCGGGGATGCCGTGTCCACAGCAGCGCAACGGTACCATGCACAACGCGCGCTGAAGGAGCAGGTCGAGGATTTGCTCGTGCGTCTTGACCTTGGCCTGAGCGGCATCCGGATAAAGCAGAGGAAGCTTGAGGCGGCGGAAGGAAGAAAGGGCCGCGAGCTGTACATACCGTTTGGGGTGCATGCGGTCAGCGGCCGGGAATACGAGTTGCCATTTGTCTTCGAGTCGAGCGGAACGAGAAACCTTTTCGTCCTGCTGCAACATCTGTTCCGGGTTCTGGACAAGGGGGGGCTCGCCGTCATAGACGAGTTCGAAGTGGATCTGCATCCCCACATGATTCCGACCGTCGTGGGCCTGTTCTTTGATCTGCAGACCAACCCGAAGAACGCACAACTGCTGTTCAGTTGTCACTCGACGGAAGTCCTGCGGGTGATGGACAAGACCCAGGTCGTACTCGTCGAGAAGGACCCGAAGACCTGTCGAAGTGAGGCCTGGCGCCTGGATACGATGAAAGGCGTCCGACGGGACGACAATCTCTACGCGAAGTACATGTCCGGCGCCTACGGGGGCGTGCCTAATATCTGAGCGCCGACATGACGAGATGCAAGCCACAGCGACCGCCTCAGCGCAAAGCGAGCAGGGCGTTTCTCGTGGTCGGCGAGGGGGCGACGGAGACAGCATTCCTCAAGCACCTCAAGAACCTGTATGCGGGCCGGGGCTGTGGCATTGCCGTGAAGATTGAAGATGCCCACGGCGGCTCGCCTGCCACGGTGGTGCGAACCGCGCGCGGCAGGTTGCGGCAGCGAGCCTATGAGAAGTGTCTGGTCGTCATGGACAAAGACAAGCCCTGGCCCGTGAAATTGCCCGACAGGGTGCGAGGGACTCAGATGGTCTACGCGGGCTGTACGCCGTGCATCGAGGGGTTGTTGCTAACGATCCTGCAGCATGCAGGATTCCGTGCCGCCCGTGCCACGGCAAGTCAGGCGAAGGCTACCTTCCACGCGCACGTCCTCGACGACAAGCGCAAGACGGATGACAGGAACTACGGGGCACACTTCCCGAAAGCAATGCTGGAAAGCCGGCGGAGCGGATGCCGCGAACTAGATGAGATACTCCGGTTCCTTGAGGGGAAATAGGCCTGGTTTGGCCTGGCGCGAATATGTTCCGAAACGTCGGAAGATGTTGACATCTTCCGACGTTCTGTAACAATGCCCGCATGGACAAGCCGACCCTCAGTGACCAGGTTCTGCAACTCGCGCGCAGGAAAGGAGTCCTAAGGCCGAAGGATCTCGACCGGAAAGGCATTCCCCGTGTGTACCTCGGCCGGCTTTGCGCCCGTGGACTCCTGCAACGGATGGATCGCGGCATATACATCCCGACGGGCGCGGATGTAACCGAACACCATTCGCTTGCCGAGGTGTGCAAGCGGATACCCCATGCAAGAATCTGCCTGCTGTCTGCGCTCAGGTATCACAACATCGGCACCCAGCTTCCCCGCGAAGTCTGGATTGCTCTCCCGCCGAAGGCGCGCCGCCCCAAAACCCAATATCCGCCGCTGCGGATTGTGCGGTTCTCGGGCAAGGCGCTGACGGAGGGAGTGGAGATGAAGACCATTGAAGGCGTGAAGGTGCCGGTGTACAGCCCGGCCAAGACAATCGCGGACTGCTTCAAATACAGGCTCAAGATCGGGCTGGATGTGTTTCTCGAGGCCGTGAAGGATGGTTGGCATGACCGGAAGTTCACGATGGACCAACTGTCGCACTATGCCGGGATCTGCAGGGTCTCCACGGTGATCCGGCCCTACCTTGAGGCCATAGTGTGGCGATGATTGCATTGCAGGGGGAAGGCCGGTTTGACATGATCTGGCCCACGGGCGGGGCGTGGCGGAAGAGAAACCGATGACCCCGGTGGACACATCCGAGCGGGATTTCGAGGCCTCGATTGAGCGGGCGATGCTGGCGCATGGCCCGCAGGACGCGACACCACAGGCCACAGGGATAGCTCAAGTAACCACCGAAGGGGTGCTCACCCCGGGCGGTTATCAACGCCGCAAGCCCGACGACTATGACCGTGAACTGTGCCTGATCCCCTCCGACGTCATTGACTTCATCTACGCCACTCAGCCCAAGGAGTGGGAGAAGCTCAAGAAGCTTCATGGCGAGGATGCCAAGGCGAAGTTTCTGCGGCGGCTGGCTTCGGAGATCCAGAAGCGCGGCACCATTGACGTGCTCCGCAAAGGCGTCAAGGACCACGGCTGTTCATTCGAGATGGTCTGCTTCAAGCCGTCGCACGGCCTCAATCCCGAGATCCTGGAGCGATATCAGGCGAACCTCTTCAGCGTGGTAAGGCAGTTGGAGTACAGCCTGAAAGGGAAGAGCAGTCTGGATCTCGGGGTGTTCGTCAATGGTCTGCCGATCTTCACGGCTGAGCTGAAGGACCCCTTCAAGGGGCAGGACGTGACGCACGCGATGCGCCAGTATCAGTTTGACCGTGATCCGCGCGAACCGTTATTCGCCTTCGGCCGGTGCCTGGCCCACTTCGCCGTGGACCCGGAGCTGGTGTACCTGACGACCCACCTGAAGGGGCCCAAGACAGAGTTCATTCCGTTCAACCGTGGTCGCGACGGCGGCGCCGGCAATCCGCAATCGTGGCGTGGTTTTCCCACGGCCTACCTCTGGGAGCAGGTATGGTCAAAAGACAGCGTCCTGAACCTGATTCAGCACTTCATCCACGTGGTGGATATGCTGGACGACAAGGGCCGGAAGACAGGGGAACAGAAGCTCCTGTTTCCGCGCTTCCACCAGCTCGACTGCGTCCGGCGGCTTGTGGAGGACGCGCGGTGGCGGGGCACAGGCCAGAAGTACCTGATCCAGCACAGCGCGGGCAGCGGCAAGAGCAACTCGATCTCATGGTTGGCTCATCAGCTCTCGGTCCTGCACGACAAGGAGGATCGACGGGTTTTCGACTCGATTGTAGTGCTGTCAGACCGACGGGTTATTGACCGTCAGCTTCAACAGACGGTCAAGCAGTTCGAGCAGACGCTGGGCCTTGTCGAGAATATCGACAAGACCTCGAAACAACTCAAACAGGCGCTGGAAGAGGGCAAGACCATCATTGTGACGACCCTTCAGAAGTTCCCGGTGATCGTCAACGAGATCGGCGACATGCCGGGCACCCGGTTTGCGGTGATCGTGGATGAGGCCCATTCCTCGCAGACGGGTGAAAGCACGAAGAGCCTGAAAGAGGTCTTGAGCGTGGAACGCCTGGAAGAGGCCGAGGCGGTGGAGGGCAAGCAGGAGGACCTGGAAGATACTGTTATCGCCGAGATGCGGAAGCGGCAACTTCCACTCAACGTGAGCATGTTTGCCTTCACGGCCACGCCAAAGTCCAAGACGATTGAGATCTTCGGGACGAAGACCAAGGAAGGGAAGTACGTTCCGTACAGCCTGTACACCATGCGCCAGGCGATCGAAGAGAAGTTCATCCTGGACGTTCTAGAGAACTACACCACGTACCACGAGTACTGGAATCTGCTGAAGAAGATCGAGGACGATCCCTCATACGACCGGCGCAAGGCGGCGTTCCTGTTGCGTCAGTTCGTGGACCTGCACGAGCACACGATCAACAAGAAAGTCGCGATTATCGTTGAGCATTTCGCGTCGCAGGTGGCGCATCGGATCAAGGGCAGGGCCAAGGCCATGATCGTGACGCGGTCGCGGCTCCATGCTGTCCGCTACAAACTGGCTCTGGATGCGTATCTGCGTGAACACGGCCATCGCTACAGGTCGCTCGTGGCGTTCTCCGGCAAGGTGAAGGACGGGCAGGCGGAATTCACCGAGCAGAGCATGAACGGATTCAGCGAATCCAAGACGGCCGAGACCTTCAAGCGGGACGAGTATCGTCTCCTCGTGGTCGCGTTCAAGTTCCAGACCGGCTTTGACCAGCCGCTCTTGCACACGATGTATGTGGATCAGAAGTTGGGCGGCGTTCAGGCGGTCCAGACGCTATCGAGGCTGAACAGGGTGCATCCGGAGAAAAGCGAAACTATGGTGCTGGACTTTGCCAACACCACAGACGAGATCAAGAAAGCGTTCGAGTCGTACCATGACCGCACTTATCTAAGAGAGGGCACAGATCCGAACCTGCTCCACGACCTGGAGCAGAAACTCGATGAGGTCGGCGTCTACAGTCGACAGGATGTACAGGCCTTCGCTGAGCAGTACTTCCGTCCCGGCGCCACGCAAGACAAGCTCTTTGCTCTTCTCGACCCAGTGGTGGAGCGGTTCAGGCAGGTGTCCGAGGACGAACAGAAATCATTCCGGAGTTATCTCACGGACTACGTCAGGTTGTACTCCTTTCTGTCGCAGATCATCCCGTTCTCAGATCCCGAGCTGGAGAAGCTGTACGTTTTCGCGCGCCTGCTTAGAAGGAAACTGCCCGTGCCGCCCAATGACCTGCCGCGGGAAATCCTGGAGCAGGTTGACATGCGGTCCTTGCGGATCGAACACCAAGGGACCGAAGGCATCAGGCTGGGCGACGAGAGAAAGCCGCTTGAGTCCCAGAAGCCCAAAGATAAGTGCCAGAAGACTCCGGAGGATGTGGACGCGCTCTCGGAGATCATTCGCCAACTGAACGAGCGTTTCGGCACGGACTTCACGGAGGAAGACAAGGTCTTCATTGAGCATCTCGAAGTGAAGCTGGATGGGAACCGAGCACTTGAAGCCAGCGTGAGAGTCAATACGCCCGAAAACGCCAGACTGACCTTCGACCATGTGGTGTCCGACCAGCTTCAGGACATGATTGATACGAACTTCAAGTTCTACAAGCAGGTCACCGACAATCCAAGGTTTGCACAGTTCTTCCTGGCTTGGCTGTTCGAGCGGTACTACGACAGGAAGAAGGCGGTGGGAGAGTAGGGACCGGTCGGTCAGGCCTTTTGGTCCGGGTCCTTCGGGGTCTGTTCGCCGAATTCGCCGTGGTGCAGTTCGCGGATGTCCTCTTCGGGGCGAGTCCAGTGCTGTTTGGAGGTCAGGACGCGGCTCAGGCACCAGGCGGCCCAGAAGAGGACCACGCCCCAGCTCACGACCAGGAAAATCCATCCGGCGCCTTTCATGCCCTCGCCTCCCTCCGCTTCCAGGCCTTGGAAACCAGCCAGAACGAGAGCCCGGCGGTCACGAAGATCAGCATGCGGGCGGCCCAGCGCCACGGGATGCTGGCGGCGTCCGCGCCCTTCATCGTCAGCATCGCCCAGCCATCCTGCCATGCCCACGCGATGAATACGACCAGCAGAAGAATGGGCGTGACATAAGTCAGGATGTAGTAGAAGACCTTCGGCAGGCGCACTTCAGCGCCGAGGTGCAGTTCCTCCCAGGCTTTCCGCGGCCCGAACAGCCACACAAACATCATCGTCTCCAGGAATCCGAAGAGCGCAAGGCCGACCGTTCCCGCCCAGAAATCCATCTCGTCCAGCGCCCCGGCCTTGAGGCCCAGCACCGGG
>JAFGQA010000122.1 GCA_016935885.1 Phycisphaerae bacterium | reverse complement strand
GGCGTTGACGGGCGATACCGACAGCAGCACCATTGAGCACGAGCGCCACACCACCGGGATCGAAAGCCAGGCGGCAGACATGTAAGCACTCACGATCTCTTTCAATTGAAGTGAGACAGTCCGCTGTGTGGATAAGAGGCGATCTTGGTCCTTGTTCAGGGGCTGAGGTGTTGTCGCGGTTTAATGATCTCCTTCTGAATATGACAGCGATATCTTGTCCGCAAACCCGCGTCTGAAGCCCACGGATAGCAATCGGTGGGCCGGTCAAACCGCGGTTCCGATGTCGCTATCGACGTCCGGCGGCCCAAGTGGCATTGTCGCATTAATCGCCTGTCTGGTTGTTCTCGGTTTCCGGCGACGCTTGGTCCTCCACAACGCCGTGATCCGGCAGTCATCACGTCGCGGATGTTACCCCTTCAGCCCTAAGCGAATCTGGAATCCGCAGCGTGCAGTCGCGCTGCATTTCAAGCACGATGATCCCTGTTGGATTCGCCAGGCCCTCAAGATGACTCCAGCAATGGCGGCTGCCATAGCCGGCCGGCTTTGGAACCCAGGTGGCCCAATCGCCTTGCTGGATTCAGAAATAGCAAGCTGATCCCATACGGGTCCGTGACAGTCTGGGCGCGTGTAGTACCGAGCCCCAAGCGCCAGCGCGGGGTCCTCTTGGACAGACCGCAGGCTCTCGGACCCGCTCGCTCGCGCTCGGGGCTCGGATCAAGTGCTCAACGTGGACAATATCACGCTCCAGTTCGCCGATTCGCAAGCCGCCTCAACTATCACGCACACATCCCCTATCGGGAAGCCCGGCCAGCGTTGCCTCGCGGGCCGCGCCGCTCTACAGTAGGTGACTTTGATGGGAGGATACGCAGTTCCCAGATGGCTTGTCTTTGTACTTCGCAGAGGATTCATCATGGCCCAAACAGACAGTAACCCAATTGCCCAGCAGGACCCGGAGGTTTGGAAGGCATTTGTCGCGGAGCAGGAGCGGCAACAGAACACGTTGGAGCTGATTGCCTCGGAGAACCACGTGAGCGCCGCCGTGCTCCAGGCGTGCGGGTCCATCTTCACAAACAAGTACGCCGAGGGCTATCCCGGGCGACGGTACTACGGCGGCTGCGACAACATGGATGCGGTTGAAAGCCTGGCCATGGAGCGAGCCAAGAAGCTGTTCGGCTGCGACCACGCCAACGTCCAGCCGCACTCCGGCAGCCAGGCCAACCAGGCGGTCTTCTTGGCCGCGATGCAGCCGGGCTCCAGATTCGAGGAGGCCGAGCAACGCGAGAAGCACCCGAACGAGCCAACGCGGACGCCGGGCGACATGATCCTGTCGCTGCACCTGGATCACGGCGGCCACCTATCGCACGGCAAGCACGTCAACATCAGCGGCAAGTGGTTTCGCGTGACGACCTACGGCGTGGACCGAGAGACCGGGCGGATCAACATGGACGAGATCCGGCGTCTGGCTCGGGAGTGCAGACCGAAGCTCATCATCACGGGCGCGTCCGCCTATCCGCGGATTTGGGACTGGGCGAGCTTTGCCGAGATCGCCAAGGATATCGGCGCGCTGTTGCTCGCGGACATCGCCCACATCGCCGGGATGGTCGCGGTCGGTCTGCACCCAAGCCCCGTGCCGGTCGCCGACTTCGTGACGACGACGACGCACAAGACGCTGCGCGGCCCGCGCGGCGGCATCACGATGTGTACGGAGGAGTGGAAGAAGAAGATCGACTCGGCGGTCTTTCCCGGGTTGCAGGGCGGGCCGCTCATGCACATCATCGCGGCCAAGGCGGTGGCACTGGGCGAGGCGCTCAAGCCCGAGTTCAAGGCCTATCAGCAGTTGATCCTGGACAACGCCCAGGCGCTGTCGGAGTCGCTGCTGAGCCGCGGGCTCGATCTGATTTCGGGCGGCACGGATACGCATCTGATGCTGGTGGATCTGCGCAGGCAGTACCCGGAGGTCAGCGGTGCGATGGCGGAAGACTGGCTTGGCGAGGCCAACATCGTGGTCAACAAGAACATGATCCCGTTCGACGAGCGCAAGCCGATGCACGCCAGCGGCCTGCGGATCGGTACGCCTTGCCTCTCCACGCGCGGCATGGGGCCGGGCGAGATGCGGAAGATCGCCGAGATGATGACGCGCGTGCTGACTTCCAAGGGCGACAAGGCGACGATCAAGTCGGTCCGCGGCGAGGTCCTTGACCTCTGTGCCCAATTTCCAATGAAGACGCACTGATGGGGCGAGGGCTTGGATCTGTGCGGCCGCCTCTTGCAGAGAATGCGCGATCTTCAAGAGCCCGTGGCAAGACTGTGGCACCGGCGTCTCGCCGGTGGTTTTCACGGTCAGGAACGGCGTTTCCGAACCGCTGTTTTCCCTTTTGTCACGGGCTGTTGACCCTGCGGCGCAAGGTCGTCCTGTTGGAGTCCCAGGAGCCCCCGACCTTGGTCGGGGGGCACGCTCAAACGGGTTGCACAGCTACCCCCCGACCAAGGTCGGGGGCTCTCGGACCCGATGACCAACTACTTTGCGCTGCAGAATTAAGGCCGGTGCCGGCAAGCATGCGTTGTCCGCGGGCCGTTTCGAGACCGTGCTTGAGCGCCGCCGCCACGTCCCTCCTGGGTGTCATGCTCGTGGCACTGTCGGCGGCCGGCTGCACGGGCTCGGCGACGGTCAGTTTTGTCTCGCTCGACATGAAGGAGATCGACCCGCCGCCGACGAAGGCCTTCCGGTACGACG
>JAFGQA010000121.1 GCA_016935885.1 Phycisphaerae bacterium | reverse complement strand
GCCAGGTTGCGATCCGTGCGAAGCCGCACGTAGTCAAGGGCCACGCTCTGCGGGTTGGGATCGACACTGCTCACGTAGAATTGCAGCGCGAACGTCATGGTGCCCGTCCACCCCGTCAGGTGCGGGATGTTGAGCAGCAGCGTCCCCACCCTGGATTCTTCGAGCATGAACTCGTTGGTGTAGGTGAGCTTCTGCTCCAGGACCGATATGGAATAGCCCACGTTCGACGGCGCGATGCCGCTGACGTGCATTTCAAGGATCGGGTACTGGTCAAGGTCTGCCGTGATGACCTCCGACAAGACCTTATCGCCCACCCACCCCTCTGGAGGCGCACCGGGCAGCGAGATGTACCCCTGCCCGTTCGTCACCGTCAGGACGGCGATCGAGCCGATGCCGTCGTCGTGATCACGCCACCTGGAATTGACATCTTCTTCACTATCGAACTCCTCTCTCCAAATCAGGCCTTCAGGAGGGTAATACAAGGGGTCGCTCAGCGCGTACTTGCCATTTGCGGCGCCGATAAGGACCTGGCACCAGTAGCCGCAGCCGGGTGTCAAAGGCGCGGCGGGAAGGGCATGCGTCAGGGACGTCACGGTGCCGGCCGCCAGACACTCGTCGATCATCACTCTGCCGTACAGGACACGCGCCGTGACCTGCGTGGTCGCGCGCACGAGCACCCAGGCGGAGGTCAGCGACTCCATTTCAAGGAACGGTCCATCGAGAAACCGCGGGGCGCCCAGGCCGCCCGGGAAGACTTCACATGTGACGGCTGAACTCTGGACCGATTTTGTCGTGTCATAAAGCCGTGCGCTTACCTCGGCCGGACCCGCGATTTCACCCGTCCACTCGAATACTCTGTTGGTCTGAGTCACGCCCGCGGTCGAGTACCCCCCGCCGTTCACGGATACCTGCACCTTGTCGTTCGTCGTGCTCGGCCAGTAGCGTCCGGTAAGGGTCACCGTGTTGGTCGGCGTAACAACGACAGGTTGATCCCATTCGGGGGCAACGCGCTGGATGGTCGCGTTCGTGATCGTGATCGTGAGCCGGTTGGTTATCCAGCCGGTATCGTTGTGGCCGAAGACCACAGGATGGTAGGTGCCGGCCTGCCCGACGGCGGTCGTCCACGTGAAGAAGCCGTCGTAGGCCGCTCCGCCGGGCATCTGGTGGCTGTCATAGACGACGCCGTTGGTGCCGAAGTCCGTGGCGGTCAGTGGCACGCGCAGGACCTGGCCTTCGCCTATGGAAAACATGAAATCCTTGGCGTCCCAGTGCAGTGTCGTGTGCCCCGGCGCCCGTTTGCAGAGATCCACCCAGTCGATCAGAGCCGTCTTGTTCGACCCCTCGATGATCATCGTCATCCGGATGAGGTCGAGTATTTCTTCCCAGCCTTTTTTCAGGGACAGGCTGTTCTCGCAGGGCGGTTGGGAGCCAGAGGGCATCTGCGCGAACGCCCATGGATACGTCTGGTACTGCACGCCCGACAGGAAGCCCGCGTCGACGTCCACATTCTCGACGGCGACCCGGGCAATCGGGTACTCCCAGAGGTCCAGCGCCACCATTTCCGAGTCCACGCGGCCCCAGTTCGTTTCACCGGTCTGGCGCAAGCGCGCGAGCCCGTCGCTCCACTGATCGAGCCATGCGTTGAAGGTCGGGTCAACCGACTCATCAATCCAGGACGGCCGCATGGGGTCGAAATCGTCGCTCCATGCCACGTTGTGATCGCCGCGGAGCTTCACATAGTCAACTACCAGTTCATGGCTGTTGTTCGTGTCAACCGAACTGAAACCTATTGAGATGAAGAACTCGAATGGCCCGCTCCATCCGGTCAGTTCGGGGATGTTGCACACGATGGTGCCGGGCCGGGAATCGGCGAACAACTGCTTGTAGGCATAGGGCGGGCCGTACTGCTGGAGGCCAATGTTGTAGCCCACGTTGGATGCTGCAATACCACTGATTCCAACCTCAAGAATGCGCGACTGCCCGACATCACAACTGATCTTGGGCGAAAACACGTTGCCCCAGATCCCAGGATTCGTGTACCCGGGGTCTGACGGCATCGGCGGCAGGGTAATGCGCCCGAAGCCGTCGTCTTCCATCCTCAGGCTGACAACGAGGCCCGTGTAGAAGCTCACGTCTTGCCACCCGTGCGAGTCGGCCTGCGGATCGTCCCAGCAGTAGCCGTTCACGGCGAAGATGGCGGTATAACGCTCCTCGCCGCTGGGCCAGGACTCGGCGTTCTTGAAAGTAATCGAGGTGATAGCCTTGTTCGTATCCAGGCCGCGGCCCGCGTCTATGATGAACTCATACAGGTTGTACAGGTCGGCGTCGTCAATCTCGCCCGTCGAGGCCACGGCGCGATCCATGTTGCTGCAGACAGATACGACCAGCTGGTCCGTACGCTCCCAGATCGACCAGTCGTCCGCACCCCACCAGTTCGTCGTCACACTGTAGTCGTCGTAGCGGATCTCGCAGGCAAAGCTGGCCTGCCCCCAGCAGGAGGCGGCCAGCACCCCGATCCTGGCGAGCTTGCTGGTCGCCGGCGCCGTAACCGTGTGGCTCTCGGCCGGTCCTAGCGTGGCGAGTTCGATGACATTGGACCCATCGTACGGAAGCAGAACGTATGTGCCGAGGTTAGTATCCACACTTTCGACGCGCCGATTCGCAGGCAGGCCATCCGCGGTCATTGCGCCGTTGGTCCACCCGTCCTCGACGAAGCACCAGGCGTCCCCGGAGTGATCGCCGAACACGCTGTTGTTGCCGTCTCCGGCGTTGTAGACAATGTCTTTCTCGGCCACCGGCGACAGGTCAAAGCGAATGACCGGGCCCTCGCCGAGATAGAG
>JAFGQA010000120.1 GCA_016935885.1 Phycisphaerae bacterium | reverse complement strand
GGTGAATGTATCCGTTCAGACCGGGCCGGGTCATGTCTACTTGGAAGTGACCGATGACGGCAAGGCCTTTTCGGTGCAGGACGTTCTTGCGAACAAACGTCGCAGGCGCCTGGGGCTGCTGGGCATGCGAGAGAGAGCCGAGATGGTTGGCGGCACCTTGGACATCGAATCCACACCAGGCAAGGGCACGACGGTCCAGGCGCGGATACCGCTCCGCAACAACGTCGGAGAATTGAGCAGAACGTGACTCGGAACATGCTCAGCGAACACGGAGATACCATGAAGCGAATCACCGTTCTTTTGGTGGAAGATCACACGGTCGTCCGCGAGGGGCTCCGGGCGCTTCTGGATATCGAAGGCGGGTTCGATGTCATTGGCGAAGCGGCCGATGGCGTGCAGGCTGTTGACCTGGCGCGGGAACTGCGGCCCGACGTCGTGGTCATGGATATCGCGATGCCGCGCCTCAATGGCATGGAGGCTGCCCGGCGGATCCTGCAGGAGGGCACTCCCCCTCCGAAGGTACTGATTCTCTCCGCGCACGGCGATGACGTCTACATCGAAAAAGTGGCATCCCTTGGCGTGGCCGGATACCTGGTGAAGCAAACCTCCGCGCACCGGCTCGCCGAGGCGATTCGGGAGATCCAGAAGGGAAACGCCTTCTACAGTCCGTCCGTTGCTGAGCGAGTGCGCGAGTACCAAGAGGCAGCGCCGGGCAAGGTGCCCCGGTTCAGCCGGGCGGGGCGGCCCGGGAGGAAACCCAAACACCTGACCCCGCGCGAATACGAGGTCCTCCAACTGGTTGCCGAAGGCTGGGCCAACAAGCAGATCGCGGCGGACCTTGGCATCAGCATCAAAACCGTGGAGAAACACCGCCAGAGAGTCATGGAGAAACTTGACATCCACGAAACAGCCGGCCTGACCCGGTACGCGGTCTCAGCGGGACTTGTCGAGAGCAGCGTCCAGGTCACCGTCATCTAGCGGCGCTTCCCAGGCGCCGCTACTACACAGTTGAGGCAAACGCAGAGGATGTGTGGAGAAGGACCATCACGCAGCCTTGAAGTGTGCGTCCTGGATCGGCGCCGCGGACCGATTACACCGGAGAGTGGAAGATGGAATTCATCGGTGAAGCTACGGCAATGGGAACGTCTCTGGAGCTTTCTGCCCGGGGAGTCGAGTGGCACATGTCGATCCGCAGACTCGACGGCAGGAGCGATCCTCGCTTCCTCGCATGCAGCGGGAAAGGCGTGGCAGCGGCCGATGTGGCGCAGTTCATCCCCAACTGGAGGACGCTGGCGTGGCAGCGCATTGCCGACAGCATGTTCTCACAGAGCAAATCCCACACGGACGACTCGGCCTACCAGATCACGGTTTCGGGTGCCCGGGGTTCCTCCATTTCCCAGGACGATGTCGTCAAGGGATTCAAGCAGTTTATGGCTTGCTGTGACTAGTCTGCGGGAGTTTGCCGCCAAGCCGGCGATGGGAGCAGGCAAGCCGCGCCAGCATCGAATATCGCCATGGGAGGATGGACAACATGCGGCTCTACCTGGTCAACCCATCCAACCCGCTTGTCAGTATCGTCAACGTCAAGGAAAGCCGGTGGAACCGCTACCGGGTGTGGAAGCCCCTGAGCCTGATGGTCCTGGCGGGGCTTACACCGCCGGAGTGGGAGATCTCGATCCTGGACGAAAACCTCGGTGTGCCGGACTACTCAGCGATGCCCCGTCCGGATCTGGTCGGCATCACAGCGTTCACTTCGCAGGCGAACCGGGCCTATGAACTGTCCTCCCGCTTCCGCGCCCTGGGCGTTCCGGTCGTCATGGGCGGAATTCATGCAACCATGTGCCGGAAGGAAGCCCTGCGGCGCGTGGACTCGATCGTCACGGGAGAAGCCGAGAGCATCTGGGCACAGGTCCTGGCGGATGCCCAACGCGGTCGACTGAAACGCTGCTATGAAGGCGGGCTCGCGGAGATCAACGCTGTCCCCGCGGCCCGACACGACTTGCTGAACGGCCGCTATGCTTTCGGCGCGATCCAGACCACGCGCGGCTGTCCCCTGAACTGCAGTTTCTGCAGCGTCACGGCGTTCAATGGCGCCCGCTACCGGCAACGCCCGATTCCCGATGTCGTGCGCGAATTCCGCTGCATCCGCGAGAAACGTGTTCTGGTGGTGGACGACAATCTGGTCGGCACGCGACCGGAGCACATCTCGCGTGCCAAGGACCTGTTCCGTGCCCTGGCGCAGGCGGATCTGCGCAAGGAATGGGTCGCCCAGGCCACAATCAACTTCGGCGATGACGAAGAACTCCTGGCGCTGGCCGCAAAGGCCGGGTGCCGTGGGGTCTTCATCGGCTTCGAGTCCCCCACGGCGGAGGGGCTCACCGAAGTCGGCAAGAAATTCAATCTGCAGCAGGGACGCGACATCCGCGCTTCCGTGCAGCGCATCCAGCGGCGGGGCATCCTCGTCGTGGGCTCGTTCATCATCGGCCTGGATGTGGATGAACCGGGAATCGGCAGACGAATCGCCAAGACTGCCCTGCAGTACGGCCTCGACAACCTCAACACACTGTTCCTGACGCCCCTCCCCGGTACGCGATTGTGGGACCGGATGGAAGCGGAGAACCGCATCGCCCTCGATTCGTTTCCGGAGGACTGGAAATACTACACGCTGACCTTTCCGGTGGCGAAATACAGGCATCTGTCTCTGCCGGCGGTCATCGACGAGATGATCTCATGCGACCATGCCTTCTACTCCATGCCCCATATCCTCACTCGGTTCTGGAGCAGTCTGTGTGGGCACCGGATGCCCGTGGTCAGCCTGGTCGGCAATCTCTCCTACCGGAGCAACCTGCGGCTGAACCGCACGTCATACGCAGAGTTCCTGCGTCACCACGGCGGCGGACACAACACGGCACAACTCCACCCCGAACCAGCCTCGTAAACCAGCAGGAAGGGCCCGCGCTCCATGGGGTCTGCGTAACCTCAAAACCTGCTGGAGAATACGTTGGGATCTCACGTTGTGCCCGGTGTGCGCAACGTTCGGATCGAGAAGGTCGAACAGCCGCAGAGCACGGAGGCGCTTCCCGGCGATCGAGTTCTGCCACTTTGGCCAGACGACGACGCCATTCCGCGCCGCTCACGCGTGCTGCGAGAAATGGCCTGACCAGTTCCCCTGCTACTTGTCCTTCCTGGTCCACGCCACACGACCTTCACCTGGCAGCATCCCGACGGGCGGGCGTTTCACACAGAAGCACGCTGTTCAGGGACCCATGACGGTTCGGCGCCCAGTCCCGAGAATTCGGATCCATGCGCCCCTTCACCATGTCTGTCGTACCATTTCTCGATTGCCCTGGTGCATCTCCTCATGCGTGCGGGCCTTTGGCTTGCGTGTCCGAGCCTTGCCCGCTTGCGGCTTGGAACACGGATGCTGTCGTATCTGCTGCGCTGCAATCCCAGCGGAGACAGCCCTACACCGTCACCATGCTATTCAGCGTGCCAAACTCATTCAGCACGAATTCGGGGCAATTCGGGTCGGCGATCCACTCGCCGTTCACGATGAACTTGTACTCGTGCCGCCCCGCTGGAAGGCGCAGAGTGAGTTTGCAGTGCCCGCTTCCAGGATTGTCCTTCAACTGGTCCACCTTCGGGTTCCAGTCGTTGAACGTACCGGCGACAAACACCTGGCGTCCCGGTTCCACCGCGAGATCGAATCGGACATGTTTTCCTGTTGTATCTGGGAGCAGTTTCATGATGCAGTCTCCTTCGTTTTGAGGTACAACATATGGTTCTACAAAATCTCTCCGCTGGCACCTGCTTTGTCCCATACGTTCATCCGGCCGACCACATTGTGGTAGCCGGCCACGTGCTCTTCGGTGTGATCGTCTTGGCCGACAAGCGACAGTTTCTTCTTGTCGAACCCGGACTGTGCAGTTTCCTGACGGCTGCTTGGCATCCGTGTGCGATGGGTGCATTGCAGCGGCACCACCGTTTTTGTTCCTACGTGTCCTGTCGATGGAATGGCGAATTCATGGGGTTAAGAATAGGCCGGGCTCCGCGCACACGATATGGGGTGAACCCCTACGTTGCCATGGGGTGTACGCCCCAATGCTGCTGAGTTTCTGTCGTGGTTGGGGACGTACGCGCATAGTACACGTATCTGCAATGGTTTATCTTCGTCCGTTCTCCCGGCATGTTGGCGGCGTGTCCGCAGTCCGGGCCCGAACCTGCGCCCGC
>JAFGQA010000119.1 GCA_016935885.1 Phycisphaerae bacterium | reverse complement strand
CTATCGGCGGCCAGGGTCGAAGGGCAGAAGCTGAAGTGCAACTCGAACCTGCGCGTCCTGGGCCAGACGGCCATCGAGTACGCAAGCGACGATCCGAAGTCGATCATGGGGCCGGTCCACCCCAATGCATACATGTTCAACGGTGAAGGCTACGCCGAATACGGCGGCGGCCCGGGGACCATGGACTTCGTGGGTTGGGACGAGGAATTCGACCCTCGGACGCGGGCGTTCAACCACATCATCTACGGGAAGAACGGCGTTGTGTCGAACACGGCCCCCGGCGACATCGGCCACTTCGAGATCTTCCAATGCCCTGGCGACGAATACGGCTGGCAGGAGTGGCCGGGGTTCGGCTCCGATCCCAGGGAGACGGAGAATCCGTACTTCGAAGGCAACGGCACGGCGTTTCGACAGAACAACCTGGCGTACAGCGATGGCTGGACCGTCGGTATCTACGCCCGGCCGGTGAACCGCATCCCCCAAACCGGGATCACGCTCGATTTCATGGAAGCCCGGGTGTACGAGACGTTGTGGACGAACGAGGTGATAGGATCTGTCACACCCGGTGAGTTGACGAGCTACCATCGCAAGATTGGCTTCTTCAGCGTCAGCTACGCGGACGGCCACGCCCAGTTTGTGGATTTCGGCTTGGGGACGTACTACGAACACACGGACTTCCCGAACAATCCCGAGTTCAACGGCCGTGATGCTCGCGGGACCTGGGGCCGCATGGACTGTCTGCCCGAGCCGTTGTTTGATCTATGAAGCCGGGGGCCTCGGGGAGAAGGCTTTCGCGTGGATGGCCAGTCCTCTGATGCGACTGCGCCATCTTCGTCGCCGGACATCGCTCGCAACCCCGGAATCGCGGCTCGGCCAGCCCGCGGATTGCCCGGAGGGCTCTGCTCGATCGCAGTGGCACACCGGCCGAATCAGCCGAACTTGGGCCCGATGCCGAGGCTCTTGCGGATGACGGCCAGTTGTCCTGCGTGCATGCCCTCATGGACGGCCGTGGAGGTCATCAGGTTGACGTGCAACGGGCCGAAGCCCTTCAAGTCGTCCGGCAACGGGGCCTTGAGCTGGACGTCGTCGAGCGACCTGAACCATGCGATCACCTGCTCTCGACTGCGGTCGAGCAGACGCTTGACCTCCGCGACGGGGGGATAGTCGGAGACATTCGGCTTCGGTTGCGAGCCCCTGAAGAACAGGGCCTTCCATTCCTCAAGCCCACCAACCGTCCGACCATCGAGCTGGTCCAGGAAGAATGCATCCGTCACTGCGACGTGCCCCATGATCCACATCGCGTGATTCGCGCCGGGGATGGGCTGATGGGTCAGCTTATCTTGCGGGATATCCTCAAGCAGCGAGGTCGTCACTCGCCGGGCGAATCCCAGCGCCGCAAGGCCGTTCTCCAGCGTCTCGTTGGCCATGATCAGCTCCTTTGGTCAACTCCTTCAGATGGATCGTCTTGTCTTCGGCACGTCCCGCTTCTACACCACCGTCGGCCCGGTTCCTGGCGTGCCTGGGCTGAGGGATGTGCAAGAAGTGTACAAGGCGCCATGAGCGGCCGCCAGCCTGGTCTCCGTCTGATTCAGTACAAGACAGCCCGAACGACCACGGCCGGCGTCTCCGCGCCGGTCGGATCTACGGCACGTGAGAACCGACCTTCGCCGACCCGGCAAATGACGGAATCGCAACACTGCAAACCATCTAGGGGTCCGTGACAGTCTAGGCGCGTCACCGGCAGCTTGCCTGCCAGTGTGAATACTTCATGCGCCCGTCGGAGAGACCGCACGGGCGGACAAGCCGCCCGTGGCACCCAAAATCGAATGCCGCCGGAAGCGTCCTGGACACCACCATCCAGGGCAATTGCATGTAGCGAGCCCTCACGCGGATATCAATACTGGAATCGAAGTTGCGTGCGTGGACGGCCCCGCGAGAATAAAGGACTTACGCGCACATGCGATTGCCCTGCACCACCATCCGGCCCGTGAGGTTAGTTGTTGCAGCGGTCGGGACGGCCGACTATACTAGTACCGCGTTTCACAGGAAACGCGACGCGACTACGATTGCTGGACCGAGAATCCCTTCTCGGTCATGAAGCCGGTGCCGAGAAAGGACTCTCGGCAGAGCGTACAGTCGTTCTATTCGTGAAACGCCGTACTAGCGCAGACTGCGGCTACCGCGTTGCGGCGTTCCGACCCGGACCCGCAGTGGCTGAGTGGGGGCGATGCCGGAAAGCTGCTTGAGGCGGCGACGAAGGGACGTTGGGACACGACCGAGCCTGCGTCGCGCCTGGGCTCATATCCCTGGAGAGATGTGATGAAGCGACAGCTACTACTTGCGTGCGGTCTGTGCGCCGTGCTGGCGCCGGGGGCGATGGGGGACCCTGGAATCGGGGACAAGGCGCCGAAGGTCTCCGCCGGCTCCTGGTGGAACCTGCCCGAAGGCTTGAAGAGCGCCGGGACCGAGACCTTCCAGGGGCAGGTCGTCCTGGTCGAATTCTGGACGACCTGGTGAGGGTGGTGCCAGAAAGGCATCCAGCGTCTCGTCGAGATGCAAAAGCAGTATGGGCCCAAGGGCGTCGTCCTGGTCGCTTTGTCACCTGAGCCGGCATCGAAGGTGGCGCCGTATGTCAAGAAGAACAAGATCTCCTACCTCGTCGGCGGCGATGCGAAGGCAACCACGGAGGCCTATGGTGTCCGAGGATACCCAACGATGTTCGTCGTCGATCCGGACGGGAAGATCGCGTGGTCCGGGCATCCGCAGTCACCCGACGCCGAGGAGGCCATCAAACGCCTGCTGAAGGAGAACCCGCCAAGGGCCTCAGGATCGCTTCGGGAGGCCGCCGCGAAGGCCGCCTACAAGAAAGCGGCCAGGCTGCACAAAAAGAAGCAATATGCTGACGCGATCGAGGCCTACGAGGAGGTCGCGAAGGAGTACAAGAAGACCGAATACGGCAAGAAGGCCAAGGCCAAGCTCAAGAAGCTCAAGAAGAACAAGAAGATCATGGCCAAGGTTCGGAACGCCAAGGCGAAGAAGGACTGCGGGCATTGGCTGCGGACCGCCCGAAACCTGTCCGCGATGGGGAAGAAACAAGAGGCCATCGAGTATTACGAGCGCGTCATCCGGGAGTATCCCAAGACCCGATACGCCAAGACGGCCAGGGAGGAGATGGCGAAGCTGTAGAGGCGCGGCGCCGAGCCGCGTTATAATGCGCCCGTGAATAACCGCGCAACGGGCAAGGAGGTTGGCCATGGCCGAACAACTGATCGGAAAGGTGACGCACTTCTTCAGCAAGCCGATGGTCGCTGCCATTGAGATTACCGAAGGGCAGCTCAACGTCGGCGACACGATCCACATCGTCGGGCACACTTCGGACTTCAAGCAGAACATCGAATCGATGCAGATCGATAATGCGCCCGTGGAGTCGGCGAAGGTCGGCGACGCCGTCGGCATCAAGATCACCGAGCACGCCCGGGAGCACGACGAAGTGTATCGGGTCCTCCCGGATTGACCGGCTCGGCCGGCGCCGACGCCTGACGACCGACCCCGAATAACTACGGGTAGAACTTGCCCATCATGCGCGGGAACGGGATCGTCTCGCGGATGTGCTTGAGGCCGCAGAGCCAGCTCAGCGTGCGTTCGACGCCGAGGCCGAAACCACCGTGGGGCACGGTACCATATCGACGTAGGTCTAAATACCACTCGTAGTCGTTGCGGTCGAGGCCCTCTGCGCCGATCTGCTCCAGAAGGTCGTCATAGTCGTCCTCGCGCTGGGAACCGCCGATGATCTCGCCGTAGCCCTCGGGGGCCAGCAGATCGAAGTTGTTCACCAGCCTGGCGTCGGCGGCGTTCTTCTTCATGTAAAACGCCTTGACCGCCCGCGGGTAGTGTGTGACGAAGGTGGGGCGGTCGTGCAGGCGGCTGATGATCGTCTCGTCCGCGCCGCCGAGATCCTTGCCCCACTCGAAGCTGGCCGCCAATTCCATGTGGTGCGGGATGTTCCTGACCTCCGTCTCCAGATCGTCGAGTTCCTCGCGGTGGGAGATGACCTCCGCAGCAAGCTTGTCCTTCTTCCACTGTTTGACGCCCTGCGACTGCGACTCGGCTTCCTTCTCCGGAATGATCTTCTTGAGTTTGGCGATCCTGGCGTTCTTGGCGGCCAAGTCACCTTCCAACAGTGCCTTCGTTTTGTCACCGCGGAGTAGCTCGGCGGCCTCTGTGTAGGTGATCCGGGCAAAGGGCTTCTGGACCTTCGCCAGCGGTGCGATGTCCCGACCGAGTAGATCCAGCTCCGCGCGGTGGTCCCGGAGCACGCGCGTGACGATCGAATGCGTGAAATCCTCCGCCATTTCGATCACGGCGTCGAGATCGGCGAAGGCGATCTCCGGCTCGACCATCCAGAACTCGGTCAGGTGCCGCCGCGTCTTCGACTTCTCGGCGCGGAAGGTCGGACCGAAGCAGTAGACCTTGCCGAGGGACATGCAGGCGGCTTCCACATAGAGTTGGCCGGTCTGGGCGAGATAGACGGGCTCGCCGAAGTAGTCCACCTCGAAAAGCGTCTGGGCACCCTCGCCCGCGGCCGGCGCGAAGATCGGCGTGTCGATCAGCGTGTAGCCGTTGCGGTTGAGGTAGCCGCGGATTTCGTCGATGAGCGTGTGCCGGACGCGGAGGATGGCCCACTGTCGCCGCGAGCGAAAGTGCAGGTGTCGTTGCTTCATCAGGAAGTCGATGCCGTGGGCCTTGGGCGTGATGGGGTAGTCTGTGCTTTCGCCGACGATCTCCAAGCCTGTCACGTCCAGCTCGTGCCCACCGATTTGGCGTTCAGCAGCCCGAACGATGCCGGTCACGCGCAGCGAAGTCTCCTGCCCCAACCGCCGGGCCCGCTCGAAGAACGACTCCGTTTCCGGCGACCTGGACACGACACACTGGCACAGGCCGGTCCCGTCGCGAACGACTAGAAAGGCGATCTTGCCCGAATCGCGACGATTGTACAGCCAGCCTTCCAGCGTGACGGTCTGCCCGACGTGTTGATGAAGGTCCTTGATGTCAGCGATCATGTTCTTGTTCTCGAAAGCTGCCAGCTACTGGAAGTCCACTTTCAGTTGTCGGTCTTTACCGATCAGCCCCGGAGGAGCGGAGACAGAAGAGACCCAGGGCGCAAGCCAGAAGCGGTCATCCTATCCGCGGATGTACATTGGGTCGATGCCTCGGTTACAGGTGGGGCACGGCCGGCCCACTGGTTGCCCGGAAAGGCCGGCGCCGCATCGGGGGCATTGGGGAACGATCTGAGCAAACAGCAGTTTCAGCCGGCGTTGCTGTCGCCTGGCCAGGTACCGAAGGACAGCCGTCATCAGCATGACCCAGGTCAACACCGGGAGCATCACGCTGACATAGAACGACCAGCCGCCAAGGCCGAACATCTGGATTCGAGGCAACGCGCCGCCGAATCGGACAAGACACGCCAAGCCCGCGAAGATGGCAACGAGAAACGCCCAGCGAAGCGCGAGCATGCGGTACTGGAGCCTGCGTGCCCGACGGTCGGCAAGGCGGCGGACGTCGGGGCGAACGAAGACATCGGCGTAGGTCAGGCGACGGTCACACCGAGGACAGGCCCGGGGGAGGATTGTCGATTGGGGATTGGGGATTACAGATTGGCGATTGAAGATTGACGATTGACGATTAGAGGTTTCGAGTAGCAACTCCCCGCCGCAGCCGGGGCAATGTGGGGTGCCGGCGGGGTCGCTCCGGGGCTTGGTTCGTCGAGCCTGGCGAATCCACAGCGCGTGAAGCACGTGGAATGCTGCCAGAAGCGCCAAGGCCAGCGCCACGTGGACCTGCCAGACGCTCCCACGGGCCAAAGCGGAGACCCAGAAGAGCACAAACACGCTGACAACGGCAGAGACGGAGCGGGCGCGTGACGAATACAGGTGCAGCGTTTCTTGCGCGAGGATATGGCGATCGTCACGGGAGTCAAAGCCAGCGCCACATTCGGGGCATTTGCTCCCTGTAAGATCCCTGAGCAGGTAGCCGCAGACGACGCAGGTCCGCCGCCGCCGGGCCAGCGTAACCATGAGCCGGCGCAGGCGCTCTTCGCGCGGTGTCATGCGTCGGGCGAAGACCCACATGCCGAGGGTCGCGAAGACGGCAGCCAGCGCCGTGGCCCAGTACGCCCAGGCTCGCCACATGATGAAGAGAGCCGAAGCGGAAAACATAAGCAGATTGACCAGTTGAGTCACACGCAGGCTGCCGCGCCAAAGCCTGTTCTTACCGGCCTCTATCCGGTCGAGCCGGGCCTCGCGAAGGGTGTTGCGCTCAGTCGACGACGAGAAGACCAGGCGGTCGGCGTCCAGCCTGCAATGATCCTGGGACCGGCGAAGTGCGGTCAGCGCGTGCGGGCCGTCTTCGGTTGTGTCGAGCGTTGTATTGGTCATCCTAACCCGCCGCATCTCTGTCCTGGTTTCGTCCCTTCCACGTAATCGGCGCGACGCTCAACGCGCAATGAGTTTGGAATGGGCACGCCAACCTGTTGCGGCGTTGGAAGGGGTCGGAAGAGAGAATGAGGGCAGACGTGGCTGACCGACTCTGAACGGGGAAGCAATGCTATTATCGGACATTTTGTGGCTGTTGACGTTGGACCCATAAGCGATTGACAATCCACCGCCGGTCACGTATGTAACTTGCACGGTTTGCCGGGCTGGGCAGACTCATGACGCGCGACTCACCACGAACCGGCGTCGCCCCAGGGTCGACGTGGGGCAAACAGGGCGTATTTGCGCGAGTGTAGCGCTCGGGCAACGCCTGGTGACAGTTCGTCCGTACCAAGAAGACGAGACCGTCAATTCCAGGAGATCATCATGTCAGCAAGTTCCAGTAATCCGGACCACCACAAGTCAAGGTGTCAGATGGTTGTGTCTCGCCCGAGTCGGCGTCGCCGTCTGTCTCGCTTGGGGATTCCCGCCCTGCTCGTCGGCGCGGTCGGCATCACGGTGGTGAACGGCTGTGCCCAGGTCAAGGTCCGCAAGGTCCCCACGCCGACGCAATACGTCCGCTGGACGGACAAGATGCAGCACAAGGCCGACAAGATGGAAGGCATCCGCTTCTACCTGCCGCGGCCATTTGTCAACGTGTTTGAGTCGTTCCCCGTTCGAACAGACATCTACCTGGCCAACGGCGTCGTCTCCGCCGACGGCAAGTACGTGTTGATTAAGGAGGTCGTCTCGGAGAGTGGATTAGCCAGATACATGGCCGGCGGGAAAGATCGCACAGAGATTCCCACGGCTTACATCACGGACGAGCGTGCGTATGAGGCATCAGCGAAGGCGCAGAGCGGGCTGTTACAACGGGCCGTGGGCGAGATTGCCAAGGCGCAACTGGAGGAGGGCGCGAAGGTGCCGGTGGGCGTCGTAGGACCGCCGCCGATCGCCGCCAACGCACCGGCGTCACTGATCGGCCCGGCGGGCGAACCGCAACCTCCAACCGGCATCAACAAACGCGCCGTCACCAACGATAACATGGCCTTTGCCTATCAACCGCTACGCGGCAACTTCGACATGGTCTATCTGCCGGACTTCGAGGAACAGTACGTGGTCTCGAGCCAGGCGGGGCTCGGCAACGCCGAGTTCATGTTGAACCTCGGCCAGGGCTGGAGCCTGCAAGGCTTCAATTCGCTGACGGACAACAGCGAGCTGAACCGCCGGATCTTCCACCTCATCGACACGGCGATGCGCATGGCCCAAGCGGCGGCGACGGCGGCCTTGGGGATTCCCGCGCTGCCCGACCTGCCACCGCCGCCCGGCACCACCATGATCCCCCGGGCCCAGGCCGGCGCCGAGATGGAGCCACAAAGAGCGGGCACGCCGGTCAGCCTCAAATTCATCGTGGTGCATTATGCCGCCAAGGGATTGTACCCGGTCATCAAGCCGCGCGAATTGCAGGAGCGGATTATCGATCAGGAGACTGACCACTGTTTCCTCGATCTTTTTAAGCTCTTCCCGAAGATCAAGTGGGCAAGCGAACACGATCCGGAGGCGATTCGCCGCGCCCAACTGGCGGTGGCCAACGAGGCCGGCAGCTATACGGTTCCGCGCTACCCGTATCAATACCTCAGCTTCAACACTTTCCGCTATATGGCCATCGAGACGATCAAGCCCACCGAGCCGGGCAACCCGCCGTTCAAGTACCTGTACGACAAGACGGGCACCACCGGTGAGGCCGGCGCCGCCCGCCAGGGCGAGATCGACGCACTGCTGAAGGCGTTGAAGGAGATCTCCGTGCGGCCGGCGGAAGAACCTGAGAGGGTCGAGCTTGACGGCCTCACTCGACCAGAACTTGAGCGGCTCTGTGGATATCTACGCAACAAGGAGATCGACGTGGCAGGATATAAGTACAAGATCACCAGAGCCGTGCCCCGCGACGAAGGGAACGACGAAGTGAAAGTCACTCTGGCGCCACCTACAGTACCGCCAACGACAAGTGCTCCTGCAGAAGGAGACGTGAAGACAGAAACCATCCGAGTAGCCAACGACGTAGCCAGAGAGGCGTTCCCTCAAAGGACATTTACAAAAAACCCAATCAAAGATGCTGAAATCGAGATATCCCGTTCGCAGTAGGCCCGGGGCATTCTTGAGAGAGACGGATCCGGCCCACCGGCAACCCAGAGACGCCAAAGCCACATGCACATCGTGGAGCAAGCTACTGACATGGTGATGCCAACGAGGCTCGATAGTCTACAGTAGTGTGGCCCTCACCGGCAAGGAGGGGCTGCGATTCGTGTCAAGCGTCGGAGAACTGACGATGGGCGAACGACAATTGCACGCAGCCCGAGCCAGGAAACTCGACGACGTATTCAAGCGTGAGGAGGGGAAGCGTCTGCGCGAGGCCAAAAAGACGTGGCGATCGCTCGACGCCGAGAAGCAAATGGCTGCGGCCAAAGAGCTTGTGGACACGCGGGCCGAGGAACTCCGGCTGGCCTATCGAGATGTGCTTGCCGTTACCTACGGTTACCGAACGAGGAAACGTGGTGGCAAACGAATCGTGGTGCGGCAGTTGTGTGTTACGTTTCTCGTCAAGAAGAAGAATCGCCGGCTCAAGCCTGGACAGCCCGGTACAATCCCGGAGTTCCTCTATACCTACTGCACGGTAGATCGTAGGCGGATGCTGTGCGCTGTCCCCACAGACGTGGAATGTGATAGCACGCACCTGCCGCGTGCCCAGAGAAACGAGCAAATCGCCGTGACTCGCTCCGGCAGAAACGAGTTGGTGACCGGTGTGATCACATGCATCGTCAAGCGCCCAAACGCAGACACGCGGTATGCCGTTAGCTGCCGGCATGTCTTCGGCATGACGCGAACTCGTCCCCGCGCGTTTCCCATCGGCGCGGAAGTCTCCCGGACAACCAGCGGTCCCGGCGGGAAGATCACACCGATCGGTTCGGCGCTGGCGGAAGTGACGGGCATCTACGGCCTGCTCGCAGTCGGTGAGAAGCTGCGGATCAGCTTCGATGCGGCACTCGCCGAGGTCAGACAGACTGGGAGTCCGCTGCAGGCGGCGATCAAGAAGTTCGGGCGGCCTACCGGGACCAACTTAGGTGACATCGAACGCCGCACGTACACGATATGGACGCCTGAGGGTGACAAGAGAGCCAAGTGGGTGCGCACCTGGACGAAATCAGAACAGCGAGGCATAGACTATGAGGACCTGGGGAGAGTCTTCATGGCCGTGCCGATCGTACAGTCGAAGGTACTGAGCGGACGGACCAAGGGCGGGGACAGTGGTTCACCGGTTGTCAGCCTGGATGGGGCAAAGCTTCTAGGTATGCACATCGCGGGTACAAATGACGGTAGCGCTTTCATGATTCCAGCGTTCGAGCTCTTGGATGGATTCAACTATGTTGTTGGAGGGCAAACGGATGAGACGTTCCAGATCGATCTGAGCTACTAGACAGATGGTCGTCGCGGTGAATGGGACCGTATCACGAGATCCGTGGATGTGGGGGCGGCTTTCGGCAATAAGGCCGCAGCATCGTCGCCCTTGATAATCGTACTTCGCAAGACTCGGGCTCCAGGGAGGTAATGTCATGCGCTTACGGATTGCCATGCTGGGGGCTTCATGTATGCTGCTGTGCGCTGGATGTGCAGCGAATGACCATGGATTCGTGGAGGACGATCAGGCGCAACTGAAGGCGGCCGAGGCGCGGCGTGATTTCATCATCGAGACGGTGCGCCGGCTCCAGCAGCAGGGGTTGCAGGTGCGTTCCATTCAAATCGCGCCCGACGGCGAGTACTTCATGTACGACCGCGGACGATTGAGCAACTCGCTGAAGGATTACACACCGGCATTCTCGGAGCCCGTCGATGCGGTGGACACCGAAAGTCAAGGGCCCGTACGCGCACCGCTGACCGGGAAGAAAGGGAAAGCCGAGTGAAATCGCCCCACCGTCTGACACGCGCTTGCCCGGCGGCCGGTAACTGACCGATCCCGTCCCCACGACCCACTGCCACGTGTTACGTTGCGCTCCATCGGTGGCTACTATCCTACGCCCCTGCCGGGGCGGCGCGCTCAGGCGTCCACCAGGACCTGATGCCCGCTAAACACGTATGGGGTCGGGTGCTCTTTCGCAAGATCGGAGGCTCTTTTGGGACTCCCACGGCTCTATCGGCTCAATCGTTGCAGTTGAATAATCTTGCGATCGAAGCAGAGGCCCGGCAGTCACGTCACTGCGGCGAGAAACCCCCGTCAGCCAATCAGCGGTGGCACAACTGGTCCGGAATCGGGAGTGCTTCCACGTCGCGGGGCTCGAGCTTGAGAAGGCCGTCGGCATAGATGCGGCGGTGGTCTTGGAGAAGGCGGTGGGCCTGGGGGCCGGTCACGTATCCGAAAAGGGCCTGAACGCACGCCCGGCCCGAGGTGCGCGGGTAGATCGCGTGATAGGCGGTGAGGTTCAGCACGCCCGCCTCGTTAAGCACAAACCTAAACGAGCCCCGGGCGAAAACGGACACAAGAACCGGGGCGGGCTCGCGGCGCTCTGGCATGTACCAGACGGGGCGGTGCGACGGCAGGTAGCGTTGGTCGATGCCGCGGCGGCGGCCTTCATCGAGGTATCGCCTGACGGCGGCCGTCAGGCGCGGGCGGGGGTGCAGCAGATAGATACGCTGGTCGGCTTCGATCAGGCGCTGAACGTCCGTGCGGGCGAGTCTGTCGCCGGGGATTTGATGAGCCTTGGTGATGCAGAGCCGGAGGTCGGCGAGGTCGATCTTCCACAGGCGACGGTCTGACTCGCGGAGCGTGAAGTAGTCGTTGGCCCCTGTCGCGATGCCGCGAGTGCATCGAGCAATGTCAGCAAGGATTGGACGCGTGGCCGTGCCCTTTGGACACCTGGTCGTGCTCCCTGTTTTGCGAATCGTAAACAGCGGCGTCCACTTGACGCGCGGAGCAAGGTTGCCGGAATCAACACGTGTGCCGTCTTCGAGGGTCCTGGCGGACAACGCCTTCACACTGCGGACATGACACAGGTTCACGGGGTCCTTCTCGCTTCGGCTACGGCGAAGGAGCGTGATGGCCGCGGTGGTCAGTGCACCGTCGAAGACGTTGGCGGCATGGTCGAAGTGGACGATCGCGTCGATGGCGTTTTCTTCCAGCAGGTACGCCTTGATGGGCACGCCGAAGTCGGCGTTGAGCCACTCGGCAGGCGTGATGACCGCGGCCCGGCCGCCTTGGCCGAGCAACGTCCAGATCTTGATGAGGAACAGGCCGTACAGATTGGTCATCCGGCTAAGCCGGCGGCGGCAGATGCGGTCGAACGTACGCAGCAGCGCCTCGTCGTAGCGCATGGCGTGATGGCGGATGTATGGGGGGTTGGCAATGATCGCGTCGTACGTTCCGCGAAAGCAGGCGGTGATGAAATCCGCTTGGCGGCAGTGGACCGACGAGCGGCGCGGCGCCGGGACACATCGCCGAGACGGCTCACCCGGCCACGCACGCTGCCCGGGGCACCTACGCGCGGTGGCGAAGTCGTGCAGCGTTCGGGCGTCGATCTCGCAGGCGTCGATGCGCGGCGTGGTCGCCAGACGGCCATCGCCGAGGAGCGCCTCAACAGCTTCGACGAAGACGCCACGCCCAACGGCCGGATCGAGCACACGTCGCGGCCCAATCGCACACACCCAACGGGCCATCCAGTCGGCGACGGGCCGTGGTGTGAACACTTGACCGAGCCTGCGGGGCTTGTTTACCGCACTGAGTGATAGATTCGTTGCCCTGGTCATGCTCGCCGCACCGCGTTCCGCCCCATCATAGGCTTGCTCCACGGTTCCGGCGACACCTCCAGCTTGGGCCTATCGCAAAGGGGGCGGTGACACTTTCGGCAGCATTCGATTCCGGGTGCCACGGGCGGCTTGCCCGCCCGTGCGTTCTCTCCAATGGGCCCATGGGGCATATACATGGCTGGCAAGCGTGTGTTCGGCGTTCAAACGGGGTGGCATAGGCAACGAACGAAACGCCCCACTGGGGCGGGTGGTTCATTACCCGTGAGAACAGGCTGGAATGGATGCCAACGGTCGCTGGTGCGAGAATCGCTGGTGCGAGAATCCCTTCTCGCATCCACTTCCAGGGGGAATCCTCTCCCACAGCTCGACACAACGAGCCGAGAAGGGATTCTCGGCCCAGGCTCGAATCCCTTCTCGCATCCACTTCCGCTCGTGCGAGAATCCCTTCTCGCATCCACTCCCAGGGGGAATCCTCTCCCACAGCTCGACACAGCGGGCCGAGAAGGATTCTCGGCCCAGCGTATCTGCCCACGGGTAAGCTCCGCCGCCGCTGGCGGCTCCGCTTACCCATGCCACTCAACCGAACGCGTACGCCGGCTTGCCCGCCCGTGCGGTCTCTCCAGTGGGCGCATAGGGCATACACACTGGCAGGCAAGCTGCCAGTGCCACCCACCCGCCCGAGGTGCGCTATGTCTGCCAAACGGCGAGCTACGCTCACATGACATCTGGCAATCGGGATGCGTCCGTGGTGGTGCTGCGCGCGGCCCGATCCGGGCTTTGGCCGGTGGGAACTGGCGCGGAGAACCGGGAAGGAACCTGTCGCTGACGGTTGATCTGCCATTGCACCGTTGCACTATTGCAGCAAGGCCAGGACCGCCTGAGGCGTCTGGTTGGCGATCGCCAGGACGCTGGTTCCGGCGCTGACCAGAATCTGGTTGCGCGTCAGGTTGCTCGTCTCCTGGGCGAAGTCCAGGTCGCGGATGCTGGATTCGGAGGAGGTGAGGTTCTCCAGGGTGACCATTAACTGCTGGATGTTCGTGTCGAGTGTGTTCTTCTCGAACGCGCCCAGGCGGCCCCGCAGGACGGCAACCTGGCGAATCGCCTTCTCAACGATCAGCGCGGCCTGGCTCGCCCCGCCCTCGGTCAGGGCGTACTGCCCCGTCGTGGCGACCTCCGCGAGGAATCCGACCTCCGCGCTGCCCAGGTTCGACGCGGCCGTGGACGGCACGCCGATATTCACCTGCTGATTGGAGTCGACACCGGGACCGAGCTGGAAGGTCGCGCCGCCGCCGGCGATGGCGAAGGAGGTCGAGCCCGGCGCGTTGAACGCTTCCTGGATTCGCAGTTCGACGCTCAGGCCGGTGGTGTTCAGAAACAGGTCCAACCCTTTGCTGAGGGCCAGGGCACCGTTAACGGTGGCAGTTGTGTTGCGTCCGATGTCGCGATCGACGTCCTCGTCGTCGGCGTTCCATGTGACGAACACGTTGTGGGCGTCGCCGAGCTCGGCCACCTGGACGAAGGCGTCACTTCCGTAGGCAGTGGTCGTCAGCGTCACGCCGCTGGCGGGGTTGCCCGCATTGATGAAGGACGCGCTGACGCCGGTGGCATCACTGACCTGATTGATCGCCGCCTTGATCTCGGTTGCCGTCGTGCCCGACATCAGGGGCAAGGTGGTCACGCCGACAGGGCCTGAGATCTCCAGCGTCACGTCCTGGGAAATGGAGCTGTTGCGGAATTCCAACTGGGCGTGTTGAGCGGACTGGATGACGTTGATCGTGACGGGCACGAAGCTGGCCGTTCCGAAGGAGACGCCGTTGATTCGCACGTCGGTGATCTCGGTCTTGTTGATTCCGCTGGTGATGTAGCCCAACGAGCCGTTGAGGAGCTTCCGACCGGCGAAGGTCGTGGTGTTCGCAATCCGGGTGATGGACTCGATGGCGGAATCGATTTGGATCTGATTCGCGCGGATTTCGTCGTCGGAGACGGCGCCGACGTTGGCGGCCTCGATGATCTTGCTCTGGATGTCATTGAGGAGCGAAGCGACTTCGTTGAGCGCGCCCTCCGTGGTGGAGATGACGTTTGCGGCACGCTGGGAGTTGGCAATCGCCTGCCGAGCGCTCTCCATCTCCGCGCGCAGACTCTCCGAGACGATGAGGCCCGCTGGATCGTCGGCCCCGCGGTTGATCCGCAGCCCACTCGAGAGACGTTCCAGGGAGACGCTGAGCGCCTCGTGCGAGCGTCTCAGTTGGCGTCCGGCGATGATCGCGGCAGTGTTCGTGTTAATGCGAGCCATGTCACAATCCTCCATGATTGTCTTGCGGCGCCATGATGCACCGCACGGAAGTCAGCGCCGCAGTCCAGATGGCCCAACGGACGGCGGCGGTCGCCATGCCTAGCCTTTCTGCGGTCCGCGAGGGCTCCGACGCGTCGGTGGCTCCTTGCCAGTGGTGCCGCTGCTCGGTGGCAGGTCCTCGGGTTTCATCTTCGCGGCGGCCCGGTTTTCCCGTTGGATTGCGTCGTAAACTTCTTTACGATGCACGGGAATGTGGGTCGGCGCCGTAATGCCGAGGCGCACCTTGTCGCCCCGAATGTCTACGATCGTGATCTCGACGTCGTCGCCGATCATGATCGTCTCGTCTCGTTGACGCGATAGCACCAACATCCTTGGCACCTCCCAGCTAGATACTAGAAACTAGATGCTAGATACTGGTTTCTGGACATCCATTCCGCCATCTGTCTCCAGGCTCTTGCTCTTGGATTCTAGTCTCTGGTCCTAGGCGGTTCTGCTGACCACCTTCTGCTCCACGGGAAGCCTCATCAACGGGTGGCGTGTCGAGTGGCGCTTGTCGGACAGCACCAGCTGCTTGCCGACGCGCGTCGCCACGTTGATGACAAGCGGTCCCTGCAGGTTGCCGGTCAGCATGTCGTCCACTTTGTTGACGATCACGAACACCTGCGAGCCGTTCGTGTCCGCCAGCCCGATATGGGTCAGGTCCTCGGCCTTGATGGCCACACGGTAGTCCATCACGAACATGCGAGGGTCACAAACCACGAACGCCAGTTCAGGCCGGTGCACCGCCTGCATCCAATAGAACGCGCTGTTTTCCCCCGTTTGAATCAGCGCGTATTCCCGGTCGTCAGGGAAACCGAGAAGACCCTTGGGGAAATTCAAGAATCGTTGATCGTCCACCTCGATTCCGCCGAACCGCGAAGTCTCGATAATCATGACGCTTAACTCCCGGCCGCTCGCTCGCGACCCACTCTCTGTTTTGACCGCTGACTCGACACCCGCGTCCGAGCTACGATCCTCCCGTCAAGAACCCGCCGCAGCCTGCGACACATCCATTCATCCCAGGAAGTCCATCAGCGACAGATTCAATGATTGCGACGCAGTCAACAGACTCGCCTGCAAGGCCGTCTGGGCCGCCTGAAACTTGGTCACCGCCTCTGTAAAATCCACGTCCCGAAGTTCAGACAACAACACCGTTGTCGCCACGACTGCGTCTTCCGTTTGATCCATTCTGGCACGCATGGACCGAGATCGGGCACCAACCTTCCCCGCCTCGGTAACCACGTGCGTCTGCGACTCGTTGATCTGCGACCCCGCCTCCGTGATCTCCGACGAATCATCCGCCAGAAGGGCATCGCGCAACCGATACAACGCGCTGAACACGCCCGTCTGGTAGAACTGCCCGACGTTGTCGCCCTCCAGCACGCCGGGAGCCGCGCCGGTCTTCTCGATGCCCAACTCCGTGGCCACCGGCGAAAGTCCCACACGCTCGACCGTGATCAAACCGCCGCCAGGCCCAGTCAGGCGAAGGCCCGCTCCACCTTGGGAAGTCCCAACAGATATCGACCCCCCAGCCAAGGCGGCGGCCGCCTCGATGGCGTCGATCACGTCGGCCACCGTTTGAGCGCTGCTCAGATCCACCTCAAACGCGACACCGAGCGCGTCCGTGATCTTGATGTCATTCTGCCCCTCGATCGGATGAATACCACGATACCCGTTGAGGCGAGAAAGCGAGACGCTCGAATCGAGCGTTCGAATACCGAGGGTCTCGGCATCCGTGCCGCCGTTCTCACCGACGACCAACGCCATGCCGGCAACGAGGTTCTCGATCTCGATGCCGTCCGCATCGCCGTTGATGGAGGCCCGGATGCCCACGCCGGCCGTGTTCAGGCTGTTCAGAACATCTTGGACCGTCGTGGCGCCGGTGAAGGTGACCGTGGCGGTTCGTTGGCCGTTTGTGATGACAACGCCGTTGGTCAACGCCACGCCACCGGCGGCAAGGTCGCTGAGCCGCGTCGTCAACGTCACGCGGCGATTGAGATTGTCGCCGTCAAGATCCAATCCCGCCCCGACGCTCTTCGCGATGCCCAAATCGGCCGCCGCGGTGCCGTTGCCGACTTCGCTCACTTCGATCCCGTTGCCCAGGCCCGAGGTGATCTGTAGCGTGGCCCCGTCGCCCGGATTGATCCCGAGCGTCAGCGAACTGCCGGCCGCGGCGGACGCGTCGTTGAATCTCGCAATCAGGTCCTCGACCGTCTCGGCGCCGGTGAAATCAACCTGGAAGGTGGTGGCGGGACCGACCTCGGTCACCGAGATGTTGCCCAATCGAATGCCAGCGCCGAGTGCGCCGTCCAGTTCGCTGAGGCGTACATCGGCTGCAAGCTGGACGTCGAAACCGGCATACCCGCCGGTGACATCCTCCCGCAGATTGAGTACCTCCGCGACAGTTGTGTTGAACGCCTGCGCGCATCCTGGATCGACCAGCGTCGTGCGCTGGCCAGTGTCTCCGACGCAGGTGACGCGGCCCAAATCGCTGTCGACCGGCGCGTGTTTCACGTCGCGCCCGCCGAACAGGTACAAGCCCTGGAACTGGCGATTGCCGATGTCCTTCAACCGGTCGATGATGCCCTCGATGACGATGGCACTGGCGTCACGTTCGTCCGCGCTCTGAGTGCTGCCGGCCTGCTCGCCGGCGACGCGTGCCGCGTCGATCAGCAGGTCACTGATTTCGCTGATGGCGGAGTCGGCCGCCGCAAGCTGGCTGTCGGCGTGTCGCAAGTTGGCAAGGATCTGCTCCTGGCCTTCCAGGGACTGGCTCAGCCTGGTGATCTTCTCCGCGGCGATCGGGTCGTCGCTGATGGACAGCAACCGCTGCCCCGTGGCGATGTGCTGCTCCTCCTGAAACAGCCTCAGCGCGTTCTCCCGGAGATGGGACAGCGTCGTGAACACCTGCAGGCTATTCGAGACGCGTGACAGATTGCCTGTCGTAATCGCCATTGTCGTCGTCCTACCCCGCGGCGACGGCCGCGAAGGTCACAGACCTACCGAATCAAAGTCAGCAATGTCTGCATCATCTCGTCCACAACGTTCAGAAACCGCGCGGCACCTTGATACGCCCTCTGATACGAGACCATTGCGATGGCTTCCTCGTCCAGGCTCACGCCTGAGAGCGACTCCCGCTGTACGGTCAGCGAATCGAAGATGATCGTGCTCGCTTCGTGAGAGCTCCGCGCGCTGGACAGACTCACGGCAAGGCCCGCCATGGTCGTCGTGTAGTATTCGTTCACGGACATCCCGCCGAGGCTGTTAACGGCCTGCGTCTGCAGGGATGCCAAGGCGGTGGCATTGCTTCCATCACCGGCAAGATCCGACTGCGCCGCGGCGAGCAGCGCCGGGCTGTTCGCAATCAGCGGGTTGACCGCGATGTCGCTGCTGTCTGTGCCGGAGAAGAAGGCGTTCATGCCCATGGCAGCCAGGAAGCCGGACGTGTCGCCCGCAAAGGTAAACTCCGACCCGCTGGCCGCTGTCAGTTGCAGCCGACCGTCCGCCAGGACCGTTGCGGTCACGCCCGCCACATTGGCCGTAATGTCCGCCGCGACCGAGTTCAGCGTCGAGTCCGTCCCGATGCCGTCCAGGTCGATGTTGATCTGTGTGCGAACCACCGTCCCGGTGACCGTATCCTTGACGTCAATGAAGAACGACCCGGTGTGGGGCGGGAACTCGATACCGTTGTCTGCGTCCGACAGCGCCAACGTCTGGTCGAGGACCGCCGTGAGCGAGGTCAGCTCGGAAAAACCCTCAAGCCCCTTGCCGCTGGCGTGAACGTTGTTGACTTCGCGGATCAAGGCGGCGGCAAGCGTATCCAACCGCGAAAACTGCGTGCCAAGATGGGTGTCACGGGCGGTGATCAAGCCCTCGACCAGGCCGCTCGTCGCCGTGATCGGCCCGTCATTGAGCTTGAGTCGAACCACGGCCACGCCAATCCCGTCATCGTTAAGTTCCGTCTCCGTCTTCAGGCCGAACGACTGGCCGAACTGGACGACCGCGTCGTTACCGACGTAGACGTTGACCGCGCCCGACGGCTGCTCCCGAACCGTGATTCCGAACAACTCGGACAGCTCGCCGAGAAGTTGATCACGCTGGTCTCGGAGGGCCGCCGCCGGCCCACCACTCGCTGATTCCGCCGTCGTAATCTCGATGTTGAGTTCGGCAATCCGGGTCGTCAGTTCGTCGGCCTGGCGGGTGGCCTCCTCGATTTCGGCGTTCAGGTCCCTTTGCAGATCTACCAAGTCGCCGTGTATGCCGCGGATCCTCTCGCACAGCGCGTCGGCCGCGGTGATCACGATGCCACGCGTTGCGAGGTTCTCCGGCGTGTTCTGCAACTCGCCCAAGGCGGCGAAGAACTCGCCCAACAGCGAATCCAGGTTCATATCGCCCAGCGGATTGAAGATCCCCTCGACGCGGTCCAGGCTCAACTGCCTGGCCGATCCCGATTCCTTGTCGGACATGGCCGACCGCAACCGCGCCTGGAGCGCCTCGTTGACGTTTCGCCTGACCGAGGAGAGCTGCACGCCGCTGCCAACCTGGCCGGCCCTCGATGCCGGGCCGGGAATGCCCGACAGATCCGGACTGATGCGGGAGAAGCCCGGCGTCGCCGCGTTGGCGATGTTGTTGCCCACCACCGCCAATGCCGCCTGATACGCCGTCAGCGCCGTTCGACCGATACTCAATGAAGACGTCAGTCCCATCTGCCTATCCCACCGCGTCCAACACGCGTGCCCCGGACGCCGGGCCGACTCCTCCGTCCGCGGAGTACGTCGGTGCCGCCTCGCCGTCGTGCATCATGACCGAGAACAGGACCTTGAAGTGTGCCATCATCTCCCGGCTTACCAGATCAACCACCCGATTCGCCTCGGCCAGCCTCAACATCTCCTCCCGCAGCCTGTCCGCCAGTCTCGCGAGCCGCTCGCGCGGTCCCGGCTCAAGACGCCCCGCAAGCGCCCGCAATGTCACGCTGTTGCCGCCCGGCGCCGGCGAAATGCCAACGGCCTGACACAGCTTCGATACAACCTGTCGCCGCTGATCGTCCATTGCCGCAATTTCCGAAGTGAGTTCGCTCTCCCTGCGCGACCCCGACAGCATGGCCTCGGTATCCGCCCGGCGCATGGCCTCGAGCTTCTCGCGCACGACGGCGTGCAGCGACACCTGCAACGCGATCAACCGCTCGATCACGGCGGCCAATTCTTCCGTCGATTTCGTGACCACCTCACGATTCATGGCTCACCTCGTGACATACCGTCTCGACGTCCTCCCGCGGCGCCGCGGTGCCATCCCAGGTCTGCTGTCGCCCCAACCGCCTCGACATCGCTTCGTAAATCCTGTTCGCAATCGGATCGTCGATGGCGCGACCCATGCGCTGCGCCAGCTCCATGCCCAGTTGGGCCTGGAAGACTTCCTCACCGCGGCCTCCGTGGAAGTACTCGCCCTTCAACTTCGACGCCTGCATCTGTCGAATCAGCGTGCCGTAGAAGACGTCGCCGACAAACTCGCCGACGCGCTGGCGCAGCAGCCTGTCCTCCGCCGCCGACGCTGGCGGAGAAGACGAGCCGCGGACGTCGTCCCGTGCAGCCTTTGAACGCACGACATCACGCCCACTCCCAAGACCGCGCGGGTCGATGCCCGCGGCCCTTGTTGACTCCGCCATCGGCAACATCACACTGGAATCTACGTCCAACGTTGTCATTTCCTTCATTCTTGGATGACCAGTTTGCCCCTGATCTTGCCGGACCGATGCAGATTCTCGACAATCTCAATGATGTCCTTGGCCGGCACGTTCAGTTGGTTCAGCGCGTCCACCACGTCTCGGAGTCTGGCGTTGCGACGCTTGTCCTTCGCCGCGCCGATCCCCACCGCGTATTCCTGCTCGACAAGCGGCTCCTCCGCCGTCGGCTTCGGCGGCGGCTGCACGGTCGTAATGGTCATGCCGCCGTGCGCGATCACCGCCGGGCCGATCTCCACCCCCTCGCCGACGACAATCGTCTGGGTCTTGCGGTTGATGACGATCCTCGCCTCGCCCTGCGGCATCAGCAACTCGGTGTCCTCAATGCGAGCGAGGAACACGAACGGGTTGTCCATCTCCGACTCCGGGACCTGCACGACTACGTTCTTCGGGCCGAGGGCCTTGGCGACCTGGCGGATCTGCCCGATCTCCGATGCGCTCTCGTTGATCATTTGGGCGATCACCGTCGCCAGCGCGGAACTGGCGTGGACGTCCTCCAATACCAACGTGGCCTCCCACGCACCGCTATCTTCGTTGTAGATGATGTAGTGGTGGATGACGTCCTCTTCCATCGTCGCACCGTCGACGATGATCCCGTTGGTCTTGACCTTCGGATCTGGCAGACGGATCGTGCCCGAGGCGAACGCGAAGATCCTATCCAGCCCCGGTCCCTGCAACGGCGTCGGCACGAGACGGCCGCCGAGCAGGCTCTTGGCCGCGCCGGTCGAACTCACACTCACGTCGATCCGATCGCCCTCGCGAACACCGTTGTCGGGCAGCGTGGCCTCCAACATCACGATGGCCACGTTCTTCGTGTCCGTCAGCGTCCCAGGCGGCACCGGAATCGCAAACTTGTCGAGCATCGACGCAAGCTGCATGATCGACGGCAGGTACTTCCCGCCGTCGCCCGTCCCAGGCAGGCCGACAACGAGACCGTACCCCACGAGCGTGTTCTGCCGGCGGCCCTTCAGGTGCGTCACGTCGGCGATCTTCGTCGCCGATGCCGGCACGGTGACACCGAGGACCACCGCGAGCACGCACTGCACCAAGAGCGCGGTTCGTGCCACGCAACGGCCGCGAATGTGTGCGCCTGAATGTTGCCGGATCTCGATCAAACCGCCCATCCTCTTGCCTTCAGGGACTCCGACAAAACCTGCGGTACAGGCGTCCCACCTGTGTCGATGCCGCCCGCGGCGGCGCCGCGATCGGTTCCCGCCAGAACTCCCTAGTACCGCGTTTCACAGGAAACGCGACTACGATTGCTGGACCGAGAATCCCTTCTCGGTCCTGAAGCATTGCTGGTCCGAGAATCCCTTCTCGGTCCTGAAGCCGGTGCCGAGAGAGGATTCTCGGCAGAGCGTACAGTCGTTTCCATTCGTGAAACGCCGTACTAGAACAGCTTCCAGTCGTCCAGAAACTCCTTGAACAAACCACGTTTCACAGCGTCGCGGACCGCACCTTTGTTCATGGTGACGACATCGAGCCCGAAGATCTTGTCACTGGTGATGTTGCCGTCAGCCGTGATGTGATCCCGGTTGCATTCACCCGTCAGACGAATGTACTGCTCCTCTTTGTCTATCCCCATCTTCGACCAGCCCACGATGACCAGGTTGCCGTTGGGCTTGACGTCGATGACCTTCGCCATCAGCCGCGTCTCGAACTTGTCCTTCCGGTCGGCCTTGCCTTCGTTTTCCAGTTCATTCTTGTTCGCGAACTTGACCTCCGGCTTGCCGGCGCGGAACCCCTGATCCGTCCACTTGCGGTCGTGAAGCCGGAACCACGCCTCGAGCTTGGCGTTGGCGTCCCATTCGCTTTCTTGCTCCAACTTGGAGCTGCTCTGATGCTGCACCTGGTACCGCACGATCACGCCGATGAAATCGTGGACCTTGATCACCTTGGGTTCGGGCAGCCTGATGGCGGTCAACGAGACCTCGGCCAACGCCGTGTTGCCGCCCATCGCCCGGGCGTTGGCCGCGCCGGCGTTCACCGGCAGGGAGCCGTTGCCCGACGGCTGCGTCGTGGCCGCCCGTTCCGCCGCCCTTCGGGCCTCGCAGCGCTTGAACAACGACGAACTCTGCCCCGCGGCCCAACCGACAGGTCCGAATGTCAGAACAAACACTGCCAGTGTCACTCGCATGACATCGCCTCCCACCTACCGACTCGCCACCTGTCGAGCGTCGGCCACGGCCACCGTCTTGGGGCCCGTGACGACCGCCTCAATCAGGTCTTGCTTTCGTCTTGCCCCGTCGCGGCGGACCTCCACGGTCTCGCCCAGGGCGCCGGCCCCCTGCGCCTTGCCGGTCGTCTTGATCTCCACACCGCCGAGCCGCGCCCAAACAGTCACCCTCTCACCGCGGCGGACCAGCGGCACTGGCTTCAACATCTTCGCCTCCAACATTTCGCCTCGCTGCACGAACCGACCGCACTGCTGCCCGACGGCCGCCGTCAGGTCCGTGATCCCGATCGATTCAAGATCGGTGAACCGGCGTTCCTCGAGTTGCAGGTCCCGCCCGGCAATGGCCTGGCCACGATTGATCGGCCGCCTCGCAACGACCACCTCCCTGACCAGTTGCACCTCGACCACAAGCGGCTCGGTCCGCACGGGCTCGTCTGCCCGCATGATGTCCACATTGAAGCTCAAGAAACCGAGCCGACGCTCGTTGGCGGGGCGAATCCCGAAACGGTGCTCCGCCTTGCTAAGCCGCAGGAGGTGCTCGCTGGCAGGGCTGAACCGAATCTCCAGCTTCGCGTCACGCCCCGGCATCCGGGCAACGATGTACTGGCGAAGGATCGACTCCAGCGTCTCCTCCTGGTCCTGCGTGGCCGGCTTCGCTTCCACCGACTTGGCGGCTGCCTGCTTCGCCTGCCCGGGGGCCGTCGGCCCAGCCTCGTTGGCTGCTTTCCGTTTCGCCGGTCCGGTCGCCTTCTGTCTTGCTCGACTCGTGGGTGTCTGTTTGAGAATGCGCTCTTGCTGCGGTTTCGCGACGGGCTGATGCGTGCCCGGCGCATCTGGCTCGCGCGGCGGCCGTGGCTTAGATACCTTGCATCGCGCCGAACCGAAGACCCTGATCGACGCCAAGTTGGCGTCGGCCTTGGCCAGCGCCTCGCAAACGTCCGCCGTTCGCACGAGAACCTGGCTGCCCGCTCGCGGCGCGGGATGCACCACGATCTGACCTAGACGGTGTCTTGTTGGTGGATCAAACCCCCGAAGATCGCCCACGTCGGCAAGCGTCACAACCTCCCCGGTCACGACGGCCGTCGGCCAGATGCGGATTTCGCCGGCGCGGGCCGATTCCTCCCGTGCCCCTGTCACCGCAAACACCAGAAAGGCTACAAACAGACATCCGTGCCGCTGCCAATTCATCATGACGTCTCCGCCGTCGCTAGCCCGCTGCCCGCGCGCCGACCTACCTCCTCAGGTTGTTGACTGTCTGTAGCGTCTGATCCGCGCTCTGGATCGACTGCGAATTCAATTCAAACGACCGCTGTGTGTGGATCAATTCCACCAACTCCCGAACCGGGTCCACGTTCGACATCTCCAGGTAGTTCTGCTGCACGGACCCCATTCCGTTCTCGATCGGGTTTCCCGTGACGGGCGGACCTGAAGCATCGGACTCCTTGTACAGATTGGCCGCGAGCTGTTTCAGGCCGGCAGGATTGATGAAATCGGCCAGTTCAATCTGACCAACGGTGGAAAACTGCGTCGTCCCCGCCACTTGCACCTGCACCAAACCCTGAGGCGAGATCGTCACGTCGGTCGCATCCTGCGGAATCGTGATGGCCGGCTCCAGACGGGCTCCCAGACTGTTGGCCAACACGATCTCGCCATTCACGTTGAGCGTGAAGTTGCCCGCCCGCGTATAGACGGTCGTCTCCTGACCGTCGATAAAGGCCTGAACCTGGAAGAAGCCGGCCCCATTGATCGCCAAATCGTACTTCTGTCCCGTCTCCTGGGGAGGCCCCTGCTCGAAGTTGAGCTGCGTACCCGATACGTGCACGCCCAGTCCGAGTTGCTTGCCGGTCGGGAGCGGCACGTCCAGCCCGTTAAGCTGTCCCGGCTCCTCAAGCGTCTGGTACAGGACGTCCTCGAAGTTCGCCCGCGACCGCTTGAACGCCACGGTCTCGATGTTCGCCAGGTTGTGGGCCACGACGTTGAGCTTGAAGTCCATCGCCTTCATGCCCGTCGCCGCGGTATACAGTGCTTGAGTTCCCATCAGCGCCGTTTCCTGCTGTCGCCATCGCCACGGCCGTCAAGTCGTCGACGCCGACGACTCCTCAGCCAACTCCGCAGCACCATCAACGCCCCACCTCGCTTCATCCCTCATCCTTCATCCTTCATCCTTCATCCTTCATCCTTCATCCTTCCTCTCTCACCCTATCCGCCCGACCTCATTGACCAGGCGGCCGAGTGTCTCGTCCTGCAACGTGATCATCCTGGCATTGGTCTCGTACGCCCGCGTGGCGGCGATCATCTCGACCAACGTCTGAACCGGGTCCACACTCGACCCCTCGTGGTAGAACTGTCTGATGCGGCCGTTCGCCTCGACAGGTCGGGCGTTGTCCGACGCGTACAGGTCGTGGCCTATCTTCTCAAGCTGCTGCCGATCCGCGAAATCAACCACTGCCACCCGCCCGACAAGGTTGCCGCCCTGCCTCACATTGCCGAACTCGTCAATCTTGATCTTCCCGCCCGAGGCCGGGTCCAGAATGATGGGCAGACCTTGCTCATCCAACATCGCCCCACCACTGGCCACGTGACGGAGCGTCCCGTCGCTGTCCATGACCATCCGGCCGTCGCGCGTATATCGCAAGCCATCTGAGGTCCGTACGGTCAGGAAGCCGTCGCCTTGAATGGCCACATCGAGCGAGCCGCCGGTGGGAACCAACGGTGCATCTTTGGAATCGAAATCAGTATAGACTTCTGTCTCGAACAACCCGCCCGTCATCGAGTCCAACACGGGATGGCGCGTCCGCGGCGTGCCCTTGGTCGCGGCCGCGTTGAGCCGCTCCTGAAAGGCGATGCGATCCGCTTTGAAGCCGGGCGTCTCGGCGTTCGCAAGGTTGTTCGCGATGATTGCCTGCCGGTATTCCTGGGCCTGCAACCCTGCAGCAGATTGCCACAGTCCGTAGATCATGGGTTATCCACCCGAATGGTCCCGCGGTGTTTCCAACACCGCGCCGTCGTCCAAACTGCCTCCAGCCGAATGGACCAAATGCAGTGACGCTGCCACGAACGCCGCACGACGGATCCGGGCGCCGACAACCTGCCAGTCGGGAAGTGACGGCGCGTTGTCACTCGGTCCAGGATCATCGCGCGAACATGAGTGTCGCCGGTGTGTCACCTACATCTCCTTGCGCGCTCGCAATCCGCGCGCTCCATTGTCCGCTTCCGGGAGCATGAGCTGTGCCAGTCCGAGGAACGCCCCGTTGGATTCCGGCCGGGACCTGTCCTAACTCGTTAAATCAGAAAGACTTGCGTCCACCAAAACCCGCTGAACCCAGCGGCAATCGCGACAAGACCACCGTCAATCAACCGCCCGGACAGCGCAAGACCTGCCTCGCCCCCGGCAGCATCCACCGCCCTCAATCAGATCAGCCATCCTTCGCGAGAAAGGGTCGCCGGAAGAGCCCCGAGAAAACCGCCAAGAAGAACCACGGGCTTTGCGCGTGTTTAGCGTTCAAACGGCGTAGCACGGGTAACGAACGACACGCCCCACAGGGGCGTGTCGTTCGTTACCCGTGAGAACAGGTTGGGATGGACGCCCACGGGCAAGCCCCGCCGCCGCCGGCGGCTCCGCTTACCCATACCGCGCCGCTAGACACGTACCGGGCTTTGGCCCGTTCGGCGTGCCGCAGAAAGTGGGCGATTACTCCCGCCGAGAAACCACACAAGCCGAAGCCCGTGGCTCATCGGGGGAGGAGCGCGGGTGCATGACAGTCTAGCAGGCCGTGGCAAAACTGTGGCACCGGCGTCTCGCCGGTGGCTTTCACGGTCAGAAACGGCGTTTCCGAACCACTGTTTTCCCT
>JAFGQA010000010.1 GCA_016935885.1 Phycisphaerae bacterium | reverse complement strand
CTTGGCCTATCTGCTCGGGGCCAAGCGGCGGTACGGGCACACGTACATCCGCGGCGGCGACGGGGCCAATCTGCGGTTCCTCTTAACCGAGCGCATCGACCAGCAGACCGGCCGGCATACGGTGGATGAGAACCGCGCGTTGGTCGCCCACGTCACCGGCCGCGTGCCGGACGGGCCGGCCGACATTCGGCTGGGGCCGCTGGACCCCACGCACCACAGTGACGCCGCGCGGATGCTGGGCCATCTGCGTGAGCCGCTGTTGGGCATTCATGCCGGGTGCAGCACATACAAGGGGCGCCGGAAGTGTCACCGCCGTGACACCTGCCGCCTCCGCCCCGTTCGGGGCGGTGCCGACCGACGGCCCCATTGGGGGCGGGCCTGATCGCCGGCCCCTTTCAGGGGCCTTCCCCATACCACCGGCTTTGCCGGTCGTCGCTGATTCGCCTTGTGGGCAGGATGGCGCTGATGTCGTCCGGCGTCACGGTGTTCAGCGGCTGGCCACCATGCCGGAGCAGGTGCATGAGCCCACCTGTTCGGATGGGGCGCGCGGAGCTATATTTGCAGGCGGAGCGTATGCGACGAGACAGACTCGATGGCGGATCGACCCGATATCCAACGTTCGCTGGGCCTAATCGGCGCCACCGGCGTCGGCGTTGGAGCGATCGTGGGGGGAGGCGTCCTGGCCCTGGCAGGCGTGGCATTTGCCGCGACCGGTCCAAGCGCAATCGTCGCGTTTGCGCTCAACGGCTTGCTTGCCGTGATCACGGCTCTCAGTTTCGCGGAGCTCGCCACGCAGTTTCCCGAGTCTGGGGGGACATACGCGTTCGCCAAGAAGGTCCTGACGGTCGAGGCGGCATTCAGCGTCGGGTGGGTGGTCTGGTTCGCTTCCATCGTGGCGGCCGTCCTCTATGCGTTTGGGTTCGGGGCGTTCGCCGTGATCGCCCTGGAAGAGGTTTGCCTCTCTCTCTTCGGCAACTCGCCAGATTGGCTGGCCGGGCGCCCGGCGGTCGTGGGCCTGGCCATCGTGGCAACGCTGGTTTACACGGTCGGGTTGACGCGCAAAGTGGCGGGCGGAGGGCAATGGCCGAACGTCGGCAAGGTGCTGGTGTTCTCCATTCTGGTTGCGGCCGGCCTGTGGGCTCTCGTCGGCAAGCCGTCCGAGAGCATCAGCGATCACCTGACCCCGTTCTTCGCCGGCGGCGTGATGGGCTTGTTCCGAGCGATGGGGTACACGTTCATTGCGCTGCAGGGATTCGACCTGATAGCGGCCGTGTCCGGTGAAATCCGCGATCCACAACGGACGATTCCGCGGGCGATGTTCCTGTCGTTAGGGGCCGCCCTGGCAATCTACTTACCTCTGCTCTTCATCATCGCGACGGTGGGAGTCGCTCCCGGTGAGTCCATTACTCAGGCCAGTGCCGAGGAGCCGGAGGCCATCGTGGCTATCGCGGCACGGCGGTACCTGGGTACGTTCGGCTACTGGCTGGTCGTGGCGGCGGCCATCCTCTCAATGCTCTCTGCGCTGCAAGCCAACCTGTTGGCGGCCTCGCGCATCGCGCGGGCCATGGCTCGTGACCGCACACTGCCCCGCTGGCTGGAGGTGCTCCATCGGCAGCGCGGCACGCCGGCCACCGCTGCTCTGACGACGGCGGCGATCGTCATAGTCGTGTTGGTCCTGGTTCCGAACGTAGCCGCGATCGGCGCAGCGTCGAGTCTCATATTCCTGGTCACGTTTGCCTTGGCTCACCGAATCACTGTCATGGCGCGTCGGCGGGGCGGTGTCACGCAGCCGTACTTCCGTACTCCGTGGTTTCCGCTCGTCCCGACCGTCGGTGCACTCGCGTGCGCGGGGCTGGCGGTCTTTCAGGGAATCAATGTCCCAAGCGCCGGGATGATCGTGTGCGTCTGGCTCGCACTGGGCGGCGTTCTCTATGCGTCCTTGTTCGCACGACGGGCGAGAGCGCTCGACGCGTACACCCAGGCACTCGACGCCGAACTGGTGCGTCTGCGGGGCCGTAGCCCGTTGGTCCTGGTCCCGATCGCGAACCCACGTAACGCCGTTGCGATGGTCGGTGTGGCGACTGCTTTGGCCACACCCAAGGTCGGGCGGGTGATCCTGCTCTCGATCGTGTCCCCTCTGGATGACTGGAAGTCCGAGGAGACGCCTCCCTCGCTCGAGGCTTCTCAGGCGGTCATTCGGGAGGCCCTGACGGCGTCGTTCGCGCGGGGCTTGGCCCCGGAGGCACTCACCACGGTCGCCGCGGACCCGTGGAGCGAGATCGCCCGGGTCGTCCGGGCCCATCGGTGTGAGAGCCTGCTGCTGGGATTGAGCAGCCTGACGGAGCCCGGCCTTGAGAGCAGGCTCGAAGCGTTGATGGGGCAAGTGGCTTGCGATGTGGCCATCCTGCGGGCCCCGGCCGGTTGGCTGCTCCGCGATGTGCGAAGCGTGCTCGTTCCGCTCGGCGGTCGCGGCGGGCACGACGAGCTGCGGGCCCGCCTGCTGGCCAGTATCCACCGTCTGGGGGCCCGAGAGACCACGCTGTTGCGCGTGATTCCATCGACCGCCACCTCCCGGGATCGCGAGCGGGCCGTCGCGGAGCTTCGCCGGGTGGCCAAGGACGAGGTGGCGGGAGACTCCAGCCCGATCGTTGTCGCCGAGGACGAGGTGGCAGGCGCGGTGGCACGATATGCCGCGGATGCCGACCTCGTTGTGCTCGGGTTGAGGCGGATCGGTCAGCGGCGGAAGGTCTTCGGCGACCTCGCCCTCCGGGTGGCTCGGGAGACCAACTGCGGGATCATCATGATCAGTCGGCGTGGATAGCCCACGACTCTTGGGCCGCGAACGGGACCTCCGACCGGCCTAACCCGAAGGCAGGGTTCTCCCGGCTCCGGCTGGCCCGCGCGGCTCCCTCTGGCGGCCGAGAAAAAACTTCCTTCTGCCAGAATTACTGTTGCTTTTTTGAAGGTCTGAGCTATTTAATCTCCGTATGTGTCGCGGCACGGCTGACGCATGCCTGACGCCGCGCGGCGTCTCGTCAGACGGACCGATGCGGCCCAGAGGGCCAGAGGTAAAATGGAAGAGGGTTTACTGGGCTCCGATCCGGAGCCCGACGGTGCCCACGCCAATTGCGTCGCCCTGCCTGTCCTGGATCAACGGTATCCCACCGAAGAGCATAGACAAAGGCATCGCGTTCATGAGCGCGCCGACATCAATCGCGAATCGCGATCCATCGCCACGAGCAGCACGCGTAGTGAGTCCTTCCGCAAGGCGCATTTCCCAGAGGCGCGCCGTAGCGAGTGGAACGACTGGCGATGGCAACTGCGGAATAGGCTGCGCGACCTGCAACGGCTCGGCCGAGTCGTGCGTTTGTCCTTCGACGAGGAAACGGCCATAAAGCGCGTCGGCGGGCATCTGCCCGTCGGCATCACTCCGTACTACGCCTCCCTGATCGATTCCGAAGATCCCCACGACCCTATTCGCAAGACGATGATCCCGACCACGGCGGAGTTCGTACACAGCCCGGGCGAGGCGGACGACCCGTTGGCCGAGGATATGGACATGCCCGTGCCGGGGCTGGTGCATCGCTATCCGGATCGCGTACTGTTCTTGGTGACCGGCCGCTGCGCCACGTATTGCCGCTACTGCACGCGGGGGCGCATGGTGGGCCAGACTGGTGAGTACCACTTCAACGAGCCACAGTATAAACGCGCGCTGGACTACATTGCCGCGCATGATGAGGTTCGTGATGTACTGCTCTCCGGCGGCGATCCGCTCACGATGACGGACGAGCGTCTGGACCGGCTTCTGGGGCGAGTGCGGGCGATTCCGCACGTGGAGATCGTGCGCATCGGGACGAAGATCCCAGCCGTGCTTCCGCAACGCATCACGCCGAGCCTAACGAGGATGCTGAGCCGCCATCACCCTTTGTGGCTGAGCATCCACTTCACGCACCCGGTCGAGCTCACCCCGGAGGTGGCCGAGGCCTGTGGTCGGTTGGCCGACGCGGGGATTCCGTTGGGCAGCCAGACGGTGCTGACGCGCGGCGTGAACGATGACGTGGAGACGATGAAGCGGCTGATGCACGGCCTGCTCAGGATCCGCGTGCGGCCGTACTACCTCTACCAATGCGATCCGATCTTGGGCTCAGCACATCTGCGCACGTCGGTGCAGCGCGGCATGGAGATTATCAGCGGCTTGCGCGGCCACACGACCGGATATGCCTGTCCCACGTACGTGATCGATGCGCCGGGGGGAGGTGGCAAGATCGCGCTGTGGCCTGACAATGTGGTTGGAAGAGAGGGCGATGACCTCCTGCTGCGCAACTACGAGGGAGAGGTCTTCCGCTACCCCGATCCTCTTCAGAGGGGCGTTTGAAGCATGGACCTCAAACCGCTCAGCGGTCGCGGCAAATGCGCCACACTAGGCAAGACCTGCTGCCAGTCCCGGGAAAGACCGGCCACCGAGGGCGACACCGACGGGGTCACAGCGTTCACCGGCGTGCGAGGTTCCTGGGAGTGCGTTTGCCCAACCGACTCGGACTTTCCGGAACGAGACGACGATCCGAACCGGCTGAAGTGGGCTTCTCGACCGGACGGCTCGCGGCCGATTCTCCGGCGGCTGACCAACGGCGAGTGCCGATTCCTGAGCGGCATGGGCCGCACTCTACCTCTGGACGTCCGGCCACTCGTGTGCCGTCTGTATGCGTATGGCCTACACGGGGCGCGGCATCGACGGCGTCTCGGACGACTGCCCTCGCGAGGTGGTTCCACTCGGACAGACGATTCTCCAGGTGCTGAACATGCGGATGACGGATGCCGTGCGCTGGCACCGTGTGCTCTATACCGAACTACGCACGAAGGAGCGGGTCCGTGAGAGTTTGGGCGGGTGCCACTGGCAGCTCGCCTGCCAGTGTGGTTGCCTCATGTGCCCACCAGAGAAACCGCGCGGGCGGACAAGCCGCCCGTGGCACCCAAAATCGAATGCCGCCGGAGGTGTCATGGACCCCGAAGGAGCCCTGGGATGTTGATCGGGTTGACGTACGACCTGCGGGCCGATTACCTTGCGGCCGGGTTCGGCGAAGAGCAAACCGCCGAGTTTGACCGGCCCGATACGATTGACTCAATCGAGGCCGCGCTGCAACAACTGGGGCACCGAACCGAGCGAATCGGTCATGCGATCGCCCTGGCTGGCCGACTGGCACGCGGCGAGCGTTGGGACCTCGTCTTCAACATTGCCGAGGGGCTCGCCGGCGTATCGCGCGAAGCGCAGGTGCCTGCGATGTTGGAAGCCTTCCAGATCGCGTGCACCTTCTCGGACCCTCTTGTGTCGGCGCTGACGCTCGACAAATCGCTGACCAAACGCGTGCTGCGCGACCTCGGGTTGCCGACTGCTCCGTTCGCCGTCATTGAATCTGTCGACCAGCTCGCTCGCTTCGATATGGCGTTTCCAGCGTTCGTGAAGCCACTGGCCGAGGGCACGGCCAAAGGCATTGATGGTCGTTCGCGGGTGGACTCGGCGGAGCAGTTGAAGCCGGTCGTGGAGCGTGTGCTCGACGAATTCCGCCAGCCGGCTTTGGTCGAGGCGTACCTCCCGGGCCGCGAGTTCACGGTCGGGATCACCGGCACGGGCTCGCGGGCGGAGGCCGTGGGCACACTCGAAATCGTGCTCTTGCCCGAGGCGGAGCCGCACTCCTACACCTACATTAATAAGGAGCGATGCGAGGAGCTGTGCCGATTCCCGCTCGCTCCGTCGGACTGGGCAGCCCCGGCCGAGGATCTGGCGCTGGCCGCCTGGCGGGGACTCGGGTGCCGTGACGCGGGTCGCGTTGACCTCCGCGCCGACGCGAACGGCAAGCTGCAGATCATCGAGATCAACCCGTTGCCGGGTCTGCATCCGTTCCACTCCGACTTGCCCATGCTCTGCACGGCCATCGGTGTGCCGTACGCGGAACTGATCGGACGAATCGTCGCCTCGGCGGAATCTCGCGTCCGCGCACTTGATCCGCGGCTTGCCGCGCTTGGTCGCAGGAGCTCCGCCTCAGAGCGGACGGCAGCCGGGCGCGCGTGATCGAGGTTGGTATGCACGCGGTTGTGCTACACGACGACTTGCCGGCAAGCGCCCGCGCGGACGAGGTCGACGTGTTTGCGCAGGCCAGCGAAGTCGAGACCGCACTCTCTGCGATGGGATACAGGACGTCTCGACTGTCGTTTTCGCTAGACTTAGGGGCCGTGCGTACGGAGTTGCGCGCCCGTGAGCCCGATCTGGTGTTCAACCTCGTCGAAGCCGTTGCCGGGTTGGGTCGGCTGCTGCATCTGGCACCGGCGTTGCTCGACACGCTGCGAATTCCGTACACGGGGGCGCCAACCGAAGCCATGTTTCTGACCACGAACAAACTACTGGCCAAACGTTTGCTCAGGTTGCAGGGCCTGCCGACGCCCGACTACGTTGAGGCCGGCGACGGCGATTGCTCCGTCGCACTCCGTCCCGGGCGGCGTGTCATCAAGCCTGTCTCCGAGGACGCGTCGGTCGGCCTCGAGGACGACGCCGTTGTCCAAGTCGATGATCGAGAGGAGCTTGAGCAACTCATACGAGCACGTGTCGCGTCCCTCGGTCTTGAGGTGTTCGCTGAGCATTACATCGAGGGACGCGAGTTCAACGTCTCCATGCTTGCCGGGCCGGACGGGCCTGAGGTGTTGCCCATCGCGGAAATTCAGTTTGTGGACTACGCTTCTGGGCGACCGCGGCTGGTCGGCTACCGCGCGAAATGGGACGCGGAGTCATTCGAATACTCCCACACGCCGCGAAGGTTCGATTTCCCCGCGCGGGATACGGCGCTGCTGGAGGAACTGGAGCGCCTGGCGCATGCGAGTTGGTTGCTGTTCGGCGTGCGGGGATATGCGCGGGTGGACTTCCGCGTGGACGTGGCGGGTCACCCCTGGATCCTGGAAGTCAATGCCAATCCCTGTCTTTCGCCGGACGCGGGCTTTGCCGCTGCTGCCAACCGGGCGGGACTGAGCAGTGTAGACGTGGTACGGCGTATCGTCTCGGATGCACTCCAGACTGGGGCGCGCCACAACAGGTAACAGGTCCAGTGTTCCGAATTCGACGGATCTTTGACGACGCCTTGCCGATCGACCAGCAGGAGATTATGCAGATCCAGCAGATCCTGCGGGCTCAGTTCCCGGATATCCGCGAGCAAGACGTCGCGGGTTTGGCTTCCAAGCTCCGCGACCCGCTGAAGTACCAGTTTCGCCATCTGCTCTTTGTCGCCGATGGTGCGAGAGGCATTGTGCGTGGTTTCGCGCTGGCAGCGTATGAACCTCAGTTGCGTTTTTTCTTCCTCGACTACATCGCTACCAGCATGAAGCTGTCGGGCAGCGGTGTGGGCGGCGCGCTGTACGAGCGCGTGCGGGCCGAGGCCGTGGCCCACGGGGCGGTCGGCGTCTTCTTCGAATGCCTGCCGGACGACCCGGCCGAATGCGAGTCGCGCGAGCAATACCGCCAGAACGCGGCGCGCTTGCGATTCTATGAGCGATATGGGGCCCGGCCGATCATCAACACGGCTTACCGAAAGCCGGTCAAGCCCGGCGACCGCGGTCTGCCTTACCTCGTGTTCGACGGGCTGGACCGGGCCAAGCCGCTCCGGCGCGAATCAGCGCGGGCGGCCTGCCGTGCGATATTGGAGCACGAGTACGACTACCTTTGTTCGAAAGAATACGTAGATGAAGTCGTGGCGTCGTTCCGAGATGATCCGGTCCAGTTGCGCGAGCCTCGGTATGCGCAACCGAAATCGCCCGCTGCACGCGCTCAACGGCTCGCGGCTAACGAGCGGGCCTTGCTGGTCGTGAACGACAAGCACGACATCCACCACATCCGTGAGCGCGGCTACGTGGAAGCCCCCGTCCGCATCGCCGCCATCCTGAAGGAACTGGAGCCGACGGGCCTGTTTCGCACGTCAAACGTGAAGGAGTTTTCGGAGTCGCATATCCGTGCCGTCCACGACGGCCGGTTCGTCGACTACCTGAAGCGAGCCTGCCGGAACGTGCCGGCGAACAAGTCGCTCTACCCCTATGTTTTCCCGATTCGGAACGCCGCCAGGCCGCCGAAGGAACTGTCGGTGCGCGCCGGGTATTACTGCATCGATACATTCACGCCGCTGAACCAGAACGCCTACCCGGCCGCCAAGCACGCCGTCGATTGCGCCCTGACGGCCGCCGAGGCGCTTCTGGGCGGCGATCGTCTGGCGTATGCGCTCATCCGCCCGCCCGGCCACCACGCGGAGCATGCCGCATTTGGGGGCTTTTGCTACTTCAATAACGGCGCGATCGTGGCGCATCATTTGAGCCGTACCGGGACGGTGGCGATCTTGGATATCGACTACCACCACGGCAATGGGCAACAGGAGATCTTCTACGAGCGCGGCGACGTCCTCACGGTCTCGATCCATGGACACCCGCAATTCGCCTATCCGTACTTCACCGGCTTCGAGGATGAGAAGGGCGCGAAGTCTGGCAGCGGTTACAACTTGAACATCCCCTTGCCCGAGCAGATTGACGCCGAACGATACCGGCAGGCGCTCACGCGCGCTCTGGACCGCGTCCGCCGCTTCGGGCCCCGCTTTCTCGTCGTCGCGCTCGGACTGGATACGGCCAAGGGAGACCCGACCGGCACGTGGTCGCTGGCGGCGCGCGACTTCGAGGAGAACGGGCGTCTTATCGGCAACCTGCGACTGCCCACGCTCGTCGTGCAGGAGGGCGGCTACCGCACGCGCACCTTGGGCGTCAACGCGCGGCACTTCTTCACGGGTCTGGTCCAGTCCGCGTTCGGACCGTCCGCGAATGGACGTGCCGCAGCGAAGCCAGCCACGCGGGAGAATCGCCGATGACGTCGCGCGGGACAACCACAGATTCGCACGCGGTGGGGCGCGTTGAGTTCCGCGACACCGTCCGCGAAACGGACGTGCAAGCCGTGCGGAACATCGTCGCCTCATCCGGCTTCTTTGCGTCGCACGAGATCGATATCGCCGTGGAACTCGTCGAGGCGCATCTGGCACGCGGCACGGACAGCGGATACCACTTCGTCTTCGCCGATGCGGACGGCTGCCCGATCGCCTACGCATGCTATGGTCCGATCGGTTGCACGGTTGGCAGCTTCGACCTGTATTGGATCGCGGTTCGCGCCGCGTCTCGTGGCCACGGGTTGGGGCGCCACTTGCTCCGCGAGGTCGAGCGCCGCGTGATCCTCGCCGGCGGGCGTCGGCTTTACGTCGAGACTTCTTCCCGGCCGTTGTATGAACCGACACGTCGGTTCTATGAACGCTGCGGATATAGCGCCGAAGCACGCCTGGCCGACTTTTACAGCCCCGGCGATGCCAAGGTCGTTTACGTGAAGCCCGTTGATATGACGAGTACGCCCGAGGATTGTGGCGACGGCAACGTGGAGCAACCAGTCACGTGAGCCGCAAGTGGGCGCGCGTCAGAAGGGAGCCCGGACCCCGTGTGGTTTGCTCCAAGCACCTGCTGCACGCCTGGGTTGTCGGGCGCGAGGCGCGTTGCCCGAAACACGCCACCGCCGGGTGGGCCCCCTGGACCACCCGGGCCACCGGGCGAACCCCGTGGGCCCCGGGGACCGCTGCCGGGTGGTCCCCACCGACCGCCTGGTCTGCCGGCGGGCGGGAACTGGCGCCGACGCCCCCAGGGACGTGAAGTCGGGCCTTCAACCCGACGCGCGCCGCCATCGGCGCCGTCGTGGACGGCGTCGTCCGGCGGTGGACGACGCCGTCCGTCGCCGCGCCCTTCGGGCCGCAGTGCATCCTGCGATCCCTCGCCATCCGGCGGGCCGTCGCGGAATCGGCGCGGGCGCCAGCCGCCACCCGGTGGACCGCCATCGCGCCCGGGTCCGCGGCTTTCAACGTAGGGATTGACGTACTCCCACACGATCTTGCCATCGGTGGTCACTTCAAAGATGCGCCCCTGCTCGCCGGAACAGATCAGCGTGTTGCCGTTTGCCAGCCGTTCCGCGCCGGAGACGGAGTGCGAAAAGAAGTCTTGCTTGTTGGGGGCCGCATATTCCCAACACGGCTTCGCCGGTCCGAATGCCTGGCCGGGTCGTAGCGTGTAACGGCCGGTTGAGTCGATCGGCGGGACAATCTCGACGACCGACGAGTATCGTCCGTCGGGCCGACCGCCGCCATTGTTGAATACCATCAGATGCCCCGCGCCGGGCATCCCCTCCGGAATCCAGCGAACGTCGTGTTGGGCGAAAAGCTGTTGATCCTTCGCATCGCCGGCGCCGTAGGCGCGAGGATTGCCCCAGCGATAGAGCAGGTCGCCGCCCCTGCCGTAGCGGCCGCCCGCGTGGCCGGTTGCTTCCTTCATCGTCGTGCTGTGGTCGATGATCCAGATTTCGTTGAAGCTGTGGACGCTGATCGCGATCTGGTCGAGCTTGGCGTTGTAGGCGACCGAGTTGGTATGGCACCAGTCGGCGCGCATGTCGGGACCGCCCGGACCGCCCGAACCATGCCACGGCGGGCCATTGTCATCCTCGCCTTCCCCGTCGTTCTCGTCGTCGTCTGACTCGCGGCCACCGATGTAGCCCAGGGCGCGCAACCGCCGCACCTCTGCGGGCGTTTCGCGCGGAGCCCAGCGGCGGTAGTTCAGGTCGATCAGTTCCGGGTGGTCGGCGACCACGCCATGATTCGGTTTGTCCTTGTCGAAATCCTGCACGACGTGATCCCAGACGTGCCATTCCCAGATGGTCTTGCCGCCGCTCGCGCCCTGCGGCTCGACCTCGATAATGCAATCGGGCCACATCTCGTCGCCGGTCATCTCCTCGGGATCACGGCCGGCAGCGATGGCGTCTTCGCGGGTCTTCTTCTCCCAGGCGATCATCAGCACGTGACCGTTCAGCAGCGGCTCGATGTCATGGTGCAGGCAGTGCTTCTCGTCGGCGTAGACGAACTCCCACAGCACCTTGCCGTCAGGGGCAATCCGCTGCACACGGCCGCCGATGCCGCCGCCGCCGAAATGCCGGTTGCCATGCTCACGACCGCAGCGGAGCAGGCTGCCATCGTCGAGCAGGTACACCGCCTGCCCCGGTACGTACTCGCTCGGCCATGAATGCGCAACCTCGCCCTTCATATCGACGAGGTAGGTGGTTGTCGAATTCAGCGGGGCGAACAACGTGTAGCCGACGGAGGCGGCGTCGGTGTTGAGGATCAAGCCCCTCTTAGTGGGGTTGGCGTCCTGGCGCGGTCTACCCCACGGTGGTTCCGGACGATCTCCAGGTGGCATTCGCTGCTGGCCGGGCTGTGCCGGCGACGAGCTTCCCTGCGAAACCGGCCCGGCGTGTTCGCTCTGCCCGGCGGCATATGGGATGAATCCACAAAGCAGTACCGAACTGGCGAAAACCGCGGTGCGGATGGCGCGAGTCAGTGACATGGAAGCGTCCTTCTTGTGCAGACGTTCTGTGCAGAACCTGGTCCGGCACCTGGGGCGCATGTCGAGCCCGCCTCGGTGCCGGATGTGTCATAACGGCGCGAATATTCGATCGACTCGGGACACGTAGGTGGTTGATGGAGCTGCTTGGCCCGCACCGCCGCTTCGAGGGACCTCGCTTTCGCTTCATGTTAATCCTGCTCAGTCCGTGTCGGCCTCAACCAGAGTAAGCGAAATCTCTAGTCCAATTTCCATCCGGATCGTGCCACCGGAGAACCCGAGCTTCTGCGAAACCGACTTGACGCGTGTCACCGCGACAGTGATATCGCCGTTTACGAACTCGTAGAGCTGCGTGCTTCCAATCGTGACGGCGCCGTCATCCGCGAGATCTGAGAGCGTTACGACGTGATCGACGACTTGCGCGCTTCCGTCCTCCGCATAGGACACGCCCGATCCCGAGATGGTGACCGTTACGGTCACGCCGTCGTCGTCCGACGGCTCCCACGTCAGTTCAAACCCGTCGCGCGAGACCTCCGCCGATGGCTCGGGCGTAACCTCCGTAAAGTCTTTCGGCGGTGTGGTCTCGAACGTTGTCGTGACACCCTGATTGTCGAAGCTAATCGTGTAGGTGTCTGGGGCGTCCGCCGCCTCGATCGTCGCGGACACCGTGGCGTCGAGCCCGAGTATCGTCAACGCAGTCGCCGTCAGCGGCACATCGTTTATGGACAGAACCTGGTCGTCGGCCAGCACGATCTGTGTGCCCGGAATCGACAGGATGTTGTTGTCCGTCACTTGTGCCGTGGCCGTCGCAACGGTGGATTCGGAGACTCGGTTAATCATCAGCGTGAGGACGCCACGCTCGGTCAAGTCGATGCCTTCGGAGCTTGTTCGGCATCCCGTTGCCAGGCACACCGAGAGCATCAGTGCGCAGCACACGATCCGGCACGCGCCTTTGTCCAGTCTGTGGTCTTCTCTCATTACTGCACCCCCAAAAAGTACACTCAGGATTCAACGCGAGGCTTGGCTCAAGCGTGCGCTTCCAGACGCGTCAGACGGTCCCGGCAACCGTTCCGAGTCACACGTCCAGCAAGTCGGGCACGTGTTCAACGACGATGTCCAGTGTGTAGTACACGAGGTCGCTCACGCAGCCCCCCAAGCAGCAAGCCGCCGGACGGGGCCACTGCGGATTCACTTCCGCGCGTTCATTCTCGATACCCTCCGTTCGTAGTGCAGACGCTACGCCGCGCACGCCCACGACCGGCCCGACGAGGCACAAGCCGTCTCCGTCCCCCCGCTCGGAATCGTGTGCTGGGGGATTGCACCGCCTACTTATCTTCGTCCGCCAGCCAGTCCAGTTCCGCCAGTTGCTCGTCTGTGAGCAGACTGAGGAACTCGTCGCGGGCTTCCTCATGGCGAGCCTGAACCGCATCGCGGAGCTCGGCGCGGATTTCCTCGATGGCGATTCGCTGCTCTTCAGTCAGTTGCAACTCGTCGGCGAGCCGCCCTGGTCCGAAGCCGCTACGGCCACCGATGCCCATCGCCCCGTGGCGCACTGGGGAAGCTGCGCCGCCACGGCCGAGCATTCCCGGCCCTGAAAAGCCCACGCAGCCACCAGGAGACATTCCTATTTCGTCAAGGATGGCGAGCTGCTCTTCGGTCAGCAGGCTGCGAATCTCGTCGTGCGCGGCATCGCGGAGCGCGTCAATGTCGTCGTGCGCGCGTTGGAAGATCTCCTCGGCAGCAATTCGTTGCTCGTCGGTCAAATCCAGCGCATGGGCCGCTCCGCCGTCCATCCGATGCCCAAACGGCCCACCGTAGAACGAGAAGCCGGCGAACGGCACGCCAGCGCCGCGGTCGCCGATGATCTCGTGGACTGCGTCGCAGAATGCCGTTTCAGAGATCTCGCCGGAGTCGAGCTGGGCCTGAAGCGACTCGATCTCGGCCAGTTGATCATCGGTCAGGCCACACGCGACAGGCATTCCCGCTCCCGAGAACGCACCATCGGCGAAGTCGACGAAGCCGGACACCAGGTCACCAACCGTAAGCTGGTTCAGGGCATCGGCAATCGTCATGTCCTCCGTAATGCCGAAGCTCGACAGAAGATCCAAGATGCTGTTCGAATCGCCTGCAACAAGCGATGTGCCACATCCCCCAACCAAGGCTCCCAGTACAACGACGCCGACGACGGCGCCGGCGCGCATTCCTTTGCGATTGAACATCGTTGCTCTCCTATTATGAGAAAGTCGCAGGTTCACCGATCCCGTTGATCGGCTTCCTTGCCGCGTCCTACATCCTAATCAACGTAGCGACCACCTTACTTATTGTTGGCAGCTCCTGATCTTCGGTCCACCACTGGCAAGGTAAAGAATCGTAAAGGCACGCCCATGAGTCGCGTGCCCATGCTAATGGCTTCCGACCGTTTCCTGCGATCCTCAGGTGTCATGGCAGCGAGGCGTTTGGGAGCTGTTTCAGAACCGTGGAGACAAGCGAGAGAATGCCCAGTGAGTCAACCAATCCACGGGCATGGGCACTGGTGCCACATAGGGTCCTGAAACAGCTTCTCGGCGGAATCCGGTGGCTCCGGTCGCTCAGATACTACCGCACTCTCAAGTGCTCCAACGTGTGCCCATTATCCCCGGGTCGTCCACGCCGGTCGGTCAGCATTAGGTAGAGAATGGTCAGTGGGCCGTGTGCCGTTCTTTACATTTCTTTACGATGGGGCATTGGGACCCCGCGTCGCGGTGCGCAGACCGCGTAAAGAATCGTCAAGGGGTCAAGCGCAGTCGGTGAGCGATCGATAAGCCCAACAGCGGAGCCATACGGAGCGGCGGCCGACACACGCGGGGCGTCCGAGCCGCCGCTTCCAAAGGCTGTGCATCGCCGTCACAACACAACAGAAAGGAGATGACAATGTCCAGCATTTCAGGTATCGGAAGCACGGGCGCTGAATCGCTCCAGTACCTGTGGCAGATGGCACAGCAGGAGATGGCGGTGGGCACAACTCGTGCGCCGCAGGCGCCACCGCAAGGTGGCGAAGGCCCGCCGCAATTGTGGGAAGACGTCGAAGAGTCGGCACAGACCGCAGGGCTAACCGAGGAACAGATTGACGCCCTCAAAACCGACTTGAAGGAGGCGATCTCCTCCGCCATGGAGGCAGCCCGGCAATCAGACGATCGGGAAGCCGGACACAAGGCTATTGACAATGCGATCTTGACCACACTCCAGGAGTATGGGGTCGACACCACGGAGATCGAAAGCCGCATGACCGAGGCCAAGAATCGCATGCAGAACATGCCGCCACCGCAGCAGGATTCGAGTGGGGCTGGAATCCGGTTCGACAGTGAGCTTCTTGCCTCGCTTGCCGGCTCAACCAGCGAGGAGAGCAACGCTTCCACGCTGCTGTCGATGCTGTTCCCCCTGGTCGATGACGAAGCCTGACGCACCGCTTCTTCGGCGGTCGTGACCATCAGGCTCGGTCCTGCGATCCTTCGTTGGCGAATGCGCACGGTTCCTCGACGCCTGGAAGCTGTTTCAGAACCCTCTGTGGCACCGGTGCCAAAGCCGGTGGCTTGGATGCTTCACTGGGTATTCTCTCGCTTGTCTCCACGGTTCTGAACCCGGATTTCCCAGATGATGTCTACAGTGTGTTATACTTGACATAGATTTGGAGCCATAAATCAAGCGTTTTTCGGCATCGCAGCTCGAAAACGGCGGAGGACCCAATGGGTGAAAGACGCAAGGAGGCGTTGCGTGTCGGGTTCGACGGCGGCCTGAAGTTCGCTTTCCATGGTTCACGGATCACTCCAGACGCTGGATTGCTGGCCTATCGCGAACTTGATGACACGCTGGGATTGACAGCGATGGGAGACGGTCTGTTTGTGGATCATCGCACCGGCAACAACCGTCAGCACACGCTGACGGCGCAGCTTCGGCAGTCGGTCTTCAGCCGTCTGGCGGGCTACGAGGACACCAACGACGCGGAGCGGCTCGCGGTCGATCCGGCGATGCGGCACGTCGTCGGTGGCCGGACGAAGAACAAACACGCGGCTTCCACCAGTCAGATGAGGTGGTTCGAAACTGATATCCTCGCGCAACCGACGCATCTGGCGACGCTGTTGGATCTGTCCGGCCGCTGGATAGATGCAGTTCATGATCGTAAACCCATCCGCGAGATCATCCTCGACCTGGACAGCTCGGTCAGTGAGACCTACGGCGAACAGGAAGGCTCGGCGTACAACGGCCACTTCGGCTGCACCTGTTACCACCCGCTGTTCTGCTTCAACCAGTGTGGCGACCTGGAGCGGGCGTTGCTGCGGAATGGGAACGTGGCCAGTGCCGACGATTGGCGCTCGGTGCTGAAGCCGATCGTGGCCCGTTACCGCGGTCGCGACATCCGACGCTTCTTCCGTGGCGACGCGGCGTTCGCCCGGCCGGAATTGTACGAGTACCTGGAATCTGAGGGCTACCTCTACGCCATCCGTCTGCCGGCCAATGCGGTCCTGGAGCGGGAGATCGAGCCGTTCCTGACGCGTCCGGTGGGTCGGCCGCCGACCCGGCCCATCATCTGGCACCACGACTTCGTGTACCAAGCGACCAGTTGGGACACGCCACGGCGCGTGGTCGCCAAGATCGAATGGCACAGGGGCGAGCTGTTTCCCCGGGTGGGCTTCATCGTGACGAACCTGTGGCGATCGGCGGATCGGGTTGTGAAGTTCTACAACGGACGCGGCACCGCCGAGCAGTGGATCAAGGAGGGCAAGAACGCGGTGAAGTGGACGCGGCTGAGCTGCCATGACTTTGTGGACAATCAGGTCCGGCTGCAGCTCTTTGCCTTGGCGTACAACCTGGGCAACTTCCTGCGCCGGCTGGCGCGGCCCCGGGCGGTGAAGCACTGGACGCTGACCACGCTGCGGGAGAAGCTGGTCAAGATCGGTGCAAAAGTGGTCCGCCACGCTCGGTACATCATGTTCCAGATGACGGAAGTGGCGGTGCCCCGTGATTTGTTCGCGGCCATCCTGGCGCGGATCAAGCGATTGCGGTTCCGTCCGCCGCTGGCGGGGATCGGATGACAGCTTCAGATACTCGAAAAACCGATCCGTGTAGTGGCGGCCGTCGTTGTCGTGTGCGCCGGCTGCGGGCAAGGCGTCATAACTAGCTGAGTGTGCCGGGTTTTCGGCCTTCGCCCGGCACCGCTGGCCGAGCCATATCCGTGCAACTTGCACTCGGAGCGTGGAAACGCGTACGATTCGAGAGAAGAAGCTCGGCGATGTCGCGGAGCGCCGGCTATTTGGGAAATGTCGGGTCAGGCGACCGGGTCGTCACATCTCCCACGGAGGAGAGGCACTGACGAATGACTGCGCAGATGACCACAAGAGGACCGAACATGAACACAAGAACACGGGTTCTCTCCGCAATGGCTGTAGCAAGCGTGCTGGTGGTGCTGACGGCCTTGTTGCTCCTCAGCGGGTACGTTAGCGTGGCCATTTGGATGGAAGGTCCGTACTTCCCGCTCACTCTGCTACTTCCGGGGAGTGTTGACACGCTGTCTACCATGGTGGTTGTCGTAGCAGCCTACTACTTCGTAGCTTCGCTGGTTGCACTCAAGTACTCCTCTCGGCGGGCTGTAGTTTTCGTTGTATTGATCGTCATCGCCCTGAATACGCTTGGGGCATTTGCGTGGCATCGTCAGGCCTACCGGTCCCCAAGCGATGATGGCCGGACCGCCCAACAAGAGCATGCAGCGGACGGCGCTGCGCGCCGCCGCTGATGCTGAGCGTTGGGCCAGCCGAGGCAAGGAACCTTTATGGATACCAGGGGGATGTCCGCCGAAGCAGCTTCTTAGCGGAACTTGACACCACGTGCACATCCTGCGCGCGTGAGTGGTCGTCCGACTCCTGCCCCTCGCTTGTGCCGACAACGCGCGGCGGGGTTTCTTTACTTTTCTTCACGCACCGCAAGATCAGAAGCCTCATACGATGAGGGGCGGAAGCGGAGTCCTTTGGGTATACTGGCGCGGGCAAGCGGATGGGTGCCGGACTGCAGGAGATGTGTGTGACCACGTCCGAAAACCGGCTGCTGATCGTCGATGATGACTTGGAGCTCTGTGAGCTCGTGACGGAGTACCTCGGCTCCCAAGCGTTTGACGTTGAGACGGTCCAAGATGGTGAGCAGGGCGTCGAGCGGGCTCTGTCGGGAGAACACCGGTTGGTCGTTCTCGACGTCATGCTGCCCGGCATCGATGGTTTCGAGGTTCTGCGACGCATCCGCGCGCAGTGCATGATGCCCGTGTTGATGCTGACGGCACGCGGTGATGACGTGGACCGCATCATTGGCCTGGAACTGGGCGCCGATGACTACCTGCCCAAGCCGTTCAACCCCCGCGAGCTGGCGGCTCGCATTCGCGCGATCATGCGCCGGATGGCGATGCGAGAGCATGCTGCCAACAAGCACACGCCGGGCGAGCGGCTGGTTGTCGGCGACGTCGAGGTGGATCTCGGAGCCCGCCAGGTGAGGCGCGGCGGTCAGCTTGTCGAACTCACCGGCGCCGAGTTCGATCTGCTGGAAGTGCTGATGCGGTCTGCGGGAAGTGTGGTCAATCGCAAGGAGCTTTTCCGCATCGTTCTCGACCGCGATCCGGCACCTATGGACCGCAGCATCGACATGCATGTCAGCCACCTGCGCCGAAAACTCGGGCACGAACACGGTGGCGTCGAACGTATCAAGGCGATGCGCGGCGTGGGTTACGTCTACACGTGCGCGAGCATGGAATCATGAGCAGTGCAGTGGACGGCAAGCCGACGCGCGCGAGTCCAATCCGCCGGCTAAGCGAGCAGTAACGACTATGCGACAGCTCTTCTTGAAGATCTTCCTGTCGGTTCTGCTGACTGTCTTGTTCACGTTTGCAGTCAGCCTTGTGATCGCGTTCTGGCTGATGCCTCGGCCGCCCATGTTTCCGCCGGGCGCGCCTGGCCCAGGGCCCGTCCCACGATCGGCGACGCCGAGCTCAATGGACACCTGGCGCACCCGGATGAGCGACCTGCTCGAAAAGCACGCGAGACGTCTGGAAGATGTGATTCTGAAAGAAGGAAGCGCCGCGGCCCTTGAAGACATGGATGACTTGACCGCGACGTGGGGCATCCGAACGTACTTGCTTGATGAAGCGGGAATCGACGTTCACGGGCGTGACCTGTCGCCGACCGCGCGGCAACTTGCACGCCAGGCGGCGGAGAACGACGAGCCTCTACTAGGTGGAGCGGATCGGACTGTTGTCCTCGCCCTGCGCATGCCGGCACGTAACGGTCCACACTACGTCTTCGTTGCGGAGGCTCCCGAGATGCCACCACCACCGCCGGTCTTGGCCTGGGTAGTACTCCTGCGGCTCGCACCGGTCGCAATCGGCTTGGGGCTGGTGTGCTATATCCTGGCTCGCTACATCACCAGTCCCGTGCTCAAGCTGCGGGCAGCCCTGCGACGCTTCGCACAAGGCGACATGGAACAGCGAGTCGGCCCGGCGATTGGCAAGCGACGCGACGAGATCGGCGAATTGGCCCGCGACTTTGACCACATGGCGGAGCGCATCGCAAAGCTCCTGGTCGCCCAGGGCCGGTTGTTGCAGGATGTCTCCCACGAGCTCCGCTCACCGCTCGCCCGACAGCGTGTGGCTCTGGAATTGGCTCGTCAGAAGGACGGCGAGGACGCCGCCAGGGCGCTGGACCGTGCGGAGCGGGAGGCAGAGCGACTCGACGAACTCATCGGCGAGTTGCTCACGCTCACACGCCTGGAAAGCGATACGGATGGCGCGGCGCGCTGCCCGGTGGACCTCGCCGACCTTGTTCGAGAAGTCATCGAAAACGCCGAATTCGAGGCCCGCAACGGCACGCGATCCGTGGAGTTGGTGGAGTGCGCACCTTGTGTCGCAACGGTCGTACCCGAGTTGCTGAAGCGAGCTGTCGAGAACGTGGTGCGAAACGCGTTGGCGTACACGGCTGACGAAACGGTGGTGGAAGTCTCGCTTCAGAAGGACGCGACGGATGCCGTCGTCTGCGTACGCGACCGTGGCCCCGGCGTGCCAGAAGCCGAACTCGCAGACATTCTTCGCCCGTTCTACCGGGTGAGCCGGGCACGCGAACGACAGGCCGGCGGCGTTGGGCTTGGCCTCGCTATCACGGAGCGAGCGGTGCGTTCACACGGCGGGAGCGTTGTCGCAACGAACCACCCCGAAGGGGGGCTCGTCGTTGAGATTCGGCTCCCTCGCGACGCGCGAACTGGCATCTGATTGAGGATGCCGAGTTCCAGATCGGCGTATTCCGCGCCGGCGTCAACACCGGCGACTTTCGCTAGCGAAGGATGAGTTCCATGACACCCCGCGAGCGTGCCGAGCTTCAGGGCTTGCCACGAGGGGGATTCCGCATCTCCGCGGTGGCTCTCCACGCGGGATATCTTTGGCGCGATCAACACGCCTCATTCCTAACACACGCCGAACCCGGAACGCGCCCTTCATGCGTCCGGATGTCTGTTTCTACGCAATCCGAGCGGAATCCGTTCTACGCGCGGGTCGGCCGCCACGCGAGACCGAAATCGCCCGCGGGCTTCTGCCGCTACATGGGAGGGGTCTTTCGAATCGAAGTGACTGGACACGGTTAGAACTTTTTGCCGAGGGGGTGGCCGGTCTTCCGGAGTCCGTCGCCAAGTCGTTAGCGGCTGCCTGAAAAGAGGTTGCGCCGATAGATCTCCGCACCATGCCATTCTGCCGGGCATCGGTTCCACGGAGGCGCGGGGCGGGATCGCGGGGGGTATCTACACGTCAGCAAAGCGGTATCCGACGCCCTGTTCGGTCAGCAAGTACCGGGGTCTGGCCGGGTCGGCTTCGATTTTGCGGCGGAGATTGGCGGTGTGGACCCGCAGGTAGTGAACCTCATCCACGGCCCCAGGACCCCAAACTTCCTTGAGCAGGAAGCGATGCGTAAGCACCTTGCCACCGTGGCGTGCCAGCGTCGTCAGCAGGCGGTATTCGATCGGCGTAAGCCGAAGGTCTTGACCTCGCAGAAAGGCGCGGCGGGCGGCCAGATCGAGCTTCAGTTCGCCAATCTCAATGACGGTCGCCTCACCCTGGCCGACGTCATCAGCGCGCGAGGCGTGCCGGAGAGCCACGCGTAGCCGGGCTAGCAACTCGCCGACACCGAACGGCTTCGTGACGTAATCATCGGCGCCTGCGTCGAGAGCCGCAACCTTGTCTCGCTCCTGGCCGCGGGCTGAGAGAATGACGATCGGCATGCGTGACCACTCGCGCACGCGCCGGATGACGTCCAAACCGTCGATATCGGGCAGGCCGAGGTCGAGGATCACCAAGTCGGGCGGCTGGTTCGTCGCATGCGCCAGTCCCTGGCGCCCGTTCTCAGCCTCCACCAGGCGATAGCCTTCCTGCTCGAGGGCCGACCTGAGGTGCTTTCGGATCGGGGCCTCGTCTTCAAT
>JAFGQA010000118.1 GCA_016935885.1 Phycisphaerae bacterium | reverse complement strand
GGTCAGGGGCGCGGACGCATGGGTGGCTTCGCCATGGGCGCGGGTGGAAGCTGCATCTGCCCGGCGTGCGGCAAGACCGTGCCGCACCAGCCAGGGGTACCGTGCAACCAGATGACGTGCCCAGCTTGCGGTGTCCCGATGACCAGGGCGAGCTAAAGACAGAAGGAGTCCGCGTGATACTAAGCATAGCCAGCGGAAAAGGCGGCACCGGCAAGACCACGGTGGCCGTCAACCTCGCGTACGCCCTCGCGGCTCGTCGCGAGGGCTCCTCGCCACGAGCGGCCCGGGGCGAGAAGGTGCGCCTGTTGGACTGCGACGTTGAGGAGCCAAACGACTTCCTCTTCGTGAAACCACGTTTTGACCGTGACCACGAGGTGACAGTCCGCAAGCCGGTATGGGATGCCCGCCTGTGTACGGCCTGCGGCCAGTGCGCCGATGCGTGCAACTACAACGCGATCGCCGTCGTCAAGAAGAAGGTCCTGATCTTCAACGAGCTTTGCCATGCATGTGGAGTGTGCTCATTCGTCTGCCCGGAGGGTGCCCTGACCGAGCAGCCGGCGCCCATCGGAAAGGTCCAGGTTTCCTCGGGACCGCAACCGTTCTTCTTTGCCCACGGCGTTCTCAACGTGGGCGAGGCGCTTGCGCCGGCTGTGGTCCGCGCCGTGAAAGACCATATCGACAAGCACGCGATCAATATTGTCGACGCCTCTCCAGGCACGGCCTGTCCGGTCGTGGAGGGTGTCCGCGGAGCGGATGCGGCATGGCTGGTCACGGAGCCGACTCCGTTCGGGTTGAACGACCTCAAGCTGGCCGTCGGCTTGACCCTGAAACTGGGCGTGCCGACCGGCATCGTCATCAATCGCTCAGACGGCGTCGACGCCCTGATTCAGGATTACGCCGACGAAGTGGGGCTTCCAGTGGTCGGCCGGATACCCTTCAAGCGCGAGTACGCCGAGTCGTATTCCGGCGGAGAGATTCTGGCTCAGCGGTTTCCCGAGATCGGGCAGACTTTGCTGGCGATGTTCGATTCCCACGCCCTTGCATTGCCGCCCGTTCCCCCGGAGCAACAATTCGAGATCGCGGGTGGTAATGCGCCTGCCTTCACGCACGGGAATTCGAGCGATTACACGGAAGTCACCGTCATCAGCGGCAAAGGGGGGACGGGGAAAACCACGGTTCTCGCGTCGCTCACCCGGCTCGTGGAAAACGCGGTTCTGGCCGATAACGATGTGGATGCCGCGGATCTGCATCTCTTGCTTAGGCCGACGGTTCGCGAAGTACACGACTTCGTCGGCGGCACCAAGGCCACCGTGGACGCGAAGAAGTGCATCGCCTGTGGCATCTGCGAAGCGGCTTGCCATTTCGATGCCATACAGTTGGACGGTCCGCCGAATGAGCGCGTGGCCCAAACATACCGCGTGGAACCGTTCGCCTGCGAAGGTTGCGGTTTGTGTCCACTGGTCTGCCCGGTCGAGGCAATCCGGGCGGCGAGAAATGTCACCGGGCAGTGGTATGTCTCCGGCACGGATCGTGGTCCGATGGTACACGCCCGACTGGGCATCGCGGAGGAGAACTCGGGGCGCCTGGTGACCCAGGTGCGGAACCGGGCGGCGCAACTGGCGGAGGAACTCGGGCAGGAACGCATCCTGGGCGACGGGCCGCCGGGCACCGGCTGCCCGGTCATCGCATCGGTCTCCGGAACTGACCTCGTTCTGATCGTTACTGAGCCCACGGTGTCCGGGGTGCACGACATGGAGCGTGTGCTTCAGTTGTCGACACATTTCGGCGTGCCGGCGGTGGTCGTCATCAATAAGGCCGATCTCAACGCCGACCAGGCGCGGCGGATCGAAGAGCTCGCGGCAGCGCACGGCTCGCACGTGATCGGACGTATCCCCTTTGACCGTGCGGTGCATGATGCGCTTATGGCGGGCAAAACGGTGATTGAGCATGGCGAAGGCCCGGCCGTCGCGGCCATAAGGGACGTGTGGAAGGAGCTTCAGCATCATCTCAAAAGGCAACTCGAACCGGAACGGAGGACCGTGTGAAGATAGCTGTGACAGCGAAGGGCCCGAGCCTCGATGACCATGTGGATCCGCGCTTCGGTCGATGTCCGTATTTCCTGGTGATTGACACGGAAACGCTGGAGTTCGAGGCGATTGAGAATCCAAACGTCGCGGCGGGCGGCGGTGCGGGGATTCAATCCGCCCAGTTGATGGCCGAGCGCGACGCGAAGGCCCTGCTGACCGGCAATTGCGGCCCGAATGCCTATGAGACGCTCCAGGCGGCGGGCATCGAGGTTGTCGTTGGCGTAAGCGGAGCCATTCGCAACGCGGTGGAGCAATTCAAGGCAGGGTCGATGGCCCCGACAGAAGAGCCGAACGTCGCCAGCCACTTCGGCATGGGCGCGGGCGGTGCGGCGGCCCAGTGGGGTGGCGGGATGGGCATGGGACGCGGCATGGGCGCGGGCGGAGGCATGGGTCGGGGTGGTGGACGTGGCATGGGCCGCGGTCGAGGCATGGGGCGCGGCATGGGCATGCCTTTTTCCGCGCCATGGTCGGGCGCAGGCGGCGCGGCAGACCTGCGGGCCGAAGCGGAGAACTTGAAGGCACAACTTGAAGCCATCAAGAGGCGGATTGCCCAGGTCGAAGGCGATGCCGCAGCAGGACGCCCGGTGGCCATCGTGGACGCGGGTCTTTGCACAGGATGCCGGCGCTGCGTATCTGTGTGTCCGGTGGAAGCGATAACAATCAATGCGGTGGCGGTGGTGGATGCAGAGCGGTGCACCGGTTGCGGACTGTGTGTGCCCGAGTGTCCGCCGCAGGCCATCCGGCTGGGGCATCCATGAGCGCAGGTGTGCCGGTCCTGCCGTGAGACAGTCCTTCCGGGAAAGCGAGGCGATCCATGCTGACGGAAACGCAGAAGCAAAAGATGGCAGATGAGAACGAACAGGTGCGAGAGCGTGTCAGCCGCATTAAACACCGGATCCTGGTTCTCTCCGGCAAGGGCGGGGTCGGCAAGAGCACCGTGGCCGCCAACCTTGCCGTTTCGCTCGCGCTGAAGGCCCGCCGAGTGGGACTGCTGGATGTGGATGTCCACGGCCCCAGCATTCCCCACCTCATGGGGCTCGCCGGGTCTCCGGTCGAGACCACCGGCGCCGGAAACGGATCGTATCTTCTGAACCCCGTGCCGGCGATGCAGAATCTCCACGTGATGTCCATCGGGTTCCTGCTCGAAAGCCGCGATTCGGCGGTCATCTGGCGTGGGCCGATGAAGTACAACATGATCAAGCAGTTCCTCAAGGATGTGCAGTGGGGCGACCTGGACTACCTGGTCGTCGATTCGCCGCCGGGCACGGGTGATGAGCCGCTGACCGTCGCGCAATTGCTCGGGCCGCCGTCGCATGCGGTGATCGTGACCACCCCCCAGGAGCTTGCGCTGACGGACGTCCGCAAGTGCGTTACATTCTGCCGGCAGGTGCAGGTCCCGATCGCCGGCGTGATCGAGAACATGAGCGGGTTCGTATGTCCGCACTGCGGCAAGAGGAGTCCGATCTTCAAGACCGGCGGCGGCCGCGCGCTGGCGCAAGAGATGGGCATTCCCTTCCTTGGCGGCATCCCCCTGGACCCCGGCGTCGTCAGCTCGGGGGACGAAGGCACGCCGCATGTTCAACGCTTTGCACAGTCGGCCGCCGCGCGCGCCTTTGCGGCCGTCGTGGAGCGGATCACGGGGACCATCGAGGGAAGCGCATGACCGACCCCCTGACCCCCTACGGCAACCGGCCGATGGTGACGCCGATCGTCAACGCGGTGAACTACGAATACCGCGATTTCGAGGTCTTGCGGAAAATCACGGATGGCGAAATTGACGGTTACACGTACCACCGGGACGACAATCCGACGGTGCGCGCCGTCGAGAAGCGGATCGCCGAGCTGGAAGGCGCGGAGGACTGCATCGTCTGCACGTCCGGTATGGCGGCCTGCACGCTCGTCTATCTCACGTATCTGAAGGCTGGCGGGCATCTCGTCCTGTTCCACGATACCTACGGCGCCCACTACAAGGTTTCCTTGATTCTCGAACAACTCGGCGTGGAGATCACCTGGCTGGATGCCGACGAGGCGGGGCGTCTCGACGAACTTGTCCGACCGAACACCGTCATGATCTTCCTGGAGACACCCTCCAACCCGCTGTGCAAGGTCGTGGACATTGCCGCCGCCCGCCGCGTGGCGGATCGCGTCGGCGCGCGTCTCGTGGTGGACAACACGTTCGCGACGCCCCGCCACCAGCATCCGCTTGAACTCGGCGCTCACCTGGTCGTGCACAGCGCCACCAAGGCGCTCGGCGGGCACAACGATCTCATGGCGGGTGCCATCGCCGCCCCGAAGGAGGACTACGACAAGCTGTGGTTCACACGGCAAGCCATCGGGACGACGCTGGATGCTTACTCTGCCTCGCTGCTCGAACGCGGGTTGAAGACCTTCACCTTGCGGGCCGAGCGAATGTCCGCCAATGCGATGGCCGTGGCCGAGCACCTGGTGGAATGTCACGGCGTTTCCAATGTGCGTTATCCCGGGCTGAAGAAGGCGAGCGGTCACGAAACCGCTGCGCGGCAGATGAAGGGTGGATTCGGAGCCATGCTGGCGTTTGAGGTGGGCGAGGACCAGGAGGATGCCAAGCGCTTCATTTCCGCGCTGCGGGTCATTCGCCATGCCGTCAGCCTGGGTTCCACGGAATCGCTGGTCTGCATCCCGTTCCTGACGACCATGCTCTACATGCCGCCGGAGCGGCGCACGACCTTCGGCGTCAAGCCCAACACCGTGCGTGTATCCATCGGTATCGAGCCCGTGGCCGAGCTTCTGGCGGATATCGACCGGGCGTTGAATCGGGTTGAAGCAGGGGTTTCTGCATGATGCCGTGCGATAACGAACTGCCTCGTGCGGGGCTGAAGGCGGTCAGACCTGCGAACATGTGCGGTGTCGGTTCAGGAGGTTGTGGTGTTGGAGGAAGCGACCCGCTGGGAGACTGCTGAGGGTCCACGGTTCCTTCGGGAGGTGGGCTTGCGGGAGGGAGATACCGTTCTGGATTTCGGAGCCTGGGTGGGACGGTATGCGCTTCCCGCGGCCCGGGTGGTCGGGCCCCGAGGCGTGGTTCATGCCGTAGACAAGGACAGTCGCGCACTCGATGAACTGGAGGCGAAGGCTGCGCAGGTTGGACTCACGAACATCCGGTGTGTTCGCGCATCCGATGATACCCATTGGGATGTGGAGAAGGGGACCGTTGACATCTGCATGTGCTATGACATCCTGCACCTGTTGCCAAGAGCACAGCGCGCGCAAGTGTACGGCGAATTCCGGCGACTCCTGAAAGGCCATGGCTGGTTATCGGTATATCCCGCGCACGTCGCGGGGGTAGAGCCGGCGGATCCGAACTACTTCAAATCGCTTACAACCGGGGCTGTCCTGGAGGAGATCGAGGGTGCTGGATTCGTACTCGATCGGAAGGTCTGCGGAAGCCTTATCCACGAGGAGCGCCTGGTGCGTGGATGCGTGTTCAATTTGAGGAACAGTCCACCAGGCAACAAAGGAGTGCAATGAAGAAGGCGGATGTCGTTGTGGTGGGTGGAAGTGCCGCGGGGCTGACCGCGGCGATCACGGCAAGGCGTTACTATCCGGGGAAGAACGTCCTGCTGATCCGGCGCGAGCAACAGGTGCTGATTCCGTGCGG